>NZ_JBFAIP010000036.1:0-68003 GCF_040654775.1 Streptomyces sp. NPDC050636
GGTGGTGGACGTTCTGTACGCCGCCTGGGTCAGGGCGCGGGCCCGGCCATGATCCATCGGAGAGCCCCTAGGCCGACCGCACCGGCCGCCGGTCCGGTCAGTCTTGCCGGACGACGATCCGATCAGTCTTGCGGGACAACGATCCGGGCGAGCGATCCCGTCTCCAGGGCAACCCACAGCGCGCCGTCGGGGCCGAGTGTGATGCCGTGCGGCTCCGAGGCGCGGTCCGGGAGGTCGTAGCCGTCGATCCGGCCCTCGGTGGTGATCCGGCCGATCCGGCCGGCGCCCCACTCGGTGAACCACAGGGCGCCGTCCGGGCCCGCGGCGATGGCGTGCGGGCGGGACTCCCGGTCCGGGAGCGGGAATTCAGCGATGGTGCCGTCGGCGGCGATCCGGCCGATCTGGCCGGCGGCGATCTCCACGAACCACAGCGCGCCGTCCGGCCCTGGAGCGATCCCGACCGGCCCCGCCTCGCGGGTGGGCAGCGGATGGAGGCCGATGTCGCCGTCGACCGTGATCCGCCCGATCTTGCCGCCGGCCTGATTGACGGTGAACCAGAGGGCGCCGTCCTGGCCCGGTGCGATGACCGACGCGAAGCCGCCGGCGGTCGGCAGAGCGAACTCGCTGATCTCGCCGTCGGTGGTGATGCGGCCGATGCGGTCGACCGCGGACTCGGTGAACCACAGGGCGCCGTCGGACCCGGCGGCGATGCCGAGCGGCCCGGCCTGCTCGGTCGGCAGGGCAAACGACCGGATCCGGCCGTCGGTGCCGATCCGGCCGATGCGGTGCTCCTTGAACTCGGTGAACCAGAGGGCGTCGTCGGGCCCCGCGGTGATCATCGTCGGACCGCCGGAGGCGGATTCCAGGTCGTACGTGGTGACCTTGCCCTCCGTGGTGACCCGCGCGATGCCGCCCCCGTGCACCAGCGTGCACCACAGCGCGCCGTCCGGCCCGGAAGCGAGCGCGTACGGCCCCGCGCCGGGCCCGGCGACCGTCAACTCCTGGATGGTGACCTCGGTTTGCTGCGGCATCGGAGCGGGCTGGTCCTCTCGGGGCAATAGGGGCAATGGGGCAGGTGGAGGTTACGACACGGGACCGGGCATGGGCATCCGCATTAGCCGACCGACGGCTCAGCCAGCCCACAGCCCAGCCCGTCCAGCCGGCTCAGCCGGTCCACGGAGACAACAAGCAGGGGGCCTGCCGCTCCGCAGCGACAGGCCCCCTACGAGGTAATGGCGTCAGGAATCAGTTCAGGTCGAGCGATTTGCAGGCGGTGGCAAGGTCCTTGGTGCAGAGCAGGTCGACGCGGACGACGCCGTCCTGAACCACCGTGTCCTTCAAATTCTTCCTGGTGACGATCTCAGCGCTGAACAACTTGGCAGGAATGCCGGACTTGCTGGCGCTGTCGGCGGTCGTCGAGGTCAGGGACTTGATGCTCTTCCCCTCCAGAAGACGGAAGGCGATCTCGGCAGCGGTTTCGGCTTCCGGCCTGACCTCCTTGTAGATGGTGAAGGACTGAGTGCCTCTAATGATGCGCTGCAGTGCGGGGAGTTCGGCGTCCTGACCGCCGAGCGGCACATTCCTGATGCCGGCCGACTTGAGCGCTTCGGCGATGCCGCCGGCCATGCCGTCGTTGGCCGAGTAGACGGCGTCAAACCCCTCCGGGCCAAGGGCATTGATGACCTCGGTCATCTTCTTCTTGGCCTCGGCCGGCGACCAGTCGGGGATGTCGTTCTCAGAAACGATCTTCTGGACCTTGCGGTCGAGGACGCCGTGTGCGCCCTTCTTGAAGGACGGCGCGTTCGGATCGGTCGGCGAGCCGTTCATCATGACGACATTGGCGGTCGACGCCTGGGAGCCCAGCGCCGTGGCGATGCCCTGCCCCTGGAGCCGGCCGACGCTCTCGTTGTCGTAGGAGACGTAGGCGGCGACATCGCCCTCGGCGAGCCGGTCGTACGCGATGACCTTGACGCCCTTCTTGGCGGCCGAGTTCACCCAGCTCTTGGCGGCCTGGGCGTCGACCGGGTCCAGGATGATGACCTTGACACCCTTTTTCACCAGGCCCTCGAACTGCATTTTCTGGGTGTCTACCGCCGACTTTGCATTGCGGTAGTCCAATTCACATTCAAGGCAGAGCGTCGCTATCCGCCGCGAAATGATTCGGTAGTCGAAATTCTCGTAACGGGCCGCCTTGTTCTCCGGCAGAAGCAGGCCAATGGTCTTCTCGCCGGCACCTGCGTCGGTTTGTTCCTCTCCGCATGCCGCCAACGGCACGGCGAGCGAAAGTGCCATCGCACTTGTGACGATGCGACGCAGTCTTGCATTCATTTCAGGTACCTCCCATGGGGCCGCCCTGACCGGCCCCGAACTGCTGAAGTGAACGACACCGTCGCGTCGCCGTCAAGAATCGACGCGGTACCGATATGAAAGAGAGTTGTGTATTGGCCAAGCAAAGACGGGAGGCCTGTGCGACAGGGCGTCAAGTCGGCGGATCGGCACAGTGGATGGGGTGTGCGGCACGTCGGTGACGCCCTCCGGATCTCAGGGGTGAGCGTCGGCCATTTTTTCATCGTTTGTCCGCACACCCCACGATGATCACTGGTGTCCGGATTCGCCCCCGACGACGCCCACCGGCAAGATCGCGATCTGCGGGTAGTGCAGCACCTGCGCCTTTTCATTTACCGCAAATTCACTGCACATAAGCTGCACACAATCTGCGGAAAATCAGCCGCATCGCGCATCTGAAGACCGGCACTTCTCCACGCCGCCGAATCAGCCCTTCATACGGGTGATCGCCGGAACGAGGTCCCCCTGTTCGGCAATACCCGCGACCCAGAGGCCGGCGCTCTTCGGCACTGTGGCAAAACCCCGTACGACCACACCCGGGCCTGCTGCCCTGTCCCACCGTTTGTCCTGCCTGTTCCAGCGCAGGGCGACGGGCGCGGCACCCTTGCCGCCGACCGCCCAGAGCTCACCGCCCCCGGCCCGGCCGACGGCGCGCAGCCGCCCGTCCGCCACGTCCGGGGTCTCCGCTGCCGACCACTTCGCGCCGTCCCAGTGCACCGTGTAGGGGCGCTCCGCGCTTCCCGAGGTTCGGCCGCCCACCGCCCAGATGTCGTCGGCGGCGAACGCGGTGATCCCCCCGAGCCAGGCGTGGCCTGCCGCCGGGCCGTCCACGTCGACCCGCTTCCAGGTCGTGCCGTCCCAGTGCAGCAGCAGAGCCGTCTGCGGCGACTTCTCGTCCACGGCGTAGGACGCGCCCACGGCCCAGACGTCGTCCGGTGCCACCGCCGTCACACCGTTCAGCTCACCCTTACCGACGTCGGGCAGCGGCTGTCGGTGCCAACTCCTGCCGTCCCACGTCTGGATGGCGGGCACGGAGTCCTTGATCGACCGGGCCATCGCCCGGCCCACCGTCCACGCCTGCCCGTCGGCTGTCGTCGTCACGGCTTCGGGTACCACCCGGCCGGCCGGATCGCGGTCCAGAGGGCGCGTCGTCCAGGTCTTGCCGTCCCAGTGCTCGGTGGCGGTGCCGACGGCCCAGATGTCGTCGGCGGACCGGACGGTGAGGGCCTGCGGGAAGCTGTTCTCCGGGAGCGTGGACTCCTGGGCCCAGGACGTACCGTCCCAGCGGAGTGCTACGGCTTCGAGCGCGGTCGCGCTCTTCAATCGGTAGCCCACGGCCCAGGCCTGCTTGTCGCCCAGAGCGGCTATGGCGGTCAGGTCGCCTTTCGTCACGGGTACCGGAGTCCGCTGCCACTGGCCGGAGCGCGATGCGGACGAGGACACGGCGGAGGAGTCGGTCACGGATGGGGCAGACGACGCGGGGACGGTGGGCGCTGCCGAGGCGGTCGGACCACCGTTCAGGCCGACGGCGGCCAGGCTCCCGGCCGCGACGGTGACGGCAACCGCCGCCAGCAGGGGCACCCGGCCGGGCCTCGGCCCCCGGGACGACGACGTACTCGATGGCATCACGGAATTCCTTCGCTGGTGAGGGAGTTGACGAGGGCAGGGGGAGTTGATGATGAGGGCAGGGGTAGGGAAGGCCGACCTAGGCCGTGGTTTTGAGGACGAAGTCGAATGTGCCGGTGTAGCGGGTGTTCTCGGGGGTGGCGGTGAGCCTGATGGTGCAAGCGCGGTTGAGGAGGCGGTCTGCCGCGTTGAGGGCGGCGAAGTCCCGGCCGTACGCCTCGGTGTCGTCGGGGAAGTAGAGCTGGGTGATGAGCACGGGGCCGCCGGGTGACTGGACCTGGGTGTGGATGTGCGGCGCACGCTGGCCCCAACGGCCCCAATAGTCCCGGGGGATGATCGTCCGGAGCCGGAAGGCGCCCCGGCTGTTCGTGTACTGGTGACCGCGGAGCGAGAATCCCGAGGTGTCGTAGTCACCGTTCTGGTCGCACTGCCAGAACTCGATGAGCGTCCCCGGCAGCGGCTTGCAGGCCGTGTCGTGGACGACTCCGCCGAGGTCGAGTCGGACGCCGCGGATGCCGGGCGTGATCAGGTCCGACCGTTCCGGGGAGTCGGGCTTGAACAGGGGGCCCTCGATGGCCGCGGGCGTCTCGTGGCCCGAGCAGGCCGGGGTGACGGCCAGGGGGAGCCCATCGCAGCGCGCCTTCCGCGGCTCGGCCGCGGAGGCCTCCGGCCCGGCCGAGGCGGCCACGGTCGCCGCGAGGGCGACCGAAGTCACGCCTGCGGAGGTGGTCTTGATGAACGCTCTCCTTGAGCTCTTCTCCTTGCCGTTACGCATCCGCGTCTCCTTGTCCCGTCGTGAGGTCGTGGGGTCGTGGGGTCGGCCGGCGACCGTGAGGTCGTGGGGTCGTAGGGTCGTGGGGCGACCGTGCGGTCGTCCGGGAGCGATTCGCCCGGACAGCCTCTGCCGCCGCGCGGCCCACTCACATCGGTCGGATGACCGGTGACCTGCGCGCGTTACGAAACCTCGGCGCCGGGATGCCGCGGAGCCTGCCCGGCGACCCACAGCGCGATCTGCGTACGGGACCGGACTCCCAACTTGTCCCGGACCCGGTCGAGATGACTGGCGACGGTGCTCTTGGACAGGCCCAGGTGTGCGGCGATCTGCCGGTTGGTCAGGCCCTCCGCGACGAGCCCGGCGACCACCGTCTCGCGCTCGGTCAGCGGGGACACAACAACGGCACAGGCGGCGCCGTCGACGCGTACGGAACCGCCACGCCGGCCCCGCAGCGCATACGCAACGAGCGCGTCTCCGTGCAGCCTTCGGCCCGCCGCCAGCGCCGCCTGCGCCCCGGATTGAGTGAGCCGGTCCCTCGCCCGCGCTGCCGCCGCCTCCACCTGCCCCCGCCAGTGCGCCTCAGGCTCCGTGTCGAGTCGCCGCCGTGCCGCAGCAGCAGCCGCGTACAGCCGCAACGACCGCTGCATATCGCCCCGCTCACCCTCAACAATGGCGAGCCCTTCGAGCGGATAGAGCGCGTGGTAGCTCTCCCCGGACGTCATGTGGAGCACCTCCGCGAACATGGCCTCGGCGGCGTCGAAGTCCCGCTGCGCCAGCCGGATGGCGCCGACGGTGTGCAGCGCCGCCGTCACCTGCCCCGCAGGGGCGCCCGCCCTCAGCTCGGGCAGGCACCGCGCCATCAGCTCATCGGCCTCCGTCGCCCGGCCCGTGTGCAGCAGGGCCCAGGCCAGGTGGTGCCGGCAGAGCGCGGTGTCCAGCGGGCGGTGGAGCGTACGCACGACACCGAGGCACTCCGCGAAGACGGCGACGGCATCGGGGAACTCGCTCCGGCACAGCCGCGCGGCCCCCAGCGCGTCCAGGGCGTTGACCAGTCCTCCGGGGCAGTTCCCGGCACGCTCGACGGCCACCGCCTCGTCGGCGAGGGCGAGTGCGGCCGTGTGATCCGCCTGGAGACAGGCCGAACGCGCGGCCAGCGCCAGCGCCACGCCCCGATGGACACCGTCCGACGCCCGCTCCAGCACCCCCGACAACAACGTCCGGGCGGCCGTCAGCTGTTCCTGCTGGTACCGCGATCGGGCCAGTGCGATCGCGAGCGGGACATAGCGGCTGTCGGAACGGCCGGAGGTGTACGCGACGGCCGCCGCGAGGTTCTCCCGCTCGCCGCTGAGCGGCCCCTCCGCGGTGTCGGCGAACACCGACGCCGGGGCACCGGCCGCCTGGCCGGCCAGCCGGTCCAGCGCACGGTGCCAGGTCGTGTGCAGCTCTCCGGACTCGGCGAGCCGGTCCATCCCGTACGTACGGATCGCGCTGAGCTGCCGGAACCGCGCCGTGTCCGGATCGCCGTCCCGCATCCGTACGATCAAGGACTTGGCCTCCAGGGCGCACACCACACGCAGCACCTCTTCTGGCCGCACCCCGGCACCCGCGCCGCCACGCCCGGTGTCCGCGCCGCCACCCCCGCCGTCCGCGCAGACCGCGGCCGCTCCCCTGGCGTCGAAGCCGCCGCCGAGGACGGAGAGGCGCCGGAACACCGCCCGCTCCACGGGATCGAGTAATCGGTGACTCCAGTCGATCGCGGCGCGCAGCTCGCGGTGGCGGCCCGGTCCCGTCCTGCTGCCGTCGGTGAGGAGGGAGAGCTGGTCGTCCAGCCCGCGCAGAATGTCCCCCAGCGGGAGCGAACCGGTGCGGCCTGCCGCCAGCTCGATGGCCAGCGGCAGACCGTCCAGCCGTCGGCAGATCTCGGCGACGGTACGGGCGTTGCCCGAGCCGAGTGCGAAGCCGGGGTCGGTGGCTCGCGCCCGCTCGGCGAAGAGCCGGACCGCCTCCGAGCGCAGCAGCACCGCGGTGTCCTCGCCCTCGCCGACCTGGCTCTCGCCGGCAGGCGACAGCGACAGCTCCCCCACCCGGAACACCACCTCGCCGGGCACACGTAACGGCTCCCGGCTGGTGGCGAGAATCCGCAGTCCGGGGCAGCGGGCGAGCAGGGTCGCGGCCAGGTGCGCGCACGCCTCCACCAGGTGCTCGCAGTTGTCCAGGACGATCAGCCGCGTACGGGTACCCAAGGCGTGCACGAGTGCCTCGACGCCCGCCCGCCCGCCGCGCTCGCCCACCCCCAGGGCCCCGGCGACGGTCTGCGGGAGCAGCTCGCCGTCATGGAGCGCTTCCAGTTCCACCATCTGCGTACGACCCGCCCGGCTGCCGCGCACCCCCCTTGCCAGCTCAAGCGCCAGCCGCGTCTTGCCCACCCCGCCGGGGCCGACCAGGGTGAGCAGCCGTGCGGACCTCAGCAGCGTCCGCAGTCGTGCCAGCTCTCGCTCGCGCCCCACGAACGAGTCCAGCGAATGCGGCAGCCCTGGGCCCGCGTGCGGCGCGGCCCGCTCCGGCGGGTTTCCCGTCGTCGTGCGCTCACGCATCGCAGGTTCATCCATGGCACGTTCAGTCATGGCGCGTTCACTCATGGCACGTGCCCGGAATGCTCGCTGGCGGCACGCGCTGGAGCAGTAGCGGGCGGGCCGTCCGCCCCGGGGCCTGCCGTCGCTCGCCCGCTCACCGTGCGCCGAAAGCTCCGTACCGCACGCCTCACACGTCCGCGTCGTCGTCACACGCCGCATCCTGCCCGCGCACCCATGCCCGCACCACCAGCCCCGGCACGCGCCGTCAGTCCACCCGGGCTTGTCATCCGGGCTTGGCATCCGGGCACGGCATCCGGGCACGGCGGCCATCCAGCCTTGTCATCCCCGGACAACTTCGCAGCGGGCCTGAGCGGGCCGATGGCCCTCGACGTACTGGCAGGCAACCGAACCCGCGCCCCCGGGGTTCTACATCGAGGACAGGAGTCATGCGTGTCCCGAAAGAGAAGAGTCGGCAAGGGTACAAAGATCACCCTCTTCGCCAGTGCCGCGACGCTGGTCGGCGGCATCGCCATCGTCACCACGGGCACCAGCCAGGCATCGGCGGCGTGCGACGGACTGGCGACCGCGCTGAGCAACAACCAGAAGTTCATCGCCGCACAGCAGGCCAACCCTGACGCCCAGTCAGCCGACCGGATCGCCAACCGCGAAGCCGTGATCAAGCAGATCGAGGCCCAGCAGAAGGCGGCCGGCTGTGCCGCGGCGCCGCCGGCATCCTCACCCGCGTCCCCACCCGCGTCCCCACCCGCATCCCCGTCCGCATCCCCGTCCGCATCCCCGTCCGCCTCCGCTCCCGACGATCAGGCGCAGGGCTCCGCAGCGCCGGACGGCGATGTCGTCTGCCCCGGGTCAACGGTGACCCTCTCCGGCGAAGGCGGCTCACCAGCCGCGTCCAGCGGCCAATTCCCCGTCGGTACCGAACTGAAGGTGACCAACCTGGACAACAACAAGTCGACCACCGTGTCCGTGACTTCGACGTCGGGCAGCTGTGTGCTGCTCAACAATGCGGCGTTCGAGCAGGTCCGTGAGTCGGGCAAGTTCCTCATCCGCAACGCGCGGATCGAGCGCGTGGGGTAGCCCGCCAGATCGCCACCCACCCCACGACCGGTGCGCCACAGACTCCAGGCTGTGGCGCACTGCCGTGTGCGTCATCGCAATACCCGCGCAACAAAGGTCCACCAGCCGAGACGACGTTTGACCCGTCTCGGAGCACACGGCTACGTTCGGCCACATGTCTACGTCAGCCCTGCTCACCACGCGCGGTCACATCGACCTGCTGCGGGTGGCCTCCGCCGCATGTCGCCGCGGCTGCTGACGCTCTTTCACCTCCCTTAGCTCTTCGCTCCGAGCTCTGCGCCCCGAGCTCTACGCTCTCAGCTCTCCTCTCTCAGCTCCCCTTTCGCAAGGCTGCGCGCTGTCGTCGTGCACCTGGCGTCGCCCTCCCCCGCCCGTGGAGCCTCCATGACGCTCGACCAGGCCGTACCCGGTCACGCCCCACCCGACATTTCCACTGAATCGCGGATATCCAAGCCGTCCGCAACCACATCCACATCCACACCCGCCTCCCCATCCGCCTCCCCCGAGCTCACCCGTGTCGTCCCCGTCTCCGGCCGCCGCGGGTCCGTGCCCCGCTGGTTGCGCCGTACGGTCGGGCCCGTCGCGCTGCTGGTGGTGTGGCAGGTGCTCAGTTCGACCGGCGCGCTGCCGACCGAGATCCTGGCTTCGCCCGGCACCATCGCCGCAACCGCCGGGGATCTCGTCGCGGACGGGACGCTGCCCTCGGCGATGCTGGTCTCCCTCCAGCGGGTCGCCGTCGGGCTGCTGTTGGGCGGGGCGGCCGGCATTGTGCTGGCGCTCGTCTCGGGGCTGTCGCGGCTCGGTGAGGACCTGGTCGACGCGACCGTGCAGATGCTGCGTTCCGTCCCCTGGGTGGGCGTGATCCCGCTGTTCATCATCTGGCTGGGCATCGGCGAGGCGCCCAAGATCGCGCTGATCGCACTCGGCGTGGCCTTCCATCTGTATCTCAATGTGTACGCCGGGATCCGCGGCGTGGACGCCCAGCTGGTCGAGGCCGGGAACTCGCTCGGGCTGAGCCGCTGGGGACTGGTCCGGCATGTCGTACTGCCCGGCGCACTGCCGGGCGCCATGACCGGACTGCGCTACTCACTGGCCACCGCCTGGCTCGCGCTGGTCTTCGGCGAGCAGATCAACGCCGATGACGGCCTCGGCTTCCTGATGAACCAGGCCAGGGAGTTCTTCCGGACCGATGTGATCGTGGTGTGCCTGGTGGTGTACGCGGCGCTGGGGCTGCTGGCCGACTTCGTTGTCCGTACGCTCGAAAGGCTGCTGCTGCAATGGCGACCGACCTTCACAGGCCAGTGACCGGCAACGAGCACGCGGCGGGCCCCGGCACCGCCGTACAGGTCGACGGGCTGGTCCGCTCCTTCGACGGCCGGGCGGTCATCGATGACCTCCAACTTACCGTCCGTCGGGGTGAGTTCGTGGCGCTGCTCGGCCGCAGCGGCTGCGGCAAGTCGACCCTGCTGCGTGTGCTGGCCGGGCTCGACCGGGAGATCGAGGGCGAGGTGCTGGTGCCGCGCCGCAAGGCCGTGGCATTCCAGGCCCCGCGGCTGATGCCCTGGAAGCGGGTCTGGCGCAATGTGTTGCTGGGGCTGCCCGGCAGGACCGAAAAGGCGGACGCGGTAAGGGCGTTGGACGAGGTCGGGCTCGGTCACCGCGCCGATGCCTGGCCCAAGACGCTCTCCGGTGGTGAGGCGCAGCGCGCCTCGCTCGCCCGTGCGCTGGTGCGCGAGCCCGACCTGCTGCTCCTCGACGAACCCTTCGGCGCGCTCGACGCGCTGACCCGGATCAAGGCCCAGCGACTGGTGGCCGAACTGTGGCAGGAACGCGGCTGCGCGGTGCTGCTGGTCACCCACGACGTGGAGGAGGCGCTGCTGCTCGCCGACCGCGCGCTGGTGATGGAGCACGGCCGGATCGCGTACGAGACCGAGGTGGATCTGCCGCGGCCGCGCGATATCTCCGATCCGCGATTCGCCGGGCTGCGCGCCCGGCTGCTCGACCGGCTGGGCGTCGAGGGTCCGGAGGAGGCGGTCCCGCAGCCCTCGGAGAGCGAGAACGAGAACGAGACCAAGAAGCAGAGCCCAGGCGCCAAGCCGACAACCACCGCGGCCTGACCCCGCGGCCCGACTCCGCCCCCACTCCCCCACTCCCCCACTCCCCCATTTCCCCGCCCCAACGCGATCAAGAACGAAAGAACGGACACCTCATGAGACCACGGCACACCGCCCCGGCCCTGCTGCTCCCGCTCGCCCTGCTGCTGGCCGCCTGCGGTGGTGCGTCGCGGGCCGACGGCTCCACGGGCGGAACCGGTAGCGGCACCGACGGCAAGGGGTCGCTGACCCTGAACGTCGGTGACCAGAAGGGTGGTTCGGAGGCGCTGCTGCGTGCCGCCGGCGAGCTGGACGACCTCCCGTACAAGATCAAGTGGTCGACCTTCACCTCGGGGCCGCCACTGCTGGAGGCGGTCAACGCCGGGGCCGTCGATGTCGGCGCGGTCGGTAACACGCCGCCCGTTTTCGCCGCCGCGGCGAACTCCAGAATCAAGGTGATCGCCGCGACCCACAGCAGGTCCGACGGCGAGGCGATCCTGGTGAAGAAGGACTCGCCGCTCAAGCGGCCGGCCGAGCTGAAGGGCAAGTCGATCGCGGTGGCACAGGGCAGCTCCGCGAACTATCAGCTGGTCGCCTCGCTGAAGCAGGCCGGACTGTCCCCGAAGGACGTCAAGCTCAACTACCTTCAGCCGGCCGATGCACTGGCCGCGTTCACCAGGGGAAAGGTGGACGCCTGGGCGGTGTGGGACCCGTACACCTCGCAGGCCCTCGACCAGGCCGACGCCCGGGTGCTGACGACCGGCCAGGGCGTGGTCAACGGTCTGAGCTTCCAGGTCGCCGCGCCCGCCGCGCTGGACGACAAGAAGAAGGCATCGGCGCTCAAGGACTACACCACCCGGCTGGCACGGGCACAGAACTGGGTCTTCAAGCACCCGGACGTCTGGGCGAAGGCCTGGGCGAAGGAGACCGGGCTGCCGGAGAAGGTGGCGCTGGACGCGGTCAAGCGCACCCGGGGTACGGCGGTTCCGGTCGCCGTGGACAAGGCGGCCATCGCCTCCGAGCAGCAGATCGTGAAGACCTTCGCCGCGCTGAAGCTCATTCCCCGCTCCTTCGACTTCGGGTCGTTCGTCGACCCGCGCTTCAACGGTGACCTGCCGCCGTCGAGCACGGCGCCGCGCAGCTACGGAAAGGCCAAGTGACGTGTCCGTACACCTGCATTGGTTTCTGCCGACCGGCGGCGACGGGCGTACCCTCGTCGACCGACACGCCTACACCGACGGCGGCATCCGGCGCGACCGCATCACCCCGGTCAGCGGGGTGCGGGCTCCGGACATCGAGTACCTGGCCCAAATCGCCAAGGCCGCCGAGCAGTTGGGGTTCGAGGCGGTGCTCACACCGACCGGTACCTGGTGCGAGGACGCATGGTTGACGACGGTGGCGCTCACCCAGGTGACCGAGCGGCTGAAGTTCCTGGTCGCGTTCCGGCCCGGGGAGATCTCGCCGGTGCTGGCCGCGCAGATGGCCGCGACGTATCAGCGCATCTCGCGCGGGCGACTGCTGCTGAATGTGGTCACCGGCGGCGACTCGACCGAGCAGAAGCGGTTCGGCGACCATCTCGGCCATGACCAGCGGTACGCCCGAACCGATGAGTTCCTGCAGGTCGTACGGGGTGTGTGGAGTGGCAGGCCGTCCGACTTCCAGGGCGCGCATTACCAGGTCGAGGGCGGTCTGACGGCGCTGCCGCCGGACCCGCTGCCGCCGATCTTCTTCGGCGGTTCGTCGGCGGCCGCGGGTCCGGTCGCCGCCCGGAACGTGGATGTGTACCTCACTTGGGGCGAGCCGCCCGAGCAGGTGAAGGAGAAGATCGACTGGATTCGCGGGCTGGCGGAGCAGGAGGGGCGTACGGTCCGGTTCGGCATCCGGCTGCACACCATCTCGCGGGACTCTTCGAAGGAGGCCTGGGCAACCGCCGACCGGCTGCTCGACGACCTCGATCCGGACACCGTGGCGGCGGCCCAACAAGCCCTGGGCAAGAGCGAGTCGGTGGGCCAGCAGCGGATGCTGGCGCTGCACGGCGGCTCGCGCGACAAGCTGGAGATCGCGCCCAACCTGTGGGCGGGCGTCGGTCTGGTGCGCGGCGGGGCGGGCACCGCGCTGGTCGGCAGCCATGCCGAAGTGGCGGACCGGATCGAGGAGTACCACGCCCTGGGCGTAGAGCACTTCGTGCTCTCCGGCTATCCGCACCTGGAGGAGGCGTACTGGTTCGGCGAAGGCGTACGCCCGGAGCTTGCCGCGCGCGGCCTGCTGGATGCGGGCCCCTCTCCCCTGGAGGGCGTGCCGGCCGCCAACGGCCGTCCGGCGTCCGCGCCCGGAGGCGCGCCGTTGCTGGTCGCGGGCGGACGCTGACGTGGGGAGCGGCGGTCATGGCTTCCCCGGTCCACCTCATGACCGCCGCTCTTATTTCTTGGCGCGCGCCGAGTGGTTCGCGGCATCATTGCCGCCATGCCCCGTCCCCGCCGTACCTCCGCCCCGCTCCCCGACTCCGCGATGATCACCATCGCCGCGTATGAGAATCTGCCGGGCGCCCCGCACCCTATGGCGGCCGTACGGGCTTGACTGCGGGAGCGCGGCATCGACTGGATGCCGCTGCGGGACGGCGACATCTGCTGGGGTCTCGCGTGTGGACCGGGCCCGGACGGCCGATGGCACGGCTGGTACACGGTGCGGGTCCGCGCGGATGCGCTGCGCCCGCTCGGACTCCACCCCGACCAGCCCGCCTCGAAGATCGTCGGGCCGTCCAGGCCGGGTTGGTGGTACGCGGCGGCGGCGCGGGCCGCCGAGTGGCGTCAGGGTTCCCAGTCAGGCGGATGGGCTCCAGCCGGGCTGTACGCCGATGGCAGTGGCCCGGCGCATCGGGAAGACATCACCCCCTCCCCGGGTTGGTAGAAGCATGAACTACACCGACGGGGTGCGCGAGATCGAGGTCGTGGTGATCGGTGCCGGGCAGGCGGGCCTGGCCGCCGCCTTTCATCTGCGGCGGGTCGGTTACGAACCGGACCGGGATTTCGTCGTCCTCGATCACTCCCCGCGCCCCGGTGGCGCCTGGCAGTTCCGCTGGCCCACGCTGACGTACGACAAGGTGCACGGTATGCACGCGCTGCCGGGCATGGTGCTGACGGATGCCGATCCGGGGCGCCCGTCGTCCG
Organism: Streptomyces sp. NPDC050636; assembly: GCF_040654775.1. Lineage (NCBI taxonomy): Bacteria > Bacillati > Actinomycetota > Actinomycetes > Kitasatosporales > Streptomycetaceae > Streptomyces > Streptomyces sp. NPDC050636. Next base: position 13,676 of record NZ_JBFAIP010000036.1, read on the forward strand.
AGGTGATCGGCGGGTACTTCGACACCTACGAGCGGACCTTCGGGCTGCGGGTGCACCGGCCGGTGAGTGTCCTCGCGGTGCGCGCGAGCGGTGGGGGAGGGCGGCTGCTGGTGGAGACCTCGGAGGGCGGCTACGCGCCGCGGGCGCTGATCAACGCGACCGGGACCTGGGACCGGCCGTTCTGGCCGCGCTTCCCCGGGCAGGAGACCTTCCGGGGCCGTCAACTGCACAGTTCGCAGTACGACGGGCCAGAGGGGTTTCGTGATGCGCGGGTCGTGGTGGTGGGCGGTGGGACCTCGGCTGTACAGCAGCTGATGGAGATCGCCCCGGTCGCGGCCGCCGCGACCTGGGTGACACGCCGGCCGCCCGTCTTCCGGGAGGGCCCGTTCGGTGAGGAGCAGGGCCGGGCCGCCGTCGCCCTCGTCGAGCAGCGGGTCCGGGAGGGCCTGCCGCCGCGGAGTGTGGTGAGCGTGACCGGGCTGCCGATGACCGAGGCGGTCCGGCGGGCCCGTGAGAGCGGCGTACTGGAGCGGCTACCGCTCTTCGACCGGGTGACACCGAACGGCGTGACCTGGGCGGACGGGCGGACCGTCGAAGCGGACGCGATCCTCTACGCGACGGGCTTCCGCGCCGCCATCGACCATCTCGCCCCGCTGAAGCTGCGCGAGGCGGGCGGCGGCATCCGGATGGAGGGCACCCGCGCCCTGCGCGACGCGCGGGTGCACCTCGTCGGTTACGGGCCGTCGGCGAGCACCATCGGCGCCAACCGGGCGGGCCGGGCCGCGGTCCGCGACATTCGCCGGCTGCTGGCCGAAGACTCTCAACTCGCCTATGGTGCAGCGGTCTTGGAACGCAACTTCGCCTCGTAGGACGAGGCCGCGTGCTCCACCAGACCGATCAGCACCTCCTTGCAGGACTCGCGTTCCCGGGCGTCGCACAGCACCACCGGGGTCCCCGGGTCGAGGTCCAGGGCCCGTGCCACGTCCTCGGCCCGGTAGGAGCGGGCGCCGTCGAAGCAGTTCACGCCCACGACGAACGGGATGCCGCGGTGCTCGAAGTAGTCGATGGCCGCGAAGCTGTCGGCGAGCCGCCGGGTGTCGGCGAGCACCACCGCGCCGAGCGCGCCCTGCGCCAGCTCGTCCCACAGGAACCAGAACCGGTCCTGGCCCGGCGTGCCGAAGAGATACAGCGCCAGGTCGTCGTGGATGGTGATCCGTCCGAAATCCATCGCCACGGTCGTGGTCGTCTTGTGCTGGACCCCGTCGAGCCGGTCGACCGGCCGTCCGGCCTCGGTCAGCCGCTCCTCCGTGCTGAGCGGGCGGATCTCGCTGACAGAGCCGACGAGGGTTGTCTTGCCCACGCCGAACCCCCCGGCCACCAGGATCTTGAGGGCCATGAACGAGTCAGAGCGCGCGGAGTCCATCGATCACTTCCCTGAGAATGTGCGCATCGGGCAACTGGGCGGGCGGTACCGGGCGGTTGACATGGATCAGGCCCTCGGCCAGCAGATCGCTCAGCAGCACCCGGACCACACCGAGCGGCAGCCCGGAGTCGGAGGCGACCTCGGCCACCGGACGGGGGCGTTCGGCGCACAGCGCGTGGATCGCATACTGCTCGGGCGACAACGCGGAGCCCTCGCCGTCCGGGCCGGGCAAGGAATCGGCATGCACCACGGCCATCAGATCGAAGGCCGCGCTGCCCGGCCTGGCCCGCCCGGCGGTCATCGCGTAGAGCCGGACCATCGGCCCCGCCTCGTCGTCGTACCAGTGGGGGGTGGAGTCGGTCATCTGCGGCCGATCATTCCACTCCGGCGCGCTCGGGTGTCCCGAGGTGGGCGCCGACCCGTTTGACCAGCCGGGCCATCTCGTAGGCGACCAGGCCGATATCGGCCTCGGCGTCGCCGAACACCGACAGACACGATCCGTCGCCGGCCGCCACGACGAAGAGGAAGCCGCCCTCCAGCTCGACCATGGTCTGGATGACCTGGCCGGCGGCGAAGTGCCGGCCGGCACCCTTGGCGAGGCTGTGGAAGCCGGACGCGATCGCCGCGAAGCGCTCGCTGTCGTCACGGGTCAGTCCGGTGGAGGTGCCGACGGCCAGGCCGTCTCCGGAGAGCACGACGGCGTAGCGGATCTCCAGTACGCGGGACACCAAGTCGTCGAGAAGCCAGTTGAGTTCGCCGGAAAGGTGCTGGTCGCCGGTCATCGTGTCTCTTCTCGTCGTGGGGAGTTCCCGGTCGGCTCGGCCGGCTCGGCCGGCCCGTTCGGCTGCGGCGGGTGCTGCGCCGGACGCTCTTGCTGTGTCGTGGTGGCGGCGCGGCCGCGGGCCCAGCCGGCGCGCAGGGACGCCATGGTGGCGCGGGCCTGCTCGGGAGAGCGGTGCGGTGGCGGCGTGCCCTGTGCGTGCGGGACCCATGCGGGCTGCTCCGGCGGGCTCTGCTGCAGCTCGGGCGCGAGGTTCGCCTGTCGCACCCGGCGCGGCAGGCCGGCGGGCATGGCCTCCTGGGGGGCTGCGGCGGCCGGGGCGGTCGGCGCGGCGTCGGAAGCTTCCTGTCCAGCGGCTGACCGTTGGCCGACCGACCGTTCAGCAAGTGGCCGTTCAGCGAGCGGCCCATCCGGCCCGTCTCCCGGCTCCGCGCCCACGGGCGGCTCCGGCGGTACGGGCGGCAGCGCGGGCAGCGGCCGGGGGACGGACCCGAGCGCCCGGCGGGTGGCCGGCCGCGGACGGTGGAACATCGAACCGCTCTCCTCGTCCGCCCCTACGGCTGCCGGATCCTCGTCGCCCTCCTGGGCCAGCAGGGCTTCGGGCAGCAACACGACGGCGGTGACGCCGCCGTACGCCGACGGCTGGAGGGTCACCTTGACCTTCTGGCGGTGGGCGAGGCGGTTGACCACGAAGAGGCCGAGCTGCTCGGTGTCCAGCAGGTCGATCTCATCGGCGTCCTGGATACGGCGGTTGGCCTCGTCGAGCGCCTCCTTGCCCATGCCCAGCCCGCGGTCCTGGATCTCCAGGGCGATGCCGGCGCCCACCCGCTCGGCACGGACCTGCACCTTGGTGTGCGGGGGCGAGAACATCACGGCGTTCTCGACCAGTTCGGCCAGCAGGTGGGTGCAGTCGGCCACCGCGCCGCCGGTGAGCCGTTCGTCGGCGACGGTGTGGATCTCGACCCGGCGGAAGTCCTCGACCTCGGCGACGGCGGCGCGCACCACGTCCAGCAGCGGCACGGGGTTGCGCCAGCCGCGGCCGGGGGCGGCGCCGGAGAGGATGATCAGGCTCTCCGCGTGCCGCCGCATGCGCGTGGTGAGGTGGTCGAGCCGGAAGAGGTCCTCCAGTTCCGCCGGGTCCTCGGTTCGGCGTTCCATGGTGTCCAGCAGGGCGAGCTGGCGGTGGAGCAGCAGCTGGCTGCGCCGGGCGAGGCTGACATAGACACCGGAGATGCCGCTGAGCGCCTCGGCGCGTTCGGCCGCCGCCTTGAGCGCGGCGCGGTGCACGGCCACCAGGGCCTCGCCCACCTGCCCGACTTCGTCGCGGCCGGTGCTGCGTTCGCCGAGCGGTGCGACGGCGTCGATGTCGACGGGCTTGCCCGCGTGCAGCCGGCGCATGGACTCGGGCAGATCGCGGCCGGCGACCCGGAGCGCGGAGTTGCGCAGGTCCTCCAGCTCGACGACGAGCCGTCGGCCGATCTTGACCGAGATGAGCAGCGAGAGCAGCACGCCGGCCAGCCCCAGGACCACGGCGAGGCCGGAGCCGCCGAGGGTGTCGAGGGACAGCGGGTCGGTGTGCCGGGTCGCTCCGCTGGTCGCGTTCTGCTCCGCGGTGCGCAGGTCGCGCAGGACCGTGCCGCTCGCGTCGCTCCAGTGGGCGGCGGGGACGGCGGTGGCGGCCCGGGTGCCCGCGCCGGCGTCCCGTACGGCGTCCTCGGCGGCGCGCAGATCGCGGTACGCGGGGCCGTTCAAGATCCGGCGGTAGGCGTCGGCGTCATCGGGGCGCAGGTCGTCGACGGCGGTGGTGAACAGTTCGCGCTGGGTGTGCGCGGAGCCGGTGAAGGCGTCGAACCGGTCGCGCGACATCCGTCCGGCGGCCTGGGCGGCGCCGAAGGCCGCGTCCTCGCGGGAGATCGCCTCGCGGGCCCGGGAGAGTTCCAGGACGACACGGGCCTCCGAGTACGCCGCCGGCTTCTCCAGGCCGGTCAGCGAGCCGACGGTGGCGAGGGCGTGCTCGATGGTGTCGGTGTAGCCGCGGACCGTGCGGTCCGGATCGGCCTTGCCATGGGCGTCCTGGGCGCGCAGCGCGGCCAGTCCGCCGGCGTCGTGCATCAGGGTGTCGATGCGGGCGGGCAGATCGCGGACGACGGTGGCCACGTCGGCGCTGCCGGCGTTGACGCCGTCCCGGAGGGCGGCCGCGGCGGAGTCGGTGTCCCGCTGCCGGTCGCGCAGCTCCTGCTGCGGTCCGGCGCCCGGGGAGGCGAGGGCGCGGGCCGCGGCGCCGCGCTCCTTCTGTACGGCGTTGACGAAGTCGCCGATCGGCGTGAGGAGGGTGGCGTCGATCACCTTGAGCCGGTCGAGATCGGAGACCTGCTGAGCGGTGGTGACCGTGGCGAAGGCCCACATGGCGATCAGCGAGACCACGGGGACCATGAGCAGTGCGACGATCTTGGCCCGTACCGAGCGAGGCATCAGGCGGAAGTCGTAATTCGCTCCCGATTTCCTGGACTTGGGGGCTACGGGCAGCGCGTGTCTCGGTCCGGTGGGCGGTCTCATTTCCCCTTCGGACCCGGAATGGCCCGGGGTCTGTCGTACGTGCATGAATTCCTCAATAGGTCAGGAAGTGGTGGGGAGTTCGGATTCGCGGAACGACTCGGCGGAGGCGGATGCGGCACGCTCTCGGGCGGTCGGCGACAATGCGACAAAGGCCACTGTGAGGAAGAGAAATGAGCCGAGTGCGACGGCCAGCGGAAAGATGAATTCCATTGGGGTGACGCCGTCCACGGGCGCCCGACTGGGCGTCAGTTCGATGCGTACGGCGCCCATTCCGGTGTAGTGCATGCTGCTGACGGCGAGCCCCATCACCAGGGAGGCGAGGGCCGCGCCGACCGCGCCGCGCACATTGAGCGCGGCCCACAGCGCAGCCGTCGCCGCGCCGGCGGCGATGACCACGGAGAGTGCGACCAGGCCGGGATCGAAGCCGACGTGCCCGTGCAGGCGCATCGCCGCCATGCCCAGGTAGTGCATGGCCGCGACACCGACGCCCGTGCCCAGGCCGCCGAGCAGCAACGATCGCAGCCGGGCGGCGCCGTAGCCGACCGTGAAGACGCCGGCGCCGACCACGACCATGGCGACCAGCAGGCTGAGCACGGTCAGCGGGACGTCGTAGCGGATCGGGCTGCCGGTGACGCCGAAGCCGAGCATGGCGATGAAGTGCATCGTCCAGATGCCGGAGCCGATGGCGATCGAGGCGGTCAGCAGCCAGTTGCGGCGCGAGCGGCCGTCGGCGGACAGCGCCCGCACGGTGCAGCGGAGCCCGAGAGCGGATCCTACGCACGCCATCGCATAGGCGAGGACAGGGGATACCCAGCCCGCGCTGAAGTGTTGCATGTGGCCCACGGAGTTTCCTTTCGCGTATTCGGTTCGCGGCGACGGACGTTAGCAGGTGATCGTCTTGTGAATTTCGGACACGGACGCAGATCGATTCGGGCGAAAATGCGGGTCCCCTGACGCACCGTTTCGTTACCGGCGAGTTCTGTTAGCCAACCTCCGGGTAAATGTCCGTCATTGCCCGGCACCGCACTGCTGATTACGCGTCAATTCCGGATGGCTGGCGCCCGGTCTGCGAATTGGCAATGAGATCGACAATGAGAAAGGTCACGCGCGCCGTAGCCGCCATGCCCGCATATGCCCGGCACGCACCCGCAAAAGGGAAAAGACCACCAGAGGGGTCGGTTCAGAATTCAACCACCAGTTCGGACATCAAACGTTTACACGAGCGAAAACGAACGCGAGAACGAGTGTTCACTGGAAAGCGTGATCGATACGGGAAGGGCTTCCGGAAGCACACAGCGTCAGGTGATGCTTACGGGGCGCAAGCGGCGGGCTGCAGACCGTTACAGCGCCTCCGGTCGACATCCCTTGCTGGGCCGGAGAGTTGGTCCCACATCGCATGACTTTCTCAAGGAGAACACCCCAGATGGAGAACATCCTCACCAGCGTGATCGCCGGCATCGTCGAGATCGTTGGTTGGCTCGTCTGACGGACTGCGCAGCAAAAGGCGCCGCTCCTCCCTGTCCCGGGAGGGGCGGCGCCTTCCGTCTCCGGGCAGGACGGCTACTTCTCCAGCTTCTGCCGCGACGTCTCCGGCAGCGTCAGATAGACGCAGAACGACACCATGCACAGCACGGCCACGTACCAGGGGAACAGACCGGCGTGCCCGGCCTGCTGGAACCAGGTGCCGACGTACGGGGCGGTGCCACCGAAGAGGGCGACGGTGAGGGAGTACGGGAAGCCGATGCCGGCCGCCCGCACCCGTGCGGGGAACACCTCGGCGTTCACCGCCGCGGCAACCGCGGTGTATCCGGTCAGCAGCACCATGCCCGCACACTGCACCAGCAGCAGCGAGACGAATGCGTCGGTGACCAGGTGGAGCAGCGGCACTGCCAGGACGGCGAAGCCCAGCGCGAAGCCGAGCAGCAGCGGTTTGCGGCCGATACGGTCGGAGAGCATGCCGCCCAGCGGCTGGAGCAGGGCGAAGAACGCCAGCGAGATGGTGCCGACGGTGAGCGAATCACCCTTGTCGAATCCCACGTTGACCTGCGCATAGGTGGGCAGATAGGTGGTCCACGTGTAGTAGGCGAGGGTGCCGCCCGCTGTGATGCCGCAGATCAGCAGGGACTGGCGGGGGTAGCGGCGCAGCCCCTCGAAGAGGCCCGGTCGCGCGGCCGCCCGCTGCTCGGCACTGCGGGTCTCCTGCGCACCGTGCCGGACCCACAGCCCGACCAGGCTCAGCAGCGCGCCCACGAGGAACGGCACCCGCCAACCCCACTGCCCCATCTGGCTGTCGCTGAGCAGCGCCGCGAGCAGCGCCGCCGTCCCGGAGGCCAGCAGCTGGCCGATGGTCGTCGAGACGTACTGGAAGCTGGAGAACAGCCCGCGCCGGCCGGGTCCCGCCGATTCGACGAGGAAGGTCGTGGAGGCCGCGAACTCGCCGCCCACCGAAAGGCCCTGCACCAGGCGGGCGATGACCAGCACGATCGGGGCCAGCACGCCGGCGGCAGCGTAGGTGGGGGTGAGCGCGACGAGCAGGCTGCCGCCGCCCATCAGCAGGATGGTGAGGGTCAGCGCGGCGCGCCGGCCGCGCCGGTCGGCGATCGCACCCATCAGCAACCCGCCGACCGGCCGCATGAAGAAGCCCACCGCGAACACGGCGAAGGAGGACAGCAGCGGCACCATGGAGTTGCCGGTGCCCTTGGGGAAGACCTGCTCGGCGAAGTAGACCGCCAGAAAGGAGTACGCGTACCAGTCGTACCACTCCACGGCGTTGCCGACCGAGGCGGCGGCCAGCTGCCGCAGCTGCGATGCCGGCCGGGCGCCCTCGGGCACCCGGTCCTGTTTGGCTATGCGTTCCGCACCCGACATGGTCCTCGCTCCCGGTTCTTCTCCTGGGCCTGCTGCTGGGGCAGGATGATCCGACACGTGATCATGACCCGGTGAGGTGGCCGGCCGCCAGAGGCCGCGGTGGCCGAAAGGAGAGGGCAACGTGCGTGTAGCACTGTTCGTCACCTGCATCAATGACGCGCTCCAGCCGCGGACGGGACAGGCGGTGGTCACGCTCCTGGAACGGCTGGGGGTGGCTGTCGACTTCCCCGCCGAGCAGACCTGCTGCGGCCAGCCGCAGTTCAACACCGGCTACCGGCATGCGACCGAGCCGCTGGTCCGCCGCTTCGACCGGGCGTTCCGGGACTACGAGTACGTGGTGACCCCGTCCGGATCATGCGCGGCCATGGTGCGCGACAACTACCCGCGGATCGGAGCGAAGGCAGCGGCCGAGGGGCGCGGCCGGGAACTCGCGGACATCGCGGCGGCCGCGGTGCCCAAGACGTACGAGCTGACCGAGTTTCTGGTGGATGTGCTGAAGGTGACCGATGTCGGGGCGTACTACCCGCATCCGGTCGCCTATCACCCGACCTGTCATGGTCTGCGGATGCTGGGCCTGGGCGACCGCCCGCGGCGGCTCCTCGAAAACGTCAAGGGCCTGGAGCTGCGCGAGCTGCCCGGCGCCGAGGAGTGCTGCGGTTTCGGCGGCACCTTCGCGGTGAAGAACCCGGCGGTCTCGGCCGCGATGGGCGCCGACAAGGTACGCCATGTGATCGGGACCGGCGCCGAGGCGGTCTGCACCGTCGACAACTCCTGTCTGCTGCACATCGGGGGCACCCTCGCACGGCAGGGCGCGCCGGTCCGCCCGGTCCATATCGCCGAGATCCTGGCCAGTACGGAAGCCGGTACAGAAGCCGGTACAGAAGGGAGCGTGCGATGAGCGGCACCTACCTGGGCATGCCCGCGTTCCCCAAGGCCGCGGCCGTCTCCACCCGCGACACCCGGCTGCGCGCCAACCTCACCCACGCCACCCACACCATCCGCGACAAACGGGCCCAGGCCGTCGCCGAGTTGGACGACTGGGGACGGCTGCGGGCCGCGGGCGCCGCCATCAAGGACCGTACGCTGCGCCATCTCGATCACTACCTGGAGCGGTTGGAGTCCGCGGTCACCGACGCGGGCGGGCAGGTCCACTGGGCGGCGGACGCCGACGAGGCCAACCGGATCGTCACCCGGCTGGTGCGGGAGACCGGCGAGACGGAGGTCGTCAAGGTCAAGTCGATGGCGACGCAGGAGATCGGGCTGAACGAGGCGCTGGCCGAGGCCGGTATCCGCGCGTACGAGACGGATCTGGCCGAGCTGATCGTGCAGCTCGGCAACGACCTGCCGTCGCACATCCTGGTCCCGGCGATCCATCGCAACCGCTCCGAGATCCGTGACATCTTCCGCCGGGAGATGGGGAGTTGGGGCCGTCCGGCGCCCGAGGGGCTGTCCGACTCGCCCGCCGAGCTGGCCGAGGCCGCCCGGCTGCATCTGCGGGAGAAGTTCCTGTCCGCCAAGGTCGGGATCTCGGGCGCCAACTTCATGGTCGCCGAGTCCGGCACGCTGGTCGTCGTCGAGTCCGAGGGCAACGGCCGGATGTGCCTGACCCTGCCCGAGACGCTGATCTCCGTCGTCGGCATCGAGAAGGTCGTACCGACCTGGCAGGACCTGGAGGTCTTCCTCCAGCTCCTGCCGCGTTCCTCCACTGCCGAGCGTATGAACCCGTACACCTCGACCTGGACGGGGACGACGGACGGCGACGGTCCACGGACCTTCCATCTCGTGCTGCTCGACAACGGCCGGACCGACACCCTCGCCGACACCGTCGGGCGGCAGGCGCTGCGCTGTATCCGCTGCTCGGCATGTCTGAACGTGTGCCCGGTCTATGAGCGGGCCGGCGGGCATGCCTACGGATCGCCCTACCCCGGCCCGATCGGCGCCATCCTCACCCCCCAACTCCGCGGCATCACGCGGCCGTTGGAAGCCTCGCTGCCCTACGCGTCATCCCTCTGCGGGGCCTGCTACGAGGTGTGCCCGGTCGCGATCGACATCCCCGAGGTGCTGGTACACCTGCGGGAGCGGGTGGTGGAGGGCGGCCCGGTGACCCGGGGCGGCGTACGCACCGTACTCAAACCGGCCAAGGGGCACGCCGCGGAGCGAGCCGCGATGCGCGCGGCGGGCTGGGCGTTCGACCATCCGGGCGCGCTGCGCGGCGGTATGCGGCTGGCGGCCCGTACCCGTCGGCTGCATCCGCGGCGGCTGCCGGGGCCGGGACGGGCGTGGTCGGACACCCGCGATCTGCCGACGGTGCCCGCCGAGCCGTTCCGCGACTGGTGGCAGCGCACCAGAGGCGAACAGGTCCGGGGAGAAGGGAACACCGAGTGAGCGAGCGCAGCGAGCGAACCATTGGGAGGTGCGCGCCTCGCGAATGCGAGGCCGAGTGCAGCGAGGCTTCGGCATGAGCGGCCGGGACGTGGTGTTGGCGCGGGTGCGCCGGGCGTTGGCGGATGTTCCGCGCGGCGAGGGGCCCGAAGACCCGCCGGTCGCACGCGACTACCACGCGGAGCACGGCTCCCGTACGACGGCGCAGACCGTCGACCTGCTCGCCGAGAACCTCGCGGACTACCGGGCGATCGTGCACCGCAGCGACGCCGACGGGCTGCCGCGGCTGATCCGGCGGCTGCTGGCGGAGCGCGGCGCACAGACGGTGGTGGTGCCGCCGGGCCTGGACCCGCGGTGGATGTCGGCGGCCGACGCCACCCACATCGACGACAGCACGGAGGCCACGGCACATGAACTCGATGCCGTGGACAGCGTGGTGACGGGCTGCGCGGTGGCCATCGCGGAGACCGGAACCCTGGTGCTGGACGCGAGTCCCGACCAGGGGCGGCGCAGGATCACTCTCGTCCCCGACCACCACATCTGTGTCGTACGCGTCCCGGAACAGGTCGTCGGCTCGGTGCCGCAGGCGCTCCCGCGGCTGGCCCCGGACCGCCCGCTGACCTGGATCTCCGGCCCGTCCGCCACCAGCGACATCGAACTCGACAGGGTCGAGGGAGTGCACGGGCCGCGCACGCTGGAGGTGATTCTGGTCGGCCAGTGAGACCAACCGGCCTGCCTCGGAGCTGAGCGCACACGGCGTAGCCGACGAGGCTGACCCTCGCATGGGTAGGCATCCGATGCGTACGAAGCCCAGGGGTCTGGGTAGCCCTCCCGACCGTCGGCAGACTCTCCTTCATCAGCACGGAGCTGATGACAGAGAGGCGGCAGCATCATGAACGACCAGGTGAACAGCAACTCCCCGACTTGGAACGCTGGTTGGGCCACCGCCGTCCAGCGGCCCAGCGTGGGCTTCCACAAGAACTGGGCCGAGGAGGGCTTCGAGGACCAGACCGTACGTCAGATCGTGCGGGTCACCGGCTCCGGTACCTCCGCCCGGATCAAGCTCTCCAACCGCTACGGGACCACCCCGCTGGAGGTTGCGGGTGCCGCGATCGCCCGTACGGACACCGGCGCGGCCGTGCACGACGGCACGGGCCGCCGGCTCACCTTCGACGGTGCCACGTCGGTACGGATCCCGGCGGGCGGCGAGGTCTACAGCGATGCCGCCGAGGTGAGCGTGACGGCGTTCGAGTCGCTCACCGTGTCGCTGTACTTCACCCGGCCGACCGGGCCGGCCACCTTCCACGCCCAGGCGTTCGCCACCGCCTACCGCGCCACGGGCGACCAGCTCACGGCCGCGGATCCGGCCGTGTTCAGCGAAACGACGCTGTCCTGGTACTACCTCGCCGCGGTCGAGCTGGCGGACGGCGGCGAGGCGCGCGGGGACACGGTGGTGCTCTTCGGCGACTCGATCACCGACGGGTTCTCCTCGACCGTCGACGGCAACCACCGCTACCCGGACGCCCTGGCCGAGCGGCTGGCCGCCCAGGGCACCCCACGCCCCGTGCTCAACCTCGGTATCGGCGGGAATCTGCTGCTCAACGATTCGGCGTGGTTCGGCGACCGGGCCGGTGACCGATTCCGGCGGGATGTACTGGACCAGCCGGGTGTCCGCTCCGTGGTCGTACTGGTGGGGCTCAACGACATCGGCTTCAGCGAGATCGATCTTCCGACGTACAAGCCCAATCCGGATAACTCGGCCGCTGAACTGATCGCCGGATACCGCGAGTTGATCGGCATGGCGCATTCGGCCGGTGTGCGGATCACCGGGGCGACGATCATGCCGTTCAAGGGGTCGGAGTACCACACGCCGACCGCCGAGGCGAAGCGCCGGGAGGTCAACGCCTGGATACGCACCTCGGGAGAGTTCGACGCGGTCGCCGACTTCGCCGCGGCGCTCGCCGACCCGGCCGATACGGACGCACTCGCGCCCGCCTACGACAGCGGCGACCGCAAGCACCCGAGCGACGCGGGCTACCGCGTGATGGCCGCCGCCGTCGACCTCGCCGCGCTCTGAAAGCCGAGCTGGCCCGTACGGGATGGGGTGCGGCGGCCTCCCGACCACCGAACAGGCCGCCGCGAAAGCGACCTTACCCGTCGGTTACTTACCGGGTCATCACCTGATCGTCGGCCGGGGTGAGGTGTGTGTCACCCATCTCCCCGTCACCCGGTACTCGTCGCGCATCTCGCCGCACCAATGCCGCATACCGCCCATCCGCAGCGAGCAGCTCCTCATGCGTCCCGCGCTCGGCGATCCGGCCCGCGTCCAGGACGACGATCTGGTCGGCGTCGCGGACGGTGGAGAGGCGGTGCGCGATGGTGAGGGTGGTACGGCCCTCCGAAAGCGCGTCGATGGCCTGCTGCACGGCGTGTTCGGTGCGGGTGTCGAGGGCACTGGTGGCCTCGTCCAGGACGAGTACGGGCGGGTCGCGCAGGATGGTGCGGGCGATGGCCAGCCGCTGTTTCTCGCCTCCGGAGAAGCGGTAGCCGCGCTCGCCGACGAGGGTGTCATAGCCGTCGGGCAGGGCGGCGATGTGGTCGTGGATCTGGGCGGCCTTGGCGGCCCGTTCGATCTCGTCGTCGGTCGCGTCCGGCTTGGCGAAACGAAGGTTGTCGGCGACCGAGGCGTGGAAGAGGTAGGTCTCCTGGGAGACCACGCCGACCGAGCGCGCGAGGGTGTCGAAGCCGAGGTCGCGGACGTCCTCGCCGTCGAGGGTGACCCGGCCCTCGGTCACGTCGTACAGCCGGGGCACGAGATAGCTCAGGGTGCTCTTGCCGCTGCCGGTCGGGCCGACGACGGCGAGGCTGCCGCCGGCCGGGATGGTCAGGTCGATGTCCCGGAGGGTGTGCGGCGCCTCGGGGTCGTAGGCGAAGGTCACACCCTCGAAGCGGATCTCGCCGCGCGGGGCGTCGAGGCGTACCGGCTCGGCGGGCTCGGTGATCGCGACCGGCAGATCGAGGTACTCGAAGATGCGCTGGAAGAGCGCGAGGGAGGTCTGTATCTGCACGCCGGTGGACAGCAGCGAGACCGTCGGCCGCAGCAGGCCCTGCTGGAGCGTCACGAAGGCGACCAGGGTGCCTATCGAGAAGGTGGGGCCGCCGAGCTGGAGGACCAGACCGGCCGCCCAGTAGATCAGCGCGGGCATGGCGGCCATGACGATGCCGATGGTGGCCATCCGCCAGCGGCCGGCCATGTTGGAGCGGATCTCCAGGTCGACCAGGCGCTCGGACTCGGTGGCGAAATTCGTGGTCAGGGAGTCGGCGCGGCCCATCGTGCGGCCGAGCAGAATGCCGCTCACCGACAACGACTCGGTGACCATCGCGGACATCGACGCCATCTGCTTCTGCCGCTGGGTGGTGATCCTCTTGCGTTCGTTGCCGACTCGGCGGCTGATCCAGACGAAGAGCGGGAGCAGCACCAGCGAGACGACGGTCAGCCGCCAGTCGAGGGCGATCATCGCGACGATGGTGGCGACGACCGAGGTCAGGTTGGAGACCAGGGAGGTCGCGGTGGAGGTGACCGTCGCCTGCATACCGCCGATGTCGTTGGCGATCCGGGACTGGACCTCGCCGGTGCGGGTGCGGGTGAAGAACGCCAGCGGCATCCGCTGGAGCTTGGCGTAGACGGCGGTGCGCAGATCGTGCATGACGCGCTGGCCGACGGTGGTGGAGAGCAGGGTCTGCAGCACACCGAAGACGCTGGTGGTCACGGCGGTGACGATCATGCCGAGGGCGAGCAGGGTGAGCAGTCCGGTGCGCCGTTCGGGGATCGCCACGTCGAGGATCTCGCGCAGCAGGAACGGCGAGGCGACGGAGACCAGTGAGGACGCCCCGACCAGCAGGCCGACGAGGGCCAGCCGGCCGCGGTAGGGGTGGAAGAGTCGGAGGATCCGCCGCAGCTGGACAGGCTGTTCGGGGTCCTTGGGCGGTGGTGTCCATTGAGGTTCGTCGCTGCGCATGGGCTCCTTCGAGGTGTGCGGAGGTGAGAGCGTGCAGGCCCGGCACGGGGAACCGGGCGGAAGCCGGTTCGGGATCCATGGAGCTTAGCTCATTGTTACCTATGCTCACAATGAACCTTGTCCTGTTATCCTCGCTCCATGTCCTCCCCCGAGCCGACGGTCAGCACCTCCAACCTCGCCGAGCAGCTGGTACGGCTGACCCGGCGGATGCACCGCGCGCAGAAGCACCATCTGGAGCACCTGGACATCGCCTGCACACCCGCACAGTCGCGACTGCTGCGGATCGTCGGCCACTACCGCGACACCCCGCCGCGGATGGCGGATCTCGCCGAGCGGCTGGAGGTGGTGCCACGTGCGGTGACGACGCTGGTGGACGCGCTGGAGGCGAACGGCGCGGTACGCCGGGTGCCCGATCCGGCCAACCGACGGGTGGTGCGGATCGAGCTCACCGACACCGGCCGGTCCACACTCCATGCGCTGCGCAGCGCGCGTCGGGCCGCCGCAGAGGACATCCTGGCTCCACTGACCGCCGATCAGCGCGAGGTGCTCGGCGGTCTGCTGTCCACCCTGGTCGACGGGCCGGGAACGCACCACTGAGCCTGCGCCGTCCGGAAGGAGTGCGTCATGCCCCTGCTGGAGCCGAAGCCCGACGCCCTGCGGCCCGCCGCCACCACCGGCCCGGCGCCCGACCGGGTGACCGACCGGCGGGCGGCGGGCACCCCCGAGCCGCTGCGCGGCGATCTCATCGCCCTGCTCGGCGCGGACAAGGTGCTCCACAAGATCTCCGACCTGGTCCGCTATGCCTCCGACGCCAGCCCGTACCGCTTCGTTCCCCAGGTCGTGGTGCTGGCCGAGGACATCGACGACATCTCCACGATCTTCTCGTACGCCCACGGCAAAGGCCGGAACATCGTCTTCCGGGCTGCCGGGACCTCGCTGAACGGCCAGGCGCAGGGCGAGGACATCCTCGTGGACGTACGACGGCACTGGGCCGGTATCGAGGTGCTCGACGACGGCGCCCGCGCCCGTATCCAGCCCGGCACGACGGTACTGCGGGCCAATGCCACCCTCGCCCGCCACGGCCGGCTGCTGGGCCCCGATCCGGCCAGTGCCATCGCCTGCACCCTGGGCGGGGTGGTCGCCAACAACTCCTCCGGGATGACGGCCGGCATCACCCGCAACGCCTACCGGACGCTGGCATCGCTCACCCTCGTGCTGCCCTCCGGCACGATCGTGGACACCGCCGACCCCGACGCGGACACGGAGCTGGCGCATGCCGAGCCCGCGCTGTGCGCCGGCCTGCTCGCGCTGAAGGCCGAGATCGAGGCGGACCCGCAGCTGGTGGCCAGGATCCGCGCCAAGTACGAGATCAAGAACACCAACGGCTACCGCCTGGACGCCTTCCTCGACGGCGCGACGCCCGTACAGATCCTGCGCGGGCTGATGGTCGGCTCCGAAGGCACCCTCGGCTTCATCGCCGAGACCGTCTTCGACACCCTGCCGCTGGACCGGCACACCTCCAGCGCACTGCTCTTCTTCCCCACCCTGCGGGCCGCGGCCGCCGCAGTGCCGCGGTTCAACGAAGCGGGCGCGCGGGCCGTGGAGCTGATGGACGGCAACACGCTGCGCGCGTCGGTGCGGGTGGCGGGGGTACCGGCCGACTGGGCGGAGCTGCCGAAAGAGACCACCGCCCTGCTGGTGGAGTTCCGGGCGCCGGACGAGGCCATGCAGCAGGCGTACGAGGAGGCGTCGGCGCGGGTGCTGGCCGACCTGGAACTGGTCGCGCCGGTCCCGTCGATCACCAACGCCTTCACCCGGGACCCGGGGACCATCGGCGGCTACTGGAAGGCCCGCAAGGCGTTTGTGACCGCCGTCGGCGGCTCCCGACCGTCCGGCACCACGCTGATCACCGAGGACTTCGCGGTGCCACCGTCCCGGCTCGCGGACGCCTGTGCCGCGCTGCTGAAGCTGCAGACCCGGCACGGCTTCGACGCCGCGGTCGCCGGGCACGCCGCGCACGGCAATCTGCACTTTCTGCTCGCCTTCGACGCGGCGAAGCCGGCGGACGTGGAACGCTACGCCTCGTTCATGGATGAATTCTGCCGATCGACCGTCGAGCGCTTCGACGGCTCGCTGAAGGCGGAGCACGCGACCGGCCGGAACATCGCACCGTTCCTGGAACTCGAATGGGGGCCGCGGGCAACGGAGTTGATGTGGCGTGTCAAAGAACTCATCGACCCGCACGGCATCCTGGCCCCGCGTGTGCTGCTCGACCGCGACCCGAAGGGACATCTGCGCGGCCTGAAGACCATCCCGGAGGTCGAGGCCCTCGCCGATCCGTGCATCGAATGCGGCTTCTGCGAACCGACCTGCCCCAGCGAGGACTTGACCACCACACCCCGCCAACGGATCGTGCTGCGTCGCGAAATGATGCGCCAGTCACCCGAATCTCCGGTGAACAACGAGCTGTTGGCTTCGTACGGCTATGACGCGGTGGACACCTGCGCCGGCGACTCGACCTGCAAACTGGCCTGCCCGGTGGGCATCGACACCGGCGCGATGATGAAGGACTTCCGGCACCGGCGGCACTCACCGCGCGAGGAGTGGACGGCGGCACAGACGGCCCGGCGGTTCAAGGCCGTCGAGAGGTCTGCGCGACTGGCGGTGGCGGCCGCGGACCGAATCGGCGACCGGCTGCTGGAGTCGCTGACCGGAGCCGCCCGCAAGGCCGTACGCCCCGATCTGATGCCGGAGTGGCTGCCGCAGATTCCCGGCGCGGCGGCCCGTACGCTGCCGCCCACGCGGAAAGTGGGCGCGGTCGCCGTCTACTACCCCGCGTGTGTGAACCGGATCTTCGGCGAACCGGCGGGGTATCACGGACCGTCCCTGCCCGAGGCCGTCGTGGCGGTGTCGCAGCGGGCCGGGCGGCCGGTGTGGATTCCGTCGGACGTGACCGGGACGTGCTGCGCCACGATCTGGCACTCCAAGGGCTACGACAGCGGCACCACGGTGATGGCGAACCGCATCGTCGAGGCGGCCTGGGGCTGGACGGCCGGCGGCCGGCTGCCGCTGGTCGTGGACGCCTCCTCCTGCACCCTCGGCATCGCCCACGAGGTCGTGCCGTATCTGACGCCCGACAACCGCGCGCTGCACGCCGAGCTGACCGTCGTCGACTCCATCGTGTGGGCCGCGCGGGAACTGCTGCCGCACCTGGAGATCCTGCACACCATCGGCTCCGCGGTGCTCCATCCCACCTGTTCCATGCGGCACCTGGGGGACGAGGAGCAGCTTCGTGAGGTCGCCGAGGCGTGTGCGCGGGAGGTCGTGGTCCCGGACGACGCGGGCTGCTGCGCGTTCGCCGGCGACCGCGGGATGCTCCACAAGGAGCTGACGGAGTCGGCCACCGCGAAGGAGGCGTCCGAGGTCACCTCCCGGCACTTCGACGCGCATCTGTCGGCGAACCGGATGTGCGAGGTCGGGTTGGATCATGCGACGGAGGGCCGAGGCTATTACTCGGCCCTCCTGGCGCTGGAGCGGGCGACCCGGCCGGCGCATGCCGCCTCGTCCGGCGATTGAGGACGAGCGCGCGTCGGCGCGCGATGGGCAACGCGACCGGTCAACGCGCGATGTGCAGTGCGACCGGTCAGCGCGCGATGTGCAGTGCGACGGCGCTCTTCGCCGGAACGGTCAGCTTCGCCTTGCCGTCGTCCCCCACGGTGACCGTATGGCCGTCACACGAGGACGGCGCGGCCGCAACGACGTTGCAGTACGTCCCACCTGGCAGCGACGTCGCAAACATCTGCGTCAGCTCGCCGTCGCCGTTGTTGATGGCGGCGAACCCCTTACCGCCCCGGCCGAACGCGATGGCGCTGCCACCGTTGTCCCACCAGTCGGTCAACTCGGCCGACCCCACCGCATTGCGGAAGCCCACCATCCCGGTGATCTCCCGCTTGGCGTGCTGCCGGGTCCAGCCGTCGGTGCCGCTGGGCGGACCCGCGTCCTTGTCGGACCACTCGTAGCCGGAGTAGACGTTCGGCGAGCCGTAGGGGGAGGCCAGCATGAAGACATTGGCGAGGGTGTAGGCCGCGCCGTCCTTATAGGTGAGCGTCGACCCGTTGCGCTCGGTGTCCCAGTTGTCGACGAAGGTACGGGCCTTGTCGCCGCTGAGCTTGCCGTCCGCGATGGACTTGAGCTGAGCGAGGTTGCCGCCCTGGAAGGCGCTCTTGAGGTGCCCGCCGTAGCGGAATTCGTCGACGTCGCCGATGCCGGTGTACTCGTCGGGCTGGACCGCCTCGCCCGATCCGTGGATGACCTCCTGCACCCAGTAGCCGGGGTCGCTCATCTTGCCCTTGATGGCGGCGAGATCGGTGGCGGACATGTGCTTGGCGGCGTCGATGCGGAAGCCGTCCACGCCCAATGACCGCAGATCGTCGAGGTACTTGGCGATGGTGGTGCGGACCGCGTCGCTGCCGGTGTCGAGATCGGCCAGGCCCACCAGTTCGCAGTTCTGGACGTCGTCCCGGTCGCCGTAGTTGGAGATGTTCTTGCGGCAGCCGTGGAAGTCCTGGTCCTGGTAGTAGCCGGGGTAGTTGTACTTGGAGTACTGCGTGCCGCCGGTGCCCGTGCCGGATGCGGCCGCCATGTGGTTGATGACGGCGTCGGCGACGACCTTGACGCCCGCTCCGTGACAGGCTTTCACCATCGAGGCGAACGCGTCACGGTCGCCCAGCCGCCCGGCGATCTTGTAGCTGACGGGCTGGTACGAGGTCCACCACTGGCCGCCCTGGATGTGCTCGGAGGCGGGTGAGACCTCGACATAGCCGTAGCCGGCGGGGCCCAGCTGATCGGTACAGGCCTTGGCGACATCGGCGTACTTCCACTCGAACAGCGTGGCGGTGACGGTCTTTTCGCCTGGTGGGGTGGCTTGTGAGGACCAGGGCGCGAGGGTGGCGAGGCCGGCCGCGGCCAGCACTCCGGCCAGCGCCCCGCCCAGCACACGGGAACGTTGCTGCATCTTGCGGCTCCTTCAGCATCGGACACGGCACGACATGCCGCGCCCTTGAGAGCAGCCACGCGCCGGGCCGCCGTGGGGGGATTCCGCGTCGGAGCCTGCCGTTCACACGTGAACACGTCAAGGTTTTAACGCAAGATGTTTCAGCGGCTTGCGAAAGAGCGAGCGTGCGGCGGGTCCGGCACCGCGACGAAGAGTCCAAGTACGCCGCACCAAGAGTCCAATTGGCCCTCTTGTGTCTCATGCCACTCAACCGCCAGGGTCCTGACCGAGGTTCACGTATGCCCGTACGCCATCCGCTCTTCTGGAGGACCGATGAACGAGGCACATCCGCAGGGCCACGGCCATGACCGCGACCGCGACGAGGCGGGCCCCAGCCGTCGTTCGGTGCTGTGGACCGCAGGTGCTGCGGGCGCCGGGCTGGGGCTCGGCGGACTCGGGGCCGGCCATGCCGCGGCGGCCACACCCGCGGCCGCCGGCGCCGCCGCGGCTCCCGAAGCCAAGGGCAAGACCATGATCGGGGTGCCGTTCGAGCGGCGCAGCACCGTGCGCGTCGGCATCATCGGCCTGGGCAACCGCGGCGGCAGCATGATCGACCTCTTTCTCGCGGTGCCGGGGGTGCGTGTCGTCGCGCTGTGCGACCCGGTGAAGGAGAAGACCGCCCAGGCCGCCAAGAAGGTCACCGACGCCGGGCAGCCCGCACCCGCCGTCTACACCAACGGCGACAACGACTTCGAGAAGCTGTGCAAGCGCGGCGACATCGACTTCGTCTACGTGGCCACGCCCTGGGACTGGCACTTCGAGATGGCCAAGACAGCGATGCTGAACGGCAAGCACGTCGGCGTGGAATGTCCGCTCGCGCTGCGCCTTGATGAGCTGTGGAAGCTGGTCGACCTCTCCGAACGCACCCGCAGACACTGTCTCCAGCTGGAGAACTGCTGTTACGGCCGAAACGAGATGCGGGTTCTGCGGATGGCCCACGCCGGCCTGTTCGGCGATCTGCTGCACGGCGCCGGCGCGTACAACCACGACCTGCGCGGGCTGATGTTCGACCCGAGCTACTACGAGGGCCCCTGGCGACGGCTGTGGCACACCCGGCTGAGCGGCGACCTGTACCCCAACCACGGGTTCGGCCCGGTCGCCAACTACATGGACGTCAACCGCGGCGACCGCGCCGTACGGATCTCCAGCTTCGGCACACCCGCACTGGGGCTCGCCGCGTACCGCAAGGAGCACATGCCGCCCAACGACCCCAGCTGGAAGGAGTCCTACATCGAGAGCGACCGGACGATCAGCCTCGTACAGACCGCCAAGGGCCGGGTGATCCGCCTGGAGCACGATGTCTCCACCCCGCACCCCTACAGCCGCATCAACAGCCTCGGCGGCACCAAGGGCGTCTTCGAGGACTATCCGGAGCGGATCTATATCGAGCCGGACCACAGCAACGACGAGTGGGGCGACTTCGCGCAGTACGCGGACTGGGACCACTGGCTCTGGAAGGACCACGCGAACCCGCCCGGCGGCCACGGCGGCATGGACTACATGCTGGTCTTCCGGCTGACGCAGTGCATCCGGCTCGGCCTCGTACCGGACTTCGACGTCTATGACGCGGCGACCTGGACCGCGCCGGTGCCGCTCAGCGATCTCTCGATCAAGGCGAACGGCGCACCGCAGGAGATCCCCGACTTCACCCGGGGGCTGTGGAAGAAGGCACGGCCGGGGATGGATTCGGAGAAGCCGGAGGAGTAGGAGCGGGTTCGGACGGTGGTTCCGGGGCCCGGCGGATGGTTGCGGGTGGGTGGGCCGGGCCCCGGGGGTCACTTTTCGGACGTCGTGACAGGCGCTGCATCCGGCTCGGCTGCCGGCCCCTCCGGCTGACCGGAAGGCGCGGTGGCCGGTGCGGTGGCCGGTGCGGTGGCCGGCGGATTGGCCGGCGCGGTGGTCGGCGGATCGGTCGGCACGGTGGCCTGCGGATCGGTCGGCGCGGCGACTGTTGCCTCACCGTTCATGACCTTCCTCGCCGTCACCCGGTCCAGCGCGCCTTCCCAACGGGACACCGCGAAGACCGCGACACAGTTGCCGAGCAGGTTGGTCGTCACCCGCATGGAATCCATGATCCGGTCGACGCCCAGCAACAGGGCGACGGCGGTGGCCGGGATGACGCCCAGCGCGGAGGCGGTCGCGGACAGCGCGAGGAACGCGGACCCCGGCACCCCCGCCATGCCCTTGCTGGTCAGCATCAGCACCAGGACGACGGTGATCTGCTGACCGAGCGACAGATCGACGCCGATGGCCTGCGCGATGAAGAGCGTGCCGATGGAGAGATAGATCGAGGCGCCGTCGAGATTGAAGGAGTAGCCGGTCGGCAGGACCAGCCCCACCGCATCGTCCCGGCAGCCCGCGGCCCGCAGCTTCTGCATCATCCGCGGCATCACGGTCTCGCTGGAGCCCGTGCCGAGCGCCAGCAGCAGCTCCTCGCGGGTGTAGCGGACGAACTTCCACAGGCTCAGCCCGGTGACGATCTTGAGGGCGATCCCGAGCAGGACGAGGAAGACCAGCGCGACGCCGTAACAGACCGCGATCAGCTTGCCGTACGTCGACATCGCACCCAGGCCGTATTCGCCGACGAGGTGGGCGGTGGCACCGAAGACCGCGAGCGGGGCGAGCTTCATGATGTAGCCGACGATGGTGAACACGACGTCCTGGGCCTGCTCGATCAGCGGCAGGATCTGCGGCACCTTCTTCTGCCCGAGGTGCAGCAGCGCCGCACCCACCAGGCAGGCCAGCACCAGGACCTGGAGCAGCGAGTTCTCGGCGAAGGCGCCGACCGCGCTGTCGGGCAGCGCCTCCAGGACGAACTGGGAGGTGGAGGGCAGCTGCCCGCCGCCCGTCTTGGCGTCGACGGCGCCCTTGTCCAGGGACTCCGGGTCGACATGCATCCCCGCGCCCGGCGCGAAGACATTGCCGGCCAGCAGGCCGACGACGAGGGCGAGGGTGGTCGCCACCTCGAACCAGATCAGCGCCTTGATGCCGATCCGACCGAAGGCCTTGAGGTCGCCGGCCTTGGTGATACCGGCGACGACGACGCAGAAGACCAACGGGGCGATCATCGCCTTGATCAAACGCACAAAGCCGTCACCGAGCGGCTGGAGCGACGATCCGGCCTCGGGCCATATGCGTCCGACGAGGACACCGAGGAGCAGGGCGAGACCTGCACGAACAGGCTGGTGCGCAGGAGACGCCCTGCGCGGCGGGGGAGGGATCCGGTGGCGTGCGGCACGGGCACTCCTACATGGGCGGCTTCTGCTACATGAGCGACTTCTGCCATGCGGAAGTAGACTTCCGCGGTCCGTCACTATTGCCGCTTGTCGTTCTCCACGAAAGAGCCCCATGTAACTTCCCTGGAAATCTTGGAGCTTGATCCAAGGCAGCGCGGGCCGACCCTCCCGCTTGGCGCGGCTTCGATCGGCAAAGCACCGTTTCCGCCGCTCAACCGGAAAGGCGCGCCTTGTCTCCCATCACCACGACGGGATGCCGCGCCGGGTCGAGGGCGCGCAGCAGCGTCGCCATCCCGGACTTGGAGATGCTGACGCAGCCGGAGGTCCCGCTGCCGTGGTCCATGTGCAGCCAGATCCCGCCGCCCTTGGCCTGCCCCTCGGGACGCGTCGGGTCCAGCGGGGAGGTCCCCTTGACGCGGTTGTAGTTCACGGCGACGACGTAGTCGAAGTCGTGGCGGGTGTTCTTGGACCAGTACGGGGGCGGGGTGAAGGCCGCCGAGTGCGTATAGGGCAGCTTGGCCCCGGGGTCCGCGAGGACGCCCCCGGCGTCGGTCAGCGCGAACACGCCGACCGGGCTGCGTTTATCGCCCTCATGATGGTCCAGCGTCCAGCCGCGGCGACCGTTGTGCCCGGCCCAACTCTCTTTGCGGTCCCAGCCTTTGGCGCCCTTCTCGTACAGGACGACGGTCGCGTCCGCGGAATCCGGGCCCTTGCCGTAAACCGCCACGACCTGACGCGAGTCCGCGGGGATCTTCGACCGTAGGGCGGCACCGACCTCCGGGACGTTCTTGAGGTGCATGCTGCGTCCCGAACCCTCACGGGCCGGACCGTCGGGACGCTTCCCCTTCCCCGCGCCATCGTCACTGCCGCCCGCGGTGCCACCCGCTCCGTCCCCGCAGCCCGCCACAAGGACCAGACCTGCCGCGGCCACCACCGCCCATATCGCACCGCCCTCTCTCCGCATGGGCCCATGGTCGCACCGCCGGCCCGACGACCGTTCCGCGCCCGCCCGTTGCGTATGCGTCCCCGACGATTGGTCGGCTGCACGCGGATGAGTTCTGTCGTGGCGAGTTCCGTCGCGGCGAGTTCCGTCGCGGCGAGTTCCGTCACGACGAGTTCTGGCACGGCGGAGGGGTGTCTCGGCGAGGGGGTGCCTCGATGAAAGGGCGCCTCCGCGAGGGGGTGCCTCGATGAAAGGGCGCCTCGATGAGGGAGCGTCTCCCCAGCTGGCGCCGGAGTCCGTCCCTGACCCTGGTGATCAGCGACCCGGTGGCGGGTCGCCCCGGAGGGCGACCGGTGGCGCCGCGGCCTGCGGCGCCGCGGCGGGCCGGTCAGATGTAGTCGAGAGCGCCCAGGCCGCCGATTCCGCCGAGCACCATGAAGATCGGCATCAGCACCTTGAGCTCCACCCAGCTGCCGGCCTTGAAGCGCATGGCCTTGGGCGGACCGAGCGGATACCAGCGCTTGCGGCCTATGGGGATGGGCCACAGTACGGGGCAGCCCGAGACGGTCAGCGCATCGCCGATGTCGTGGACCAGCGCACCGAGCACGATCGGCAGCCCCAGCCAGAGGTATTCCTGTCCCGGTTCGGTGAACAGCCAGCCCGCGCCGTTGCCCGGCTGATCGAGTATGCCGGCCAGGATCCAGGCCGAGGCCGCGCCCAGCAGCCACACGAGCACATCGCTGGAGACCCGCGCCGCCCGCCACAGCAGACCCTCGATGGCGAGCACCATATGGACGAAGAGGATGCCGAGGACCGCCCAGCGGCCGCCCCGGCTCGCCAGCAGAGCCATCCCGCCACCGACCAGCACGGCCCACACCCAGGTATGGGTGAGCGTGCGGTGCCCTCCCCCGCGGTTGGTGTCGCCACGCATCTTGGTGGCCTTGTAAACCGCGTGCGAGATGTTGTCGACCACCTCGCACAGCATCCGCGACAGCGGCCCGAAGGCTCGCGAGATGGTCGCGGACTTGTGGTCGAGGTCGGGAGCGAGCGCCGCTCCGGCGCAGATCAGAGCGCCGCAGACGATCACCGGCCAGGGCATGGGGTGACCGGCGGCAGCCGCCGCCGCGCCCACCCCCAGCCAGGCCGCGGCCCCGGACAGCGAGTGCGCCGGTCCCATCATGGTCGTTCCCCACCCCTGGTTTCTTCGGTTGGTTGCTTGGTTCTCGCGCTTCTGACGCCTGGTCGGCGACACAGCGTAGCGTCCGATGATCTCCGTCTGACCCTCCGGTTCCCTGATACGGGCAGAAGGAAGGCAGTATGGGGGCGTGACCCTCATCGATCATTTGCCGAAAGACGCCGACCCCGATGCCCTGTTCGAAGCCTTTTCGGGCTGGGCCGAGCAACGGGGCATCGCGCTCTACCCCGCCCAGGAGGAGGCGCTGATCGAGGTTGTCTCGGGGGCGAACGTCATCCTGTCCACCCCCACCGGCTCCGGCAAGAGTCTGGTGGCGGCCGGCGCGCACTTCACCGCCCTCGCCAATGACCAGGTCACCTTCTACACCGCGCCGATCAAGGCCCTGGTGTCGGAGAAGTTCTTCGATCTGTGCAAGCTCTTCGGCACCGAGAACGTCGGCATGCTCACCGGTGACGCGTCCGTCAACTCGGATGCGCCGGTCATCTGCTGCACCGCGGAGGTGCTCGCTTCGATAGCGCTGCGCGACGGCAAGCACGCCGACATCGGCCAGGTCGTCATGGACGAGTTCCATTTCTACGCCGAGCCGGACCGCGGCTGGGCCTGGCAGATTCCGCTGCTGGAGCTGCCGCAGGCACAGTTCATCCTGATGTCGGCGACGCTCGGCGACATGTCGCGGTTCGAGGAGGATCTGGCCCGGCGCACCGGCAAGCCGACGGCCGTGGTGCGGTCCGCGACGCGGCCCGTTCCGCTGTCGTACGAGTACCGCACGACGCCGATGACGGAGACCCTGACCGAGCTGCTGGAGACCCACCAGTCCCCGGTCTACATCGTGCATTTCACCCAGGCCGCCGCCGTGGAGCGGGCCCAGGCGCTGATGAGCATCAATATGTGTACGCGGGCCGAGAAGGACGAGATCGCGCAGCTCATCGGGAACTTCCGGTTCACCACCAAGTTCGGCAGGAACCTGTCGCGTTACGTCCGTCATGGCATCGGCGTGCACCACGCGGGCATGCTGCCGAAGTACCGCCGACTCGTCGAAAAGCTGGCGCAGGCGGGCCTGTTGAAGGTCATCTGCGGTACGGACACGCTCGGCGTGGGCGTCAACGTCCCCATCCGCACAGTGTTGTTCACCGCGCTGACGAAGTACGACGGCACCCGGGTGCGGACGCTGCGGGCGCGGGAGTTCCATCAGATCGCGGGCCGCGCCGGTCGGGCCGGATTCGACACCGCGGGCTTTGTCGTCGCGCAGGCCCCCGAGCATGTCGTGGAGAACGAGAAGGCACTGGCGAAGGCGGGCGACGACCCCAAGAAGCGCCGCAAGGTCGTGCGCAAGAAGGCTCCGGAGGGCTTCGTCAACTGGGGCGAGAACACCTTCGAGAAGCTCATCGCCTCCGATCCCGAGGCCCTGACCTCCCGCTTCCGGGTCACACACGCGATGCTGCTGTCCGTGATCGCCCGGCCCGGCGATGCCTTCAAGGCGATGCGCCGGCTGCTTGAGGACAATCACGAGCCGCGCCGCAACCAGCTGCGGCACATCCGGCGGGCCATCGCCATCTACCGGTCGCTGCTGGACGGCGGGATCGTCGAGCAGCTGAAGGAGCCGGACGCGGAGGGGCGGATCGTCCGGCTGACCGTCGATCTCCAGCAGGAC
Source organism: Streptomyces sp. NPDC050636 (assembly GCF_040654775.1). Taxonomy (NCBI): domain Bacteria; kingdom Bacillati; phylum Actinomycetota; class Actinomycetes; order Kitasatosporales; family Streptomycetaceae; genus Streptomyces; species Streptomyces sp. NPDC050636. Next base: position 39,783 of record NZ_JBFAIP010000036.1, read on the forward strand.
TTCGCGCTCAATCAGCCGCTGTCCACGTTCGCACTGGCCGCTTTCGACCTGCTCGACCCCGAGTCGCCGTCCTACGCGCTGGACATGGTCTCGGTCGTGGAGTCCACGCTGGACGACCCTCGGCAGATCCTGGCCGCGCAGCAGAACAAGGCCCGGGGCGAGGCGGTCGCCCAGATGAAGGCCGACGGCGTCGAGTACGAGGACCGCATGGAGCGGCTCATGGACGTCGAGTACCCCAAGCCGCTGGACGAGCTGCTCTCCCACGCCTACAACCTGTACCGCAGGAGTCACCCGTGGGTCGGCGACCATCCGCTGTCGCCGAAGTCGGTCATCCGCGATATGTACGAACGCGCCATGACCTTCACGGAGTTCACCTCCTTCTACGAGCTGGCGCGCACCGAGGGCATTGTGCTGCGTTACCTGGCGAGCGCGTACAAGGCGCTGGACCACACCGTGCCGGACGATCTGAAGTCCGAGGACTTCCAGGACATCATCGCCTGGCTGGGCGAGATGGTGCGACAGGTGGACTCCAGCCTGCTGGACGAATGGGAGCAGCTCGCCAACCCGGAGGAGGAGACCGCGGACGAGGCCGCCGAGCGGGCGGACCAGGTCCGGCCGGTCACCGCCAACGCCCGGGCCTTCCGGGTACTGGTGCGCAATGCGATGTTCCGCCGGGTGGAGCTGGCGGCGCTGGACAAGGTCGAGGAGCTCGGCGAGATGGATGCCGACTCCGGCTGGGACGTGGATGCCTGGGGCGACGCGATGGACGCCTACTGGGACGAATACGACGAGCTGGGCACCGGTCCGGACGCGCGCGGCCCGAAGCTCCTGCAGATCGAGGAGGATGCCGAGCACGGACTGTGGAAGGTGCGGCAGACTTTCGCCGACCCGAACGGTGATCACGACTGGGGCATCTCCGCGGAGGTCGACCTGGCCGCCTCCGACGAGGAGGGGCGCGCGGTGGTGCGCGTCACCGACGTGGGTCAGCTGTAAGGAGGCGGCCTCGGCCGAGGCCGTCGAGGGATGCGACGGAGGGCCACCGGTCATGACCAATCCGGCCGAGAAGCTGGTCGATCTGCTGGATCTTGAGCAGATCGAGGTGAACATCTTCCGCGGCCGCAGTCCGCAGGAGTCCTTGCAGCGGGTCTTCGGCGGGCAGGTCGCGGGCCAGGCTCTGGTGGCCGCCGGGCGGACCACGGAAGGGGACCGCCCGGTCCACTCGCTGCATGCGTACTTCCTGCGGCCGGGCCGGCCCGGTGTGCCGATCGTGTACCAGGTCGAGCGGGTCCGCGACGGGCGGTCCTTCACCACGCGCCGGGTCGTCGCCGTCCAGCAGGGACGCACGATCTTCAATCTGACCGCCTCCTTCCACAAGCCGGAACCCGGCTTCGATCATCAGTTGCCGATGCGCCGGGCGGTGCCCGGTCCGGAGGACCTGCCGAAGGTCGTCGACGAGGTCCGCGAGCACCTGGGCGGGCTGCCCGAGGCGCTGGAGCGGATGGCGCGCAGGCAACCGTTCGACATCAGATATGTCGACCGGCTGCGCTGGACGCCGGACGAGGTCGAGGGTGCGGAGCCGCGCAGCGCCGTATGGATGCGCGCGGTCGGGCCGCTGGGCGACGATCCGCTGGTGCACACCTGCGCGCTGACCTATGCCAGCGATATGACGCTGCTGGACGCCGTCCGCATCCCGGTCGAGCCCCTGTGGGGACCGCGCGGTTTCGACATGGCGTCCCTCGACCATGCGATGTGGTTCCACCGCCCCTTCCGCGCGGACGAGTGGTTCCTCTACGACCAGGAGTCGCCGATCGCCACCGGCGGCCGGGGCCTGGCCCGCGGGCGGATCTACGACCTGGAGGGCAGGCTGCTGGTCTCGGTCGTCCAGGAAGGGCTTTTTCGTCCCATCTGAGGACGTGCAAGACCATCCCAGGAGGGGCTCTTTCGTCCTCTGTAGGGACGTGCAAGACCGTCCCAGGAGGGATTGTTCAGGGCACTGCAGGAAGCGCCAGCCCCTCCCAGGAAGGGCTGTTCAGGAATGTCGGGGGCTGACGCCGACGGGCCGCGTGCGATGGCGCGGCGGCTTTCCGCGGGCGCCCGGGATCGTCCCGGCGGGCCGCTTCGAGTGCCCGGGAGAGATTGACGCGGTACCACATCACCTCGTCGAACTCCTCGGCCGTCAGCGCCCGCTCGAAGGCGTCCCGGGCGGCGGGCGTCGCGGTGATCACTGAGGCGAGGACGGGCCTGAGCCCGCGCAGCAGGGATCGCTCCAGCGGGTCGTCGACGACCGAGGCCAGCTCCTCTGGCGGCAGTACGGCGGCGATCACCGCCGCTTTCTCCCAGCGGTCCTCCGTCTGCCCCATGAGCTGGGCGACCCGGCGGCCGCGCCACTGCCGCGCCCGCCAGTCCTGGCCGTCGTCGAGCATCACCCGCATCGCGGCGGGGGTGTTGCCCCGCATCAGCTCGGGCTCCCGATCGGCGAAGTCGGCGACCTCGGCCGCGAGATAGAGCCAGGCCACCGCACCGTAGCGGTTCACATAGAACCTGACGGGACCGAAGCAGCCGGCCCGGGCCAGCCGCAGGAACCGGCCGGGGCCGATGCCCATCAGCTCGGCGGCCTCGGTCGTGCCGACGGTGCGGATGCGTTCGCGGAGGGTGTCGGGGAAGCCCGGCTCGGCCTGGAGCCGGGCGACCTCCTCCGCCGGAACGCGGCGCCGGCCGAGCGGTCCGGCGCCGCCCGGCCGGCCGTCCTCCCCGGCCGGGATCGTTCGTACTTCTCCTAGCTGGGTGGCGAGCTCGAACTCGCCGGTCCTCAGCTCCAGTTCACGGGCTGCTCGCCCCACCGCGAGCGCCTGCTGCCCGTCGCACGTCACTGTCATGTCTGTTCCCCCGGAACTCGGTCGATCACTGACAGTGACGACCATAGCCGCGGGGTGTGACAGTGCGTCAACCCCCACCTCAGGCCTGTGGATAACTTTCCGGCTGCCGGGCCGCGACGCCCAGATGCTCGCCGACGCGATTGACCAACAGCGTCATTTCGTACGCGATCTGCCCCATGTCGGCGTCGGCGCCCGCCAACACGCACAGGCAGCTGCCATCGCCCGCCGCCGTCACGAACAACACCCCGTCATCGAACTCGATCATGGTCTGGCGTACCCGCCCGGCTCTGAAGTGGAGCCCGGAGCCCTTCGCGAGGCTGTGCAGTCCCGAGGCGACCGCGGCGAGATGCTCGGCATCCTCCCGCTCCAGCCCCTGGCTCGCGCCGGTCACCAGCCCGTCGTTGGAGAGCACCAACCCGTGTCGTACCTTCTCCACCCGTTTGGTCAGGTCGTCCAGCAGCCAGTCGAGTCCGCTGCTCAAAGCCATGCCGGTTCCTCCCCGTATTCCCGTCCGCACCTTTGGCCGGACGGTGGTCAGCAGCCCATCCGCGACTGCCGTGCCAGCCTGTCCCACCTCCGCCGTCTCGGCAAGCGGCCCGGCGGCCCGGCGTGCCACACCCTGCCCGATCGCGCCGGATGGGGAGGATGGCGTCATGGCGAGAAAAATGACCAAGGACGAGTGGCAGAGGTTCCTTTCCGAGGGCACCCGCACCGGCAAGCTGTCGACGGTACGGTCCGACGGCAGCCCGCACATCGCCCCGGTGTGGTTCCTGATGGACGGCGATGAGCTGGTGTTCAACACCGGCAAGGACACGGTCAAGGGCCGCAACATCGCCCGCGACGGCCGGGTGGCGCTGTGCGTCGACGACGAGCGGCCGCCCTTCTCGTTCGTCGTTGTCCACGGGGCGGCGGAGATCAGCGAGGATCTCGCCGATGTACGTCACTGGGCGACCCGGATCGCGGCCCGCTACATGGGCGAGGACCGCGCGGAGGAATTCGGCGCACGCAACGGCGTTCCGGGAGAACTGGTGGTGCGGGTCCGCATCGACAAGGCCGTCGCCATCGCGAGCCTGGCGAGCTGAGAGGCGCACAACGCCGGCCGCGCGGCGTCCGCGGCATGGCCGCCGCCGGACGTCCGCGCGGCCTGGCGGCCCGTCACCTCACCGAGTCCAGCGGCCGGGCGGTGTGCCGCCGCCCGGCGTGCTCGACCAGGCGGATCAGCACTTCCTTGCCCGAGTCCCGGTCCCGCGCGTCGCAGAGCACCACTGGGATTCCGCGGTCCAGGTCGAGTGCGCGGGCCACCTCGTCCGCGCCGTAAGACCGCGAGTCCGCGAAGCAGTTGACGGCCACCAGGAACGGGATCGCGTGGCGCTCGAAGTAGTCCACCGCCGGGAAGCAGTCCTGCAGCCGCCTGGTGTCCGCCAGCACCACGGCTCCCAGAGCGCCCTCCGACAGGTCGTCCCACAGGAACCAGAAGCGGTCCTGTCCCGGTGTGCCGAAGAGGTAGAGCGAGAGTCCCGCTCTTATGGTGATTCGGCCAAAATCCATCGCCACTGTGGTGGTGCTCTTGCGGTCCACCCCATCGGTGGCATCCACCGATTCGCCCGCCTCGCTGAGCCCTTCCTCGGTGCGCAGCGGGCGGATCTCGCTGACCGACCCCACAAGGGTTGTCTTGCCCACCCCGAATCCGCCCGCGACTAAGACCTTCAGGGCCAACTCGGTGTCAGGGCCCGGGGGTGCGCTCTCCAAGGCCCCTTGTGCGACGTTCATCGGCCGTCTCCTCCAGGATGCAGGTTCCGTTGCGTCAGGGGGTGTTCGGATTCATGGCTCGACGATGAGAGCCCCCGGCGGCAGAGCGCCGTCCGGAATCCATGGCGAGGACCGTACCGCCGACTGATCGGGATTACCTCGATTTCGCCAAAGGCGCGCACAGTCCGATAGTGGAGCCCCACCATGCTTCCCCGGCACGGAAGTTGGGATATACGGCGACCAGGACGCATCAGGACGCACCAGGGAACGATCGCCGTGCGACCGAACACATTCATCGCATGTATGTTCCCCTCCCCCGCCATCCTTGGGGATCATGAGCTCATGACGCAGCAGCAGTCGCGGGAGCGGCACGGTCCACGCGCCGGTGCGAACACCTCGGCCGGTGCCGTCGAACGCAACGGCATCAATACGGTGCCGGAGTCCGAACGGCATGGCACACCCAGGTCCCTGTTCTGGCCGTGGGCCGCGTCGGGGCTGTCCCTGTTGTCCGTGGTGTACAGCAGCTACCTCATGGGGCTCGGGCTCGGTCCCTGGGAGGCGATCGCTTCGGGGGCCATCGGCTATGTGCTGTCGTTCGTCCTGGTCGGCCTGATCTCGATCGCCGGGGCGCGCACGGGCGCGCCCACGATGGCCATCGGCCGGGCCTCCTTCGGACGGGTGGGCAACAAGCTGCCCACGTTGTTCAGTTACGTCTCCAACGTCGGCTGGGAGACCGTGCTGGTCGCCCTCTCCTCGCTGGGCGGATCCGCCATCCTGGCACGCGTCTCGCCCGGTACCTTCGCCCGCGCCGACGGATCGACGCCCACCACGGCCGCGCAGGCGCTGTGCTTCGCGGTGACCGCCGTGTCGGTCGTGGTCGTCGGCATCTTCGGGCATGCGCTGATCATGAAGGTGCAGAAGTATCTGACCGCGGCGATCACGGCGATGACCGTGGTGTACATGGTGCTGATGGCCGACCGCATCGAACTGTCCGTCATCGGGGACGGTGGTTCGGGCGGCCTCGGCACCTTCATCGGCGGCATCGTGTTCGCGATGACGCTCCTGGGCCTGGGCTGGGTCAACTGCGGCGCCGACTACAGCCGCTATCTGCCCCGTACGAGCAGCGGCCGGGCCATCACCGGCTGGACGACGCTGGGCGGGGTGCTGGCCCCTCTGGTGCTGCTGCTCTTCGGGGTGCTGCTGAACGCCGGTGATCCGGAGCTCGCCCAGGCCGCGGCCGCCGACCCTGTGGGCGCCCTGGCCGCCGAGCTGCCGACCTGGTTCCTGGTGCCGTATCTGCTCACCGCCATCGGGGGCTTCGCCTCCGGGGCGATCATGGACATCTACAGCTCGGGCATGTCGATGCTGGCTCTGGGCGTCCCGGTCCGCCGGCATCTCGCGGTCCTGGTGGACGGTGTGCTGATGGCCGCCGGCGGCTGGTACGTGCTGTTCGTCTCCCCCAGCTTCTTCGCCACCTTCCAGGCGTTCCTGTCCGTCATCGGGGTGGCGATGGCCGCCTGGACAGCGGTCTTCCTGGTGGAGCAGTGGCGGCGCCGCCGGACGGGCTTCGACCTGTCCGCCGTGCGCACACTGGGGTGGCCGGCGGTGCTCTCGCTCGGCGTCGCCACCGCCGTCGGCCTCGGTCTGATCACCTCCGCCGATCCCAACATCGCCAAGGCCGTGGGCTTTCTGCTCACCGACAGCGCCGCACACGGCACGCTGGGCGCCATGAATCTCGGTGTTGTGGTCGCCCTCGTCGTCGCGGGCGCCCTCTACGCTGCCACCGCCTCTCTGGCCGACCGTTCCGCCCCCGAAGGAGCACGATGACCGACCGCAACGCCGACCAGCCGCACGACGTCCGCGCGTTCTTCGGGGCGCGCGCCGCCAACTGGGACGCCAAGTTCCCCGAAGACGCACCCGCCTTCGCTGGGGGCGTCGCCGAACTGGGCCTCCACGAAGGCGACCGGGTCCTGGACGCCGGCTGCGGTACGGGGCGCGCGCTGCCCGCGCTGCGGGAGGCCGTGGGAGCGCGCGGGACGGTGCTGGGGGCCGATCTCACACCCGAGATGCTGCAGGCGGCCGTACGGGCCGGGCGCGACCGCTCTGCGGGGCTGTTCCTCGCGGATGTGGCCCGGCTGCCGCTGCGCGACGCCGCCCTGGACGCCGTCTTCGCCGCCGGGCTCATCTCCCACCTGGCCGACTCGGCGGCAGGTCTGGCAGAACTGGCCCGAGTCGTACGCCCTGGCGGCCGGCTGGCCCTCTTCCACCCCATCGGCCGGGCGGCCCTCGCCGCGCGCAAGGGCCGCCCGATCACCCCCGACGACCTCCGGGCGGAGCCGAACCTGCGGCCCCTCCTGGCCGGCAGCGGCTGGGACCTGGTCCGGTACGTGGACGAGGACTCCCGCTATCTGGCGCTGGCGGTCCGCCAGGGGTGAGGCACCGCCCTCGCTCTTCAGGACACCGTCGGGCCCTCCCCGTGCGGAACCGGGCAGCCGCCCGCGCGACGCGGGGCGGGGAAAGTGCCGAGGTCGGCGACGCGGAAGCCGTCCGGATAGCCCTTGATCTCGGGGTTCTGCCGGGCGTAGTGCGGGGTGCGGCGGGGCGGCAGCAGCCGTACCGCCTTGGCGCGCAGCTTGAGGGCGGTACGCACGGCACTCTGGACCGCCGGTTTGGGCCGGTCGTAACGGAAGGCGTCCAGCAGCGCATCGTCAAGGAGAGCCATGCTGGCACCGCGCACCACCGGGGCGAGCGGGCCGTACCAGCCCGCCATCAGGTCCAAGGTGGCGTCCGAGACCCGCCGCGCGCCTTCGTCCCAGCCGAAGTGCGCCTCCTCGTAGTCGTCCAGGCAGCGCTCGAAGTCCTGGAAGGTCTCCGGGAGTTCGGTGATTCCCATATGGCGGCCGAGGGTGCGGTAGTAGGCGGCCATGGCACGCTTCTCGTGCTCGCTCAGCCGCCGCCAGCCGTACTCGTCGAGCCAGCGTTTGGGCACCACCACGAAGGTGCACAGGACATACCGCATGTCCTCGTTGCTGATGTCGTAACTGCGGTGCATCTGGTTGATGCGACGGATCGCCGTCCGGCCGTCCTCACCGTCGAAGCCGTGCTCGACGACGGCATCCAGGAGGAGCGCGGTGTCGTCGTAGCGCTTTTGCGTACGGTCTGTCAGCTCGGCGGTTTCGGCCAGCAGTCGGCCGATGCTCGGGACGGCGTAAGTGCGGTAGAGCGCGAGTTCCAGTGCCCGGGTGATGTCCCAGGGGAATTCGTGGGTTGCGGTGATGCGGTAGATCCGCAGGAAATCGCGCTCCGGATCGAGCCGCCGGATCTCCCTCAGCCAGTCATAGCGCCGCACCTGACATCCGTCCCTTCGTTCGCCGAAGACCCAACTTTAGGTGCTTCAGGTGCACTTCAACGAGGCGACGGGCGCCCGGCAGGGAGGTGGCATGGCTGGATTCCTGCCTTCGCGCGGCTCCCTCGGGTGTCAGCCGCGCCGCCGCCCGGGACTCCCGCTCCGCCGTCGGGCCGCGGCCCCGTAGCGGTCCGCCGTCGTGGGGTCCACCACGGCCAGCGCCTTCTTGACGGGCATCCCGGTGCGTTCGGCGAGCGCCAGCCGGTCCCGGACCTCGCGCGGCGTGCGCGGACGGTAGCCCGGCCCCGTACCGCAGCAGCCGCCATGGAAGGTCAGCCCGGAACGCAGCACGGCGTCGAGCGCGCGCCAGCCCGCGTCATCCCGCCGCTTGGGGACCGCCAGGTCGGCGCCGGCGTTGATCAGCTCGCCGCGGCACTGCGGGCAGCGGCCCGGTCCGTGCGAGGTCGCCGTCTTCTTGTAGGCGACCCGGCAGTCCAGGCACACGAAGTGCATTCGGCTGCTGTAGAAACACATGAGCGCAGGGTAGGGCTGGTGACAAGCTCGTACCAAGCCAATTAGGGTGCGCCGACGTACTCCGGATGGTTCGGATGGGGAGGCCCCGCGTGCCCACGACCGAGAGCGCCGACGACGACCAGTTGTTCGTACTGACGGCGGTGCTGCTGACGCCCGCGCAGTTCCCGAGCGTGCTGGGCGACGACTACCCCGAAGTGTGTGCGGGCCTCGGTCTCGAACCGTACGCGGAGGGTTACGGGCTGGTTCTCGGGCAGGACGGCAACGGCGCGCGCTGGACGGTGGCGACGGAGGACGTCTCGCTGGTGGCCTGTGCGATCGCGGCCTGGGACTGCGGGATGGAATACGACCTCTCGCCCGGGGAGAGCAGCATTGTCGCCGCTCTCCCCGGCTGGCCGCTCGCCCTCGCCGTGTCGGCTCCGGATGTGCCGCAGCCCCACGATCCGGAGCCGCACGACGGGGATCCGGCGCCGCTCGCGCCTCCGGAGCCCGCGGAGTGGGGGCCTGCCCAACGGCGGCTCGGCGCGGACGAGATCGCGATGCAGTGGGCGGTATGGCGCGAGCAGGTGGACGACGACGTCACCTTCGTCGAACCGGGCGAGCAGCCGCACAAGGGGGTGCGGCGGGTGCTGGAGGAAGCACGCGGTTATGTGGCCGAGCCGCCGCCGCCCGGCCGGGTGCGGTCGTCGTTCGCGGCGAACGAGGCCCGCACACTGCGCGTCGACGGGCCGGGGTGGAGCATGGTCGCCCGCACCGACGACATCGCGTTCGTGCTGCTGGACGAGGAGCCCGGCGAAGTGCATCCGGTCGGCCGTGGGGCCGAACTGCCCGGACTGCTGTCGTCGTTGGACGAGCTGGCGGCACGCCCGGTCTGAGGCGTGCGGTGGGGCGGTGGCACCGCCGCTACCGGGGTTCGGTGATCCTGCGAACGGATACGCCGAGGAGGCGGACCGGCCTGTCGAGGTGTTTCTCCCGCGCGTCGACCGGGCGTATCCGGATGCCGAGCAGCAGCGCTAACCGATGGCCTTCTGGCCGCAGGGTGCATCCGTCGCCGCTACCGCACCTGTCGGGTCCAGCCGCTCCCCGGTCTCTTGGGGCGCGCACGGGCGTGCCCGGACCCCCGTGCGCGACGGGGGCCCCGCGGCTCAGCGACCGATCTGCTTGCGGCTGACGCGGCGCAGTCGGCGCCGCTGGGAGGAGTCGAGCGTCAGATACGCGACGGCCGGGACCCCGACCATGACCAGTACGGCCGCCCAGAAGGGCAGCAGCCACAGCAGGATCACTCCCACCGCGACGCCGCCGATCGCGACCTTCGCCTGTGTGGACATCCTTCACGCCCCTTCCGCGGCGCATGCCGCGCTCTGTGTACTCCATTGAACGCTGTTCTCGTACCGCAGGTTCCATCCAGTGTGCCTTGTCTTCCTGTACCCTCGGGCGCTCCAGGCGCCAGTAGTCAAACTTGAGGAGTCCTCGGCCCAGTGGCATCTCACCCCGCGGTCCCGCCCGCTCACCTCTCCGAGTTCTCCCGCTGTGCAGCGGTATTCCTGCCGTCGGACCCGCCCCGAGCCGGGCGGATCGCCTTCTGGCGCCCCGACGGTGAGCCCGTCCCGGGCGCCACCGGCGAGGACGGGACTGCGCCGGACAGGCCCGCACCGGACGGTCCCATGTCACACGGGCCGACGCCGGACTCGCGGCCGACGGTCGGCGAGCTCTCCGTCGCCCTGCCCGACGAGGACGGCGGGATCTCCGTGTGCGCCGTACCCGCCGTGATCCTGCCCGTCGCCGCCGCGGTGCCTGTCCTCACCCGTGCGCGCGCCGCCCGTGGCGCCGATCCGGCTGCCGCCTTCTGGGGCGCCGCGTCCGTGCTGGCGCTGCAGCTCGCCGCCCGTGGCCGGCTGCTGCCCGGTCTGAGCCCCGCCGATCACGACGCCTGGCGCATGGGCCCGCTCGACCCGGGCGACATCGAGCGGCTGCGGGACCTCGCAGCCGCGATGCCGCCGTACGCACACGCCACCCCGCTCCCCGGCTCCGACCCGCTGGAACTGCCCGATCCCGAGCGCCAGGTACGGACGTTCCTCGACGCGGTGGCCGACGGACTGCCCCGCTCCCCCGCCGCGGCGCTGGTCACCGGTGCGCCCGCCTTCGCGGCGTCCGCCCCGCAGCGCATCCCCGAGCAACGCGCCTGGGCCGCGGATGTCGCCGCGGGACATGACGCGGGCGTAAGGATCTCGCTGCGCGTGGAGGTGCACGGGGCGGACGGGCTGAGCGGCCCGGACGTTTCCCGGGGTTCGGGCGGACTGCCGGGCGCGGACGAGTCCCACGCCGTCCCCAACGGCACGTCCGCCGTCGACAGCACAGCCGACACCACCACGCCTACCGCTTTCGCCGCCCCCACCACACCCACCGCCCCCATAACCTTCACCGCCGTCCTCCAGCTGCACAGCCTCACCGATCCGACGCTGGTCGCGGATGTCGCCGAGGTGTGGGCCGGGGCGTCGCCCGCGGGGCAGGCGTTCGGTCCGCGGGCGCGGATGGACACGCTGCTGACGCTCCGCCGGGCCGCCGCGGCCTGGGCGCCGCTCACCCCGCTGCTGTCCGCGGCGGTACCCGACGCGCTGGAACTCGCCGACGAGGAGATCGCCGAACTCCTCGGCCCGGCCGCCCGTGCGCTGGCCGCCGCGGGAGTGCAGGTCCACTGGCCCAAGGAGCTGGCGCGCAAGCTGACCAGCCGGGCTGTCGTCGGACCGCCCGACCCGATGGACGGAACGGAGTCGGCGCTGCCGTCGCTGCTGGGCGCGGATGCGCTGCTCTCCTTCAGCTGGCGGTTCGCGGTGGGCGACGAGGAGGTCGGCAGGGCGGAGCTGGACCGGCTGGCCGAGGCCGGGCGGCCGCTGGTGCGGCTGCGCGACCAATGGGTGCTGGTCGATCCGGAGGCGTTGCGCGCCGCCCGGGACCGCCAGGACCGTAAGATCACGCCGCTCGACGCGCTGGGCGCCGCGCTCACCGGCACCGTCGAAGGCGACGACGGCCGACGGGTGGAGGTACAGGCCGCCGGCTGGCTGGCCCGGCTGCGGGACCGGCTTGCCGACCCGGAGGGTGACCCGGAGCGCGGGGATACCGCGCCCGTGAAGCAGCCCGCGGCGCTCACCGCGACGCTGCGCGACTACCAGCTGCGCGGGCTCGGCTGGCTGCACCGGATGACCTCGCTGGGCCTGGGCGGCTGTCTCGCCGACGATATGGGCCTCGGCAAGACCATCACGCTCATCTCCCTTCATCTGCACCGGCAGAGCGATCCCGCCTCGGCCGGACCCACGCTGGTCGTCTGCCCCACGTCCCTCATGGGCAACTGGCAGCGGGAGATCGAGAAGTTCGCGCCGGGCACGCCGGTGCGCCGCTTCCATGCCGGGCGGCGCAGCCTGGCCGGTCTGGCGGACGGCGAGTTCGTGCTCACCACGTACGGCACGATGCGGCTGGATGCCGGGAAGCTGGCGGAGGCGGGCTGGGGGCTGGTCGTCGCCGACGAGGCGCAGCACGTCAAGAATCCGTTCTCGGCGACCGCCAGGGCGCTTCGCGCCATCCCCGCCAAGGCTCGGGTGGCGCTGACCGGCACCCCGGTGGAGAACAATCTGTCGGAGCTCTGGGCGATCCTGGACTGGACGACACCCGGGCTGCTGGGCCCCCTGGGCCGGTTCCGTACGCGCTACGCACAGGCCATCGAGGGCGGCGCGGCGGCGTCCCCGGAGGCGGGTGCGGCGGCCGAGCGGCTGACCCGGCTGGTGCGGCCGTTCCTGCTGCGCCGCCGTAAGTCCGATCCGGGGATCGCACCGGAGCTGCCGCCCAAGACGGAAACGGACCGTGCGGTGGCGCTGACCAAGGAGCAGGCCGGGCTGTACGAGGCCGTGGTGCGCGAGGGGCTCAGCGAGATCGCCGGGACGGACGGTTTCGCCCGCCGCGGGCTGGTCGTCAAGCTGCTCACCTCGCTCAAGCAGATCTGCAACCACCCCGCCCAGTATTTGAAGGAGTACGACGGGGCCGACGGCCGCACGACGGCGGAAGCGGTACGGATTTCCGGGCGTTCGGGGAAGGTCGAGCTGTTGGACGAGCTGCTCGACACCATCCTCTCCGAGGGCGCGAGCGTGCTGGTGTTCACGCAGTATGTGCAGATGGCGCGGCTGCTGGAGGCGCATCTGGCGGCGCGGGGGGTGCCCACGCAGTTCCTGCACGGTGGCACACCGGTGGGCCGTCGCGAGGAGATGGTGCGGCGGTTCCAGGACGGCGCGGTGCCGGTGTTCCTACTGTCGCTGAAGGCGGCCGGTACGGGACTAAACCTGACCCGGGCCGCGCATGTCGTGCACTTCGACCGCTGGTGGAATCCCGCCGTCGAGGCGCAGGCCACCGACCGTGCCTACCGCATCGGGCAGACCCAGCCGGTGCAGGTCCACCGGATGATCACGGAGGGCACGATCGAGGACCGGATCGCCGAAATGCTGTCCCGTAAGCAGCAGTTGGCGGATGCGGTGCTGGGATCGGGCGAGGCCGCGCTGACCGAACTCACCGACGCCGAGCTGGCGGACCTGGTCGCACTGCGAGGGAGCGAGCGATGAACACTTCGGAAGACAACCGGGAAAGCAACCTGGACGGCAACGGGGACGGCAACGGGGACAGCAACCTGGAAACCCGCTGGGAAGACGACACCGCCGGAGGCGACACCGTCGACGAGAACGCCTCGGGAGTCCACACACCCGCAGGCAGCGCTCCTCGGGAGAACACCCCCGAGCGGACGTTCGCCGCGCTGCCCGCCGCCCGCGGCGGGGCCTTCGCACGGAGTTGGTGGGGGCAGGCCTGGCTCAAGGCACTGGAGGACACTGCACTGGACGGCGAGCAGCTGAAGCTGGGACGTCGGCATGCGCGCGCCGGAGCGGTCGGTGCGGTGTCGGTGCGCCCCGGGCGGATCACCGCGGTCGTGGAAGACCGCGACCATACGCGGCACCGCTCCGACGTGCTGCTGCAACAGCTCAGCGCGGCGGACTGGGACCGTTTCCTGGACATGGTCGCGGACCGGGCGGGGCATATCGCAGCGCTACTGGACCGTGACATGCCGCCGGTCCTCGTGGAGGACGCGTCCGCAGCCGGGATCGAACTGCTGCCGGGCATCGGCGACTTGGAGTCGGAGTGCAGCTGTGAGGCATGGGATCACTGCGCACATTCGACGGCGCTGTGCTACCAGTTGGCCCGACTGCTGGACCAAGACCCCTTCGTGCTGCTGCTGTTGCGCGGCCTCGGGGAGCGGGAGCTGCTGGACGAGCTGCAGGCGCGCAGCGCGTCCCGGGCGGAGTCGTCGGCGAGCTCAGCACTGACGGACGAGGACTCGGCGGCGCGCGCGGGGGTGCCGGCCGACGAGGCATACGCGGCGCGCGACATCCTGCCGCCGCTGCCCGCTCCGCCGCCGCCCGTCGAGACACCGGGCGAGGCACCGGTCCTCAGCGGCGGCACCCCGCCCGCACCCGGAGTGGACGTGGCCGCGCTGGAGTTCCTCATATCTGACGCGGCAGCGCGCGCCCAGCGTCTGCTGGCAGACGCGCTCTCCACCTGGCACCCGGACAATCCGCCGCCACCCGCTCTGACGACCTCCCAGGACGCGGTGCGACTGGCGGCAGCCGCCCCCGGGGCGGCCATATCCCAGCGGCTGGCGGCCGGTTCAGGGCGCGATGCGCGAGGCCTGGCGCTTGCCGTACGGGCCTGGGAGCTGGGCGGCACGACTGGGCTCGCGGTCCTGGAGGAGGACTGGACACCGGAACCGGCGGCGCTGGCGCGCGCGACCGACCGGCTCGCGGCCGCCTGGGAGGAGGGCGAGACCCGGCCTCGGCTGCGCGCCACCCGCAACCGCTGGACGGTGGTCGGCGGCGACGCCCAGCTGCGCTACGGGCGGGACGGGCGCTGGTGGCCGTACCGCAAGGAACACGGCCACTGGGCACCCGCCGGGCCCGCCACGGACGATCCGGCGGGCGCGCTAGCGGCACTGTCGGCGGAGGCCTGAGACGGAGCTGCGAGAACAACCGGGACCATCTGAGGGGCGCTCAGGGCCTGTCCGATGGGTCATGTCCGGGCGCTAGTCGTGAACCAGGATTGCCGGGCGGTGCGACCCACGCCCGGCAATCCTCCCTTTCCGGCTGCGGCGCGCGCCCGGCCGTGATTCGCTGATCTGATCCCCCCACCTCCAGGCCGTCGCCCGAAGCGAGGAGGACCATTGACCGGTACTTCGCATCACGTGCCGCACCACACGTCGTACGAGCAGGCACCGCGGAACACGGAAAAAGCGGACGGCCCACCACAGCATCAGGAGCGCCCACACCACCCGGGCCCCGCAGAGCACGCAGGCCCCGTAGAGCACCCACCTCTCCCGCCGTACTACGAGGACCGCTCGCCGGGCAGCGGGGCCCTGCCGCCGCGCGCCTGGTACGCCAGGTCGGATGCCGCCCGGATCTCGCTGCACGGCACCTGGCGGTTCCGGCTGTCCGCGACCGCCACGGCCGAGGACGACTCCTTCGCCCGGCCGGACTTCGACGATGCGCAGTGGGAGGATCTGCGGGTGCCCGGCCACTGGGCGCTCAAGGGACACGGCGCGCCCGCGTACACCAACACCGCCTACCCCTTCCCCGTCGATCCGCCGCGCGTGCCGGACGAGAACCCGACCGGCGATCACCGGCATCTCTTCGACCTGCCCGAGGGCTGGGGCGAGGGGCCCGCGGTGCTGCACTTCGGCGGGGTGGAGTCCTGTGCCCGGGTCTGGCTCAACGGGCAGGAACTCGGGCACTTCAAGGGCAGCCGGCTGCCGCACGAGTTCGAGGTCGGGCATCTGCTGCGCCCGCGCCGCAACGTCCTGGCGGTGCGCGTCCACCAGTGGTCGTCGGGCAGCTATCTGGAGGACCAGGACCAGTGGTGGCTGCCCGGCATCTTCCGGAACGTGTCGGTTCATCGCCGTCCCGAGGGCGCGGTCGTGGACCATTTCGTGCACGCCGGATTCGATCACGTCACGGGACAGGGCACCCTGCGCGTGGACTGCGCACCGGCCGGCCGGGTCACCGTCCCCGAGCTCGGCCTCGATCTGGCGACCGGCGAGAGCGCGAGCGTTCCGGTGCGCCCATGGACGGCGGAACGACCGCACCTCTACCACGGCGAACTGGTCACACCCGGCGAGCGGATCCCGCTGCGGATCGGGTTCCGTACGGTCCGCGTCGAGGACGGTCTGCTGAAGGTCAACGGCCGCCGCATCCTGCTGCGCGGCGTCAACCGCCATGAATTCCATCCGCGGTACGGGCGCACCGTCGGCCCGGAGGCGATGCGCCGGGATCTGCTGCTGATGAAGCGTCACAACATCAACGCGGTCCGCACCAGCCACTATCCGCCGCACCCCGCCTTCCTCGATCTCTGTGACGAGCTGGGCCTGTGGGTCATCGACGAATGCGACCTGGAGACGCACGGTTTCGCGCAGCAGGGCTGGCGGGGCAACCCGGTGGACGACGCACGCTGGGAGCCGGCGCTGCTCGACCGCGCCCGGCGGATGGTCGAACGGGACAAGAACCACCCCGGCATCGTCCTGTGGTCGCTGGGCAACGAGTGCGGAACGGGACGCGGGTTGTCCGCCATGGCCGCCTGGATGCGCGAGCGCGACCCGTCCCGTCCGCTGCACTACGAGGGCGACCGCAGCTGTGCCGACACCGACGTCTACTCCCGGATGTACGCCGATCACGCCGAGGTGGAGCGCGTCGGGCAGCGCACCGAGACTCCGCTGTCCGACCCGGAACTGAACGCCCGGCGGCGTGAACTTCCGTTCATTCTCTGCGAGTACGCGCATGCGATGGGCAACGGTCCGGGCGGGCTGAGCGAGTACCAGCGGCTGTTCGAGAGATATGAGCGCTGCCAGGGCGGCTTCGTCTGGGAGTGGATCGACCACGGGCTGCGGCAGCAGACGTCCGACGGCGAGGTGTTCCACGCCTACGGAGGCGATTTCGGCGAGGAGCTGCACGACGGGAATTTCGTCTGCGACGGGCTGGTCTTCCCCGACCGGACGCCGTCACCGGGGCTGATCGAATTCAAGAAGGTCATCGAGCCGGTACGGATCGAGGGCGGTAGCGGCGGGGGTACGGACGGCTCGGGCGGGGCTGACGGCTCGGCCGACACGGTCCGGATCACCAACCTGCACGACTTCGCCGACCTCGACCACCTCGCGTTCCGCTGGACGTACGAGGTGGAGGGCGAGGTACGCGGGGACGGCGGGCTCGCGGTGCCGCCGCTGGCGCCCGGTGAGTCGGTCGAACTGAAACTGCCGGCGCCGCCCGTCGTGGCGGACGACGGCCGGGAGGCGTTCTGGACGGTGCGGTCCGTACTCGCCGAGGACACCGCATGGGCGAAGGCGGGGCACGAGGTCGCCTGGGGTCAGCTGCCGGCCACGCGCCGCGTCGCCACTCCCCCGGCGCCCGCTCCGGCCCTCGCCACCCCGCGCCGCGGCGAGGGAAACGTGATCGTCCTCGGGCCGGGAATCTTCGACGCCACGACGGGCACGCTCGGCTATCTGGACGGCATCCGGCTCACCGGGCCCCGGCTCGACGTATGGCGGGCGCCGACCGACAACGACGAGGCGGCGCCGTGGCAACCGGAACCGCGGCCGGCCACCGAGTGGCGACGGATCGGCCTGCACCGTATGCGGCACCGTGTCGACGCCGTCGAGACCGGCCCGGACGCCCTGGTGGTACGCACCCGGGTCGCGCCGGCCGGTACGGATCTGGCGCTGCGCGCGGTCTACTGCTGGACGGCGGAACGGGATGTGCTGCGGTTGGCGATGGCCGTGGACCCGGAGGGCGACTGGCCGGGGCCGCTGCCGCGGATGGGGGTGCGGATGTCGGTGTGCGGCAGCCTGCGGCTCGCGGAGTGGTACGGCGGCGGGCCCGGCGAGGGCTATCCCGACACCCGGGCCGCGGCGCGGGTGGGCCGCTGGTCGATGCCGGTGGACGCGATGCAGACGCCGTACGTCCGGCCGCAGGAGAACGGTGCGCGGCCCGGTGTGCGGTGGGCGCAGGTCACCCGTTCCGACGGCTCGGGGATGCGGATCGAGGGCGACCCGGAGTTCTTCTTCACCGCGCGCCGGTGGCCCGTGGAGGAGCTGGACACAGCCCGGCACACCACGGACCTCACGCCCGGCGATTCGGTGTGGCTGCATCTCGATCATGCGCAGCACGGCATCGGCAGTCAGTCGTGCGGGCCGGGGGTGCTGCCGCAGCATCGCCTGGAGGTGGCGCCGGCCCGGTTCTCGTTCGCCTTCTCCTCGCTGCGGGGGCCGCACATTTCGCTGGCTCTTGACCCTCAATGACCGGTGGTAACTGGCAAGTAGTGGTAAGTGGCATGTAGTGGTAAGTGGCACGTAACCAGTTGCCCGTGCCCGCGCCGTCCAGCACCACCGAGAGGTTCCCGCACCATGGTCAGCACGTCCCCGACGCTTGCCGAAGCCCTCGCCGCGGGGCCGGTGGTCCTCGACGGCGGGCTGTCCAACCAGCTGGAGTCCGCCGGGCACGACCTGAGCGACGCGCTCTGGTCGGCCCGGCTGCTCGCCGAGGAGCCGGAGGCCGTCGTCCTGGCGCATCTCGCGTACTACGAGGCGGGGGCACAGGTCGCGATCACGTCCAGCTACCAGGCGACGTTCGAGGGGTTCGCGCGGCGCGGCATCGGCGCCGAGGAGGCCGCGGTCCTGCTCGGCCGCAGCGTGGAGCTGGCCCGCGAGGCGGCCCGGCGGGCACTGGCGGGCGGGGTCGCCGGGCCGTTGTATGTCGCCGCGTCGGCGGGTCCGTACGGGGCGATGCTGGCGGACGGTTCCGAATACCGCGGCCGCTACGGGCTGTCGGTGGACCAGCTGGAGCGGTTCCACCGTCCACGTCTGGAGGTGCTGGCCGCTGCCCGGCCCGATGTGCTGGCGCTGGAGACGGTGCCGGACACCGACGAGGCCCATGCACTGCTGCGAGCGGTGCGCGGGCTGGGCGTCCCGGCCTATCTGTCGTACAGCGTCGCGGGGGGCCGTACCCGGGCCGGGCAGCCGCTGGAGGAGGCGTTCGCCGCGGCGGCGGAGGCGGACGAGGTGATCGCGGTCGGCGTGAACTGCTGCGCGCCGGACGACGCGGACCGCGCGGTGGAGATCGCGGCGCGGGTCACCGGCAAGCCGGTGGTGGTCTATCCGAACAGCGGGGAGAGCTGGGACGCCGAGGCGCGGGAGTGGTGCGGCAGCCCGGCGTTCACCGCGGACCGGGTCGCCGCGTGGGCCGCGGCCGGCGCCCGGCTCATCGGGGGCTGCTGCCGCGTGGGCCCGGAGGCGATCGCCGAGCTGGCGGCCGGCCTGGGCCGCTGAAGCGCGGGCGACCGCTCCCAGCAGGCGCAGGAGCCCCGGACGCGAGCCCAAGGCGTTACACAGACGCAACCCGCGTAGCGGCGACGGATGCCCCGGCCGATGGCAGGATGCAGGCCATCTCGCAGCACCTGCGGATTGGCTGATCTTCGTCCCGCACCTCTGGAGGACCCGTGTCCGCTCGCTCCTCGTTGCCTGTCATAGCCGCCTTCGCGGCCATCGCCGTTCTGGCGGGATGCAGCAGCACCAAGTCCGACGGAAAGAAGAGTTCCGGCCTGGAGCTGGTCTCCCCCGGGACGCTCAAGACCTGCACCCACCTGCCGTACGCGCCGTTCCAGGTGAAGAAGGACGGCAAGGTCGTCGGGTTCGATGTGGACCTGGTGGACCTGGTGGCAAAGGATCTCGGGATCAAGCAGGAGATCGTCAATACACCCTTCGAAGGCATCGAGACCGGTAATTCCTTCACCATCCGCAAATGCGACCTGGCCGCCGCGGGCATGACGATCACGCCCGAGCGGGACAAGGTGATGGATTTCTCGGACCCCTATTTCAATGCCACCCAGGCGCTGCTGACGAAGAAGGGAAAGCCCTTCAAGAAGGTCGAGGACCTCAAGGGCAAGAAGCTCGGTTATCAGAAGGCCACGACCGGTGGGATCTACGCCAAGGAGCACGGCAAGGGCGTGGATCTGGTCGAGTTCGAGGACCTGGGGCTGCTGCTGACCGCCGTGAAGTCCGGCCAGGTCGAGGCCGGCATCAATGACAACGGTGTGCTCTTCGACTATGTGAAGCAGAACCCGGACACCGAGGTGACCGCGGAGTTCAAGACCGGTGAGCAGTACGGCATCGGCATCCGCACCGGCAATGACGCCCTGCGCAAGAAGGTCAACGCGGTCCTCAAGAAGGCGAAGTCCGACGGAAGCTACGACCGGATCTACAAGAAGTGGTTCGGCACCACCCCGCAGAGCTGACCCCACCGCGTAAACGCAAGGCTCCGCGCGACGTACCTCCTGACATACCTCTCGGCGTACCTCCCGACGTATCTCTCGGCGTACCGCGCGCAATGATCGGAGAAGGCCGGCCCTCATGCCCCTGTCCAAACGACAGCGCGCGCGGATCATCCGCGGCGCGCAATACGGCGTCCTGATAGCCGCCGTAGTGATCTTCGCTCTGGTGGCCGACTGGCACCAGCTGCGGGTGGCGTTCTTCGACGTCGACGTCGCCAAGGCCCTGTTCCCGGAGATCATCACCACCGCGCTTGTCAACACCGCCCTCTACACCCTGCTCGGCTTCGGTTTCGGCCTTGCACTCGGACTGGTGCTGGCGCTGATGCGGTTGTCGTCGGTGCCGCCGTACCGCTGGATCGCCGTCACATACATCGAGTTCTTCCGCGGCATTCCGGCGCTGCTGGTGTTCATCGCGCTCGGCTTCGGTGTACCGCTGGCCTTCGAAGTGGCGCTCGACATGAACGTCACGGTGATGCTGTCGCTCGGTCTGGTGGGCGCCGCGTATATGGCGGAGACCATCCGGGCGGGCATTCAGGCCGTCCCCAAGGGGCAGACGGAGGCGGCCCGTTCGCTGGGAATGTCGCACGGCCGGGCAATGATCTCGATCGTCATTCCGCAGGCGTTCCGTATCGTTCTGCCACCGCTGACCAACGAACTGATCCTGCTGACCAAGGATTCCTCTCTCGTCTATCTCCTGGGTCTCTCGCTCGGCCAGTACGAGCTGGCCAACTTCGGCCGGGACGCGCTCACTGAGCACAAGAGTCTGACGCCGATCCTGATTGCCGGACTGCTCTATCTCGTGATCACCCTCCCGCTCGGCCAGTTGGTCCGGCGGCTTGAGGCCCGTACGGCGAAGGCCAGGTGACCGGAATGACGCAGGACAAGGCCGTGGACAAGGCCGCGGAGAAGGCCATGGAGAAGTCCGTGGAGAAGGAAACAGCCAAGGACGCGGCTCCGGAGAATTCCGGGGACGCCAAGGCGATCGATGTACAGGACCTGCACAAGGCGTTCGGCGAGCTGGAGGTGCTGCGCGGTATCGACTTCTCGGTGGCACGCGGCGAGGTGGTGTGCATCATCGGGCCCTCGGGTTCGGGAAAGTCGACGCTGCTGCGCTGTGTGAACATGCTGGAGGAGCCGAGCGCGGGCCGGGTCACCGTGGCCGGCACCGAGGTCACCGACCCGGATGCGGACATCGATCTGGTCCGGCGCCGGATCGGCATGGTCTTCCAGTCCTTCAACCTCTTCCCGCATTTGACCGTGCTGGAGAATCTGACGATCGCCCAGCGGCGGGTGCTGCGTCGGGACCGCGCGGAGGCGGGGCGCATCGCCCGCGTCAACCTCGAACGGGTGGGCCTGAGCGACAAGGAAGCGTCCTACCCGGCGCAGTTGTCGGGCGGACAGCAGCAGCGGGTGGCCATCGCCCGTGCGCTGTCCATGGACCCTGAGTTGATGCTCTTCGACGAACCGACCTCGGCACTGGACCCGGAACTGGTCGGCGACGTGCTGGCGGTGATGCGTTCACTGGCGGACGAGGGCATGACGATGCTGGTCGTCACCCATGAGATGAGCTTCGCCCGGGAGGTCGCCGACCGGGTGGTCTTCATGGACGGCGGAGTGATCGTCGAGGAGGGCAGCCCGGAGCAGGTGGTGGGCGATCCGCAGCACGAGCGGACCCGGACGTTTCTGGCACGGGTGCTGGATCCGGCGGCCGCCGAGGTCGGCGAGGTCGCGGACACCGGGGCGGCGGGCAAGCGCGTCGACCGCTGAGCGGGCGGGGCCGGGCGGAAGGCGCAAAGCGAGCCCGGGAGCCCAAACCGGGCCAGGTAGCGCAAGGCGGGCGCGGTAGTCCAAGGCGGGCGCGCGGGCCGCCGATCTACGGAAGGCGTCGTACCGCCGGCCGCGGACCGGCGGACCGCGCGCCCGCCCGCCCGTTCGACCTCCGATCGCCCGCCGTTCACCCTCCGTTGGGGCACCGACGGGACGCTGGGTACGTCCCCGTCATGTCCGCCCGTGGAGGTTCGATGTCCGTACGTCAGCTGCGCCGTCCGCTCGCGCTGGCCCTGCCGGTCGCGGTGCTCGCCGCCGTCCTGGTCGTGGGCGAGACGAAGGCCCAGGCCGGCCCGCCTCCGGGCGCCGTCACCGGATCCGCGCAGTTGCCGGCGATCCCGCTGGGCGAGTTCAGCAATGCGATGCTGCCGGGCAGCGTCGGCAACGACCGCGGGGTGAAGCTGGGCGGCATCGGCAGCGACATCTTCCCGGCCGGGCGTCCGGGCGAGTTCTGGACGGTCACCGACCGCGGCCCGAACGGCCGGATCACGGTGGACGGCACCAAGCGGCGGACGTTCCCGGTGCCCGGCTTCGACCCCGCCATCGTGAAGATCAGGGTGGCCGGCGACCACATCACCGTCCTGGACTCGCTGCCGATCACCACCCGTTCCGGGAAGCCCGTCACCGGACTGCCCAACCAGCCGGGCCGCGACGAGGCGCCGTACACCTACGACGCCGGTCGGCCGCTGTCGTACGACCCCGACGGGCTGGACACCGAGGGGATCGTGCGGGCCACCGACGGCAGTTTCTGGCTGGCCGACGAGTACGGGCCGTCGCTGGTCCATGTCTCCGCGTCCGGCCGGGTGTTGGCCCGTTACGTCCCCAAGGGGCTGCGGCTGACCGGCACCGGCTATCCGGTCGTCGAATCACTGCCGGGTCTGCTGCTCCAGCGCAAGACCAACCGCGGCTTCGAGGGGTTGGCCCTGCTGCCGGACGGCGACCTGGTGGCGGCCGTGCAGAGCCCGCTGTCCAACCCGGACACCGCCGCCGGCGAGGCCTCCCGTAACGCCCGGCTGCTGCGCTTCTCGCCGGCCAAGGGCGCGGCGACCGCCGAGTACGCGTACCGCTTCGACCCGGTCGGCGAGGTGGACCCGGGTGAGGACGACACCTCTGAGCTGAAGATCTCTTCGGTGGTGGCGGTGGGCCGGGACCGGCTGCTGGTGGAGGAGCGCACGGACAAGGCCGCCCGGCTGCTGGTGGAGGAGCGCACGGACAAGGCCGCCCGGCTGCAACTGGTCGAGCTGGCCGGGCGGTCGGACATTCTCGGTTCGCGCTGGGACGACCCGGCCACCAGCCCGTCGCTGGAGCAGTCCGGCGGCCGGGCGCCGGTCCTGCCCAAGCGGCTGGCCGTCGACCTGAACGAGATCAAGGGGATACCGGAGAAGATCGAAGGCATCGCGGTCAGCGGACCACGCACCCGCACCCCCGCCCTCACCCTCATCAACGACAACGACTTCGGAATGACGGACGGCCCTGACGCGTTCGACGATCAGGGCCGTCTCGTGGACAGCGGGGTGCCGACGACGGTGACGACCGTCCGGCTCAGGAAAGCGGCTTGGTGAGCTTCTTGGTGCCGCTCCGGTTCCCCATCAGGCTGCAGGTGACGGTCTTGATGCCCATCTTGTAGCCGCTGGCGTTGGGGAACTGGACGTAGGTGCCCTCGGCGGTTCCGGCGGGCTGCTTGGCCGCCTTGCTCTCCAGTTCCCTCTTGCACAGTGACACCGCCTTCGTCTCGATGGCGGTGTCGGTCGTGAAGCCGGAGCCCAGGCGGTGGATGCTGACGACCTCGGCGTCGTGCCGGCCGTTGCAGGAGGCCGCGTCGTTGTTGCCGCCGCCGCCCACCGGACGGTCGAAGCAGTCCCCCACCTTCAGCTGGAAGAAGGGGATCTTGCTGCTCGAAGGCGACGGGGTGCTGGTGTAACCGCTGTCCGTCGGCGTCGCGGACGGTGTGGCGGAGGCGCTGTCGGACGGTGTGGCGCTGGTACTGCTGGAACTGGAGGGGTGCGCGCGGACCTTGCCGTCGTCGCCGTTGGACATCACCACGGCGACGATGACGGCGGCCACCACGATGACACCGCCGCCGATGATCGCCGCGATCGTCTTGCCGTTGCCGCCGCCTCCGGGCGGGCCGCCCGGCTGCTGCCAGCCGCCGGGGCCACCCGGGCCAGGAGGGCCGTAGCCGCCGCCCGGGGGCGTGCCGTAGCCACCAGGGGGCTGGCCGCCGGCCGGCGGGCCGTAGCCGCCCTGGCCGTAGCCGCCTTGGCCCGGGGCGCCTTGGCCCGGGGCGCCCTGGCCGTAGCCACCGGCAGGCGGACCGAAGCCGCCAGGGCCGGCATTGGGCGGCTGGTTCTGCGGCGGAGGCGGAGGAAAGCTCATGGCAGAAATGATCGCTTCTTTACGAGGTTTTGGGGGACACGGTGACCAACCTGGAACAATTTCCGTCTGAGACGTTCGGCCCGTGGGCACGGTTGGCGACAGTCAGAAAGTCACCTTACGGCCCGGAGGTTCTGCGTGTTCACCGACCTGCCCCTGGACGAGCTGCGCGGCTACCGCCCACCGCTTCCCGAACCGGCCGGATTCGACGCGTTCTGGAAGCGCACCCTCGCCGAGGCCCGTGCCCATGACCTCGACGCCCGCTTCGCCGAGGTCGATGCGGGGCTGACGTTGCTGCGCAGCTATGACGTGGAGTTCTCCGGCTTCGGCGGGCACCGTATCCGGGGCTGGTTCCTGATCCCGCGACAGGCCACCGGGCCGGTGCCGTGTGTGGTGCAGTACCTCGGCTACGGAGGCGGGCGGCTGCTGCCGCACGACTGGCTGCTGTGGCCGTCCGCGGGATACGCGACGCTGGTCATGGACACCCGCGGGCAGAGCGGCCCCGACCGGCCCGGTGACACCCCCGATCCGGTCGGCTCCAGCAATCCGGGCGTCCCCGGCAAAATGACCCAGGGCCTGCTGGACCCGGACGACTACTACTACCGGCGGCTGTTCACCGACGCGGTGCGCGCCGTGGACGTGGCGCGCGGACACACCGCGGTGGACGCCGCACGGATCGTGGTCGCGGGCCGCAGCCAGGGCGGCGCCGCCGCTCTCGCGATGACGGGCCTGGTCCCCGAACTCGCGGGCGCGCTGATCGATGTGCCGTTCCTGACGCACATCCGGCGCGCCATCGACATCACGGACGCGGGCCCGTACGGCGAGCTCACCCGTTACTTCGCGGGCGAACGCACGCACATCGAGACCGCCTTGCAGACCCTGGACCACTTCGACGGCCTGAACTTCGCGGTCCGCGCGAGCGCCCCGGCACTCTTCGGCACGGCGCTGCGCGACGACGTGGTACCGCCCTCCACCGGCTTCGCCGCGTTCCACCACTATGCGGGCGAGAAGGACCTCAAGGTGTGGCGGTTCAACGCCCATGAGGGGGGTGGCGGTCAGCAGCGGGTGGCGGAGATCCGGTTCCTACGCGAGCTGTTCGGCTGAGCCTCCGGCACTGACCCGGCCGGCTCAGACACCCCCCGTCAGATCAGACCGCCCTAGCAGCTCAGACAGCCCCGAGCAGATGCTCAAGGGCCAGTTGGTCGAGGTGTTCGAAGGCCATCCCGCGGGCGGCCGCCGCCTCGGCGTCGAAGGACTCGAAGGCCGTGACGTCCGCGAGCAGGCCGGCCAGGCCGTCCTCGGCGGTGGGGCGGGCCAGCTCGCCCAGGCGGGCGGCGCGCAGCGCTTCCTGGACGGCCGGGTCGGCGCGGAATACCGCCGCCCGCTCCCTGAGGATCAGGTAGTTGCGCATACAGCCGGCCGCCGAGGCCCAGACGCCGTCCAGGTCCTCGGTGCGCGGCGGCTTGAAGTCGAAGTGCCGCGGACCGTCGTAGCCGGCCGTCTCCAGGAGATCGACCAGCCAGAAGGCGGACCGCAGATCGCCCGCGCCGAAGCGCAGGTCCTGGTCGTACTTGATGCCGCTCTGGCCGTTGAGGTCGATGTGGAAGAGCTTGCCCGACCACAGCGCCTGGGCGATGCCGTGCGGGAAGTTGAGCCCGGCCATCTGCTCGTGCCCCACCTCCGGGTTGACGCCGTAGAGCTCGGGGCGCTCCAGCCGCTCGATGAACGCCAGAGCGTGGCCCACGGTGGGCAACAGGATGTCGCCGCGCGGCTCGTTGGGCTTGGGCTCGATGGCGAACCGCAGGTCGTAGCCCTGCTCGATGACGTACTGACCGAGCAGGTCGAACGCCTCCTTCATCCGGTCCAGGGCGGCCCGTACGTCCTTGGCCGCCCCTGACTCCGCGCCCTCGCGGCCGCCCCAGGCCACATACGTGCGGGCGCCCAGCTCAGCGGCGAGGTCGATGTTGCGGATCGTCTTGCGCAGGGCGTAGCGGCGGATGTCGCGGTCGTTGGCGGTGAAGGCGCCGTCCTTGAAGACGGGGTGGGTGAAGAGGTTGGTCGTCGCCATCGGGACGACGAGGCCGGTGGCGTCCAGCGCCTGCCGGAAGCGTTTGACGGCCGTGTGGCGCTCGATGTCACCGGAGCCGAAGGGGATCAGATCGTCGTCGTGGAAGGTGACGCCGTACGCGCCGAGATCGGCGAGCCGCCGGACGGACTCGACGGGGTCCAGGGCGCGGCGGGTGGCGTCCCCGAACGGGTCGCGGCCCTGCCAGCCGACGGTCCAGAGGCCGAAGCTGAACTTGTCCGCGGGCGTGGGCCGATGGCGCATCGCGACTCCTCCGTGAATTCGTCGGGTGGTGATTCTTCAGGCGATGAATCGTCAGGTGGCATTTCGTCCGGCGGTATTTCGTCAGGCAGCATTTCGTCAGGGCGCTTTACAAATTATGTCGCGGCCAAACTAATATGCGGCAGCACACCGGGGAACCCCCTGGATGCACCGGCCTGCCAAGGGAGAGAGCACGATGGGCGCACAGTCAGCGGGACCGCTCGTCGTCGGCGTGGACAGTTCCACCCAGTCCACCAAGACGCTGGTCGTGGACGCGGAGACCGGTGTGGTCATCGCCCGGGGCCAGGCGCCGCACTCCGTCAGCAGCGACGGCAAGGAGAGCGACCCGGAGCAGTGGTGGCGGGCGCTGGGCGAAGCGCTGCGGCAGTGCGGCAGCGCGGCCCGGCAGGTCTCCGCACTGTCCGTCGGCGGTCAGCAGCACGGCCTGGTGGCGCTCGGCGCGGCCGGGGAGGTGCTGCGTCCGGCGCTGCTGTGGAACGACGTACGCGCCGCACCCCAAAGTGAGCGGCTGATCGAGGAGTTGGGCGGCGCGAAGGCCTGGGCGGACCGGGTCGGGAGCGTGCCGAGGTCCGCCTTCACGGTCGCCAAGTGGGCCTGGTTGCGGGAGAACGAGCCGGCCGCGGCCGCCGCCACCACCGCGGTGCGGCTGCCGCACGACTACCTGACCCAGCGGCTGACCGGCCAGAGCGTCACCGACCGCGGCGATGCGTCGGGGACGGGCTGGTGGGCGTCGTCCACCGAGTCCTACGACGCGGAGATCCTGGAGCATGTCGGGCTGGCCCCGGAGGCGCTGCCGCGGGTGGCCCTCCTCGGTGAGGCCGCCGGCACCGTACGGACCGATGAACTGCCGCTACCCCATGGCGCGCTGGTGGCCGCCGGTACCGGTGACAACATGGCGGCCGCGCTCGGCCTGGGCCTGCGTCCCGGCCAGCCGGTGCTGAGCCTGGGCACCTCGGGGACGGTCTATGCGGTCTCCACGCGCCGACCCACCGATCCGACCGGCGTGGTCGCGGGGTTCGCCGACGCGCGCGGCGACTGGCTGCCGCTCGCCTGCACCTTGAACTGCACGCTCGCGGTGGACCGGGTGGCGGCGCTGCTGGGGCTCGACCGCGAAGGCGTCGAGCCCGGTGGCAGCGCGGTGATGCTGCCCTTCCTCGATGGCGAACGGACCCCGAACCTGCCGCATGCCTCGGGCCTGGTGCACGGGCTGCGGCACAACACCACGGCCGGGCAGCTGCTTCAGGCTGCGTACGACGGCGCGGTGTTCGCCCTGTTGCAGGCGCTGGACCGGGTGCTGGACGGGGACGCCGCGGCCGATACGCCGCTGCTGCTGATCGGCGGCGGCGCGCGGGGCCGGGCCTGGCGGGAGACCGTACGACGGCTGTCCGGGCGCCCCGTGTTGGTTCCGGAGGCGCAGGAGCTGGTCGCCCTCGGCGCGGCGGCGCAGGCGGCCGGGCTGTTGCTGGGCGAGGATCCGGCGGCGGTGGCGCGCCGTTGGGGGACGACCCGCGGCGCGGAGTACGAGGCGCGGGAGCGGGACGGCGCGGCCTGGGACCGACTGGCCTCGACACTCGCAGACGGCGGGGCGTTGCTGCGGGGGTGAGGAGCTGGGCGCTGGATTTCCCGCGCGAGGGGGCTGGGCCCGGATTTCGGAACGAGGTGCTGACGCCGGTTCCAGCGCGAGGAGCATGCGCCGGATCGCGGAACGCGGAGCTGGCGCCCGGTTTTCAGCGCTTTGGGCGGTTTCTTCCGCCCCCCACCCCACCCACACACCCTCC
>NZ_JBFAIP010000037.1:0-3442 GCF_040654775.1 Streptomyces sp. NPDC050636
ACCCCCCACACGAAACCCACCACCACACCAAACACCACGAACGCACCCATCCACCCACAACCCGACAATCACCCAACAACACAAACCACCACCACACGCGCGCTCCCCGGACCGGCCCTCGACCTGCGTTGCAGCCGATAGGCGCGGCCGTCGGCAGTCAGCCGCGAGGCGTCTGACGACCTGCCGACAGGGCGGCAACCGACTGCGCGCCCAGCCCGGACAGCGGCGGCCGTGCCCTGTGCGCACGAGACACGAATGTCCGGAACCTCCGCGGCGCGCGCTGCGCATCGTCGAGACGAGTGCGATCCTGGATCACGCCATGGCGGGGAACCCGACCACCCTCACCCTCTCGGAGTGTCTGCATGACTTCCTTGCGGCGCCTCGTCGTCTTCCGGCACGCCAAGTCGGCCCGTCCGCCGGACGTGGCGGACCACGAGCGGCCCCTGGCGCCACGCGGCTGCCGTGATGCGCCGGCCGCGGGACGGTGGCTGAGCGAGGCTGGCTGGCTGCCGGACCTGGTCCTCTGCTCGACGTCCCGCCGTACACGGGAGACCTGGGACCTGGCCGCCGCGCAACTGGGCACCCCACCCCCGACGCGATATGAGTCGAGCCTCTACGCAGCAGCCCTCCCGGAATTGCTGGCCGCCGTGCGCGAAGTCCCGCAGCACGTCCATACGTTGCTGCTGATCGGACACAGCCCGAGCGTCCAAGACCTGATCCTCACGCTCGCGGGGGACGGGCTCGGCGACGCACTTCCCCGTACGCAGGAGGCCTTCCCCACCTCCGCGATCGCGGTACTGACCTGGCACGGAACCTGGCACGCCCTCGAACCCGGCACGGCCCTACTGACCGAGATGGTGGTGCCACGCGGGAAGAAGACCTAACGGTTGGACGAGGCGTTCCCCGGCCGCCCCGAAGGCCGCCCCCCGTCACCTCGTCATCTCACCAACCCGTCAACTCGTCAACTCGACGCGGAGGAACGCGCCGAGGAGCGTTGTCGCAGGATGGTCAGGGCCCGTTCGGCCCACCGGATGTTCTCCTGCTCGAATGCGCGGCCCCGCATGAGGGTCAGATACGGACCGATGCGTTCGGCCGTCGCCAGATACTCGTCCTCGGTCCGCCCGTCGAGCAGACGAGTGCGGAGCCGGTCGTAGCGGGCCAGCTTGGCTCGCGCCCACTCCAGGCGCTCGGCGATCGCCGCCTTGACGGCCTCGGTGTCGCCCTTGTCCACGGACTGGACCTTGACCATGAGTTCGTCGCGGATCGCACTGGGTTTGGGCGGTTCGGCGGTGAAGTCGTACAGCGCCCGCTGTCCGGCCTCGGTGAGTGAGAACAGTCGCTTGTTGGGACGACGTTCCTGCTGGACGACCCGGGCTTCGATCAGGCCGTCGGACTCCATGCGGTCGAGCTCCCGGTACAGCTGCTGCGGGGTCGCCATCCAGAAGTTGGCCACCGACGCGTCAAAGCCCTTGGACAGGTCGTACCCGGACGCCTCACCTTCCAGGAGCGCGGCCAGAACCGCGTTGCGCAATGCCACCCCGTCATCCTATGACGTCTGGCCTCCTTGATTAGTAAGAAACTTGATTACTCATGCCCTTGTCTATGGGACTTCTTTGCGGCTACCCTCCCCAACACCTACTCAACAAGTTGACTATGCCCGCATGACGGCATCGCATCGCGCGCATCGCGCGTATCACATGAATCGCATGAATCGCATGAATGGCATGCATCGCATCAGCAAGAGCAGCAGAAGCAATGGAGAGAAGGGCGAGACGGGATGCTTTCCTTCCGTGAGGCCGTGGAGGCCCGTGACCACAACGCCGTCGAGGCGCTGCTGGCCGAGGACGTCGTGTTCACCAGCCCGGTGGCGTTCAAGCCGTACCCCGGCAAGGCGATCACCGCGGCGATCCTGCGTGGCGTCATGCGGGTCTTCACCGACTTCCACTACATCCGGGAGATCGCCGGCTCGGACGGCCGTGACCATGCGCTGGTCTTCAAGGCGAAGGTCGGCGATCTGGAGATCAACGGCTGCGACTTCCTGCACTTCGACGACAACGGTCTGATCGACGACTTCACGGTCATGGTCCGTCCGCTGTCGGCGGCCCAAGCCCTGGCCGAGGCGATGGGCGCGCAGTTCGAGCAGATCCGGCGCGAGGCGCTGCACGCGGTGGAGTCAAAGAGCGCGTGAAGTGAAGGACGTGGCCGGAGCCGGATCGTAGGCGGCCGCGCGGAGGTCCGTCACGGCCGTTCCGGGGACCTTGCGATCGCGACCATGGCCGCGTCGTCTCCGAGGTTCCCGCCGGCGTACTGAAGCAGGTCGTCGCGCAGGTGCTGTACGAGGCGCAGCGGGTCGGCCTCGTTCCAGGAGGCGACCCGATCGATCAGTGGGTAGAACGCGCCGGCGCGGTTTCGGGCCTCGATGACCCCATCGGTGTACAGCAGGAGGAGATCTCCGGGTGCGAAGCCGAACGTCTCGACCTCGTACTCGCTCTCCGATGGAGCGCGAAGGCCGAGGGGAAGCGCGGGATCGCTGACCTCAAGCGTGCTGACCTTGTCGGCACGCAACAGCAACGGCGGAGGGTGCCCGCAGTTCACCATCCGGATGGAGGGGCTGTCCTCGGGGACGTCCAGGACCAGCGCCGTCACGAACGACTCCTCGGCGTGCGGATCGCCGTCGGCGAGGTGGACGATGTTCCAGTACACGGAATTACCGAGGTGCGCCGCGATGCCTGGCAGTGAAAGGTTCCGGTACGCGGACCCTCGGAATGCCCCGATGAGCACCGCGGCCTCCCCGATGGCGGCCAGGCCCTTGCCGCGGACATCGCCGACGACCAGCCTGGTCGCGCCCGGGACAGGCACCGCGGCGTACAGGTCACCGCCGATCTGTGCCTCCGCCTCGGCCGAGATGTACGCGGACGCGATCCGCAGCCGTCCGATCCGATGAGGCAGAGGCCGCAGGAGCACCTTCTGTGCCCCGACGGCCACCGACTGCACCCGGCTCAGCTTCCGCAGGTGGCGATCACGGGCATAGCGGAAGGCCGTGACGAGCACGGAGATCACGATGAGGGCGGCGATCTGTGCCTGGTGATTCGGCGTCGACAATCCGCCGTGCAAGTGGCCGATGACGACCTGCGCCGCGACGGCGAGGGCTCCGACAGCACCGGTGAGACCGGCACCGGCGAACGAAGCGGTGATTGCGGGCGCCGCGACCAGAAACGGGCCGAGGTGGATGGTCGTCGGGGCATTGATGTCGATCACGGTGACCGCAACGATGATCGCGAGCGGGACGGCGACCAGGCCATGGCTCAGATGCCGGGACCTGCCGAGCCGGGTGAGACCGTGCCAGACGCGCATATCTCCTCTCTACACCCGCGCGTCGGCCCTCGCGCCTCATAGGCGTCGATCAGGCGGTACGGCTGCGCCCGGTGCTCCTTTGTCCTGG
>NZ_JBFAIP010000037.1:3542-66777 GCF_040654775.1 Streptomyces sp. NPDC050636
ACAGGCGGTCTTCACAGGACAGGCGGTCTTCACAGGACAGGCGGTCTTCACAGGACAGGCGGTCTTCACAGGACAGGCGGTCTTCACAGGACAGGCGGTCTTCACAGGACAGGTGGTCTTCACAGGACAGGTGGTCTTCACAGGACAGGTGGTTACGACAAGTGGTTGTGGCCAACCGGCGATTTCCGTTGGCCCGGGTGACGGTCAGTCCGGCCTGGGCGGCGTCGAAGTCGTCGGCCAGACGGTGCACGGAGGCGTACTCGGCACGCGCCGGCTGCTCGGTCAGCCGCGGCTCGACCGGGTCCGGCCGCCCGACGGTGCCGATCAGCAGCGACCCGCCGGTGAACGCCGCTACCCCACGGCCGTCCTCCTCCAGAACGTAGGAGGTGTGGTGCGGTGTGTGACCGGGCGTGACCAGCGCCTGCAGTACCAGCCACTCGTCCAACTCCACGGTGTCCCCGTCGGCGACCGGGGTCCGGGCGAAGGACACCGAAACTCCGGCCGGAACGAGGTAGCGGGCTCCGCTGATCCGGCCGCGCTCCAGCCCGCCGGTGATGTAGTCGTTGTGCAGGTGGGTTTTCGCCACGTACGCGATCCGCGCCCCACGGCGGGCCCCGGCCGCGATGACCTGATCGATGTGAGACGCGGCTGGATGGCGTTTCCGATCACATCACCTCGAAGTCTGAGGGTGGCTCCGCCGCGCGGCTGGTCACGCCGGCCCGCCGTCATCCCGGCGGGCCGGCAGCGTCGGGCTCAGAGGCTGATGGAACGGGGTGAGCGGCGCGCAAGGATGGCCACATGAGCACCCAGGTGACTGACACCCCTACCGTAAACTCCATTGCACCACCACCCCGTTGGGCGATTTGGGCCGCGCACCTGACCGCTCTCGTCGTATTGCCGAGCGGACTTTGGCGGATCGCCCTGGTACTCGGATATACGGCCGGCTACCGAGACGCGAACTTCGCGGAATTCGAGACGCTCGGCGCGAAGATCTGGATGCTGACACTGAGCGTGGTCTGCGAACTCCTGGCATTCCTGACGATCGGTCTGGTGCGGCCGTGGGGCGAGGTCGCGCCGCGCTGGATACCGCTGATCGGTGGGCGCTCCGTCCGGCCGATGGCCGCCGTCGTCCCGGCCGCCTTGGGAGCCGCGGCACTGACCTGGCTGTGGTCCGATATTCCCTGGTGGTGGACGTATCCGCACGACGACATGACGGCGACCGGGAGCCTCGTGGTCGGCATTCTCTATCAACCGCTTTTTCTCTGGGGCCCGTTGCTGGCCGCCGTCACCGTCTCGTACTACCGCCGCCGCCGTCCCGTGCCCAGCCGCGGGATCGACTGACGGGCTGGGTTCGTCCGCCCGTCAATCTGCCGTCTGCCGTCTGCCGTTTCTGCGCATTTCTGCCCGTTTCTGTCGTCAATGCTGGCTCGCGTGGCCAAATGGGGATGCGTCTAGTACGCGCCCGGTACCTGGTCCCCAATGGCGCGCCGTCCACTGAAGATGCCCCAACGCAACTGTCGCTTGTGGGCGGCAGATACCCACAGCGGCAGATTGCCGAGCAGACGGTCGAGGTAGGCGGGGCTGATAACGCCCCGAAGCTCCGCTTGCCTCTTTGCCGTCTCGTCCGTCAAACGGACGTAGTGATTGGCCAGTTGGTCGCTGTGGTCGTCGAAATCGACGTGGTCCAGGCCGAGCTCGGTGAGCTGCCGTACGTAGAAGGACGGTGTCGCCAGCGCGTCCACGCCAAGGCGGGACACGGCCGGGCGAAGCGCGGCGGGAGGCGTGTCCTCGGCGGCCATGAGGTCGGTGAAGGCCAGCGCCCCTTCGGGCTTGAGGACCCGGACCGCCTCGCTCAGCACCCTCGCCCGGTCGTCGCTGTGACAGAAGGATTCCAGGGAGCACACGGCGTCGAAATGAGCGTCGGAATACGGCACGTCGTGGAAGGAGGCGGTGACGACCTCGATGAGGCCGTCCAGACCGCGCTCGACGTTGGTGTGGCGGTGGCGCTCGTTCTGGGCCGCGCTGAGGTTGAGCGCGACGACGCGGCAGCCGAAGCGGCCGGCCAGGTAGCGGGCGGTGCCGCCGTAGCCAGAACCGAGGTCGAGTACGAGCCGGCCGGGGCCGAGACCATCCTTGAGCCGGTCGCCGAGCCGGTCCGCCAGCCGTTCGACGGTCCGCCGGGAGGCGTCCGCAATCGGCTCCTGCGCATGGGCGTAGATCCCGGTATGGATGTCGTCGCCGCCCCACACGGCGTCGTAGAAGGCATCGACGTCGCTGGAGTCGTAGTACCGGCGTGTCGCGTCCTCTCCGGTGCCCGATGTGACGTCGTGGCCCGCTGGAACGTCGTGGTCCATGTTCAGGCTGATAGGCCCGTCATTCACGGTCATACGCCCGTCATCCGCCTTCATGGGCCCGTCAACGGCCTTCACAGGCCCGTCGTTCGCCTTCATACGCGCGTCGTGATCCATACGCACTTCCCTCGCTCGTGACCGTCGGTCGCCACATTGGGCCCTCGGCCAAGCCTCACCGCCCCGGAGCGGCCAGCATAGGGACAAATCGGCCAATAACCGATGGAATGCCTACGGCCAGCGGACGATGCCGCGCGGCGGGGACAGGGACAGGGACAGGGACAGCAGCAGATGGCCAGATGGCCCCGTCCCAGCCCGGGTACCTGGATCGGTCGAACGCCGCCCCCAGCGACCTCCGACCCCCGACCTCCGACCTCCGACCCTCGCCCCTCGCCACATCGCCCGCTCCCGCCACATACGGAACGTAGCGGTGCCCGGACCGGATTGTTCAGAGTGGAGCAGGACCCCGTCCCCCGCCGCCCCTAGCCTCACTGCAACATCACCAACGAGGGGCGGTACCGGTGAACTGGCACATCCACGACTACCGCGAGAACGATCTGGCTGAAGTGGTCCACCTGATCGACTCCACGGCCGAGCTCGGGCAGGAGTCGGTGTTCTCGCTCGCCGAATGCATCAGTGCGCTGAGCTCCCGGCAGCCCGCCGTGGTGGCCGTCCACCAGGGTGTTCCCATCGGGACGGCGCTCGCGTGCGTGGCGGGTGAACGGGGCTGGGTGATGCGTATCGCCATCTCTGCGGCCTGGCGCGGCCGGGGGCTGGCGAGTGCGTTGCTGGTGGAGCTGGAGCGGCGCCTGATCGCCGCCCGGGTGAGCCGTATCGCCTATGTGCTCCCTGAAGAGGATCTCCTCGGCGAAGGACTGCTCAATGCGGGCTATACGAGGCAGCCGGCCGTGGCCTACTTCGAGAAGGTCGAGCCGCACCACGGGCCGTCGGCGAGCCTCCTGGAGGACCTCGGCGGACGGTTCCTGCCCACCGACCTGTGGGCCAAGGTGGCCGGTATGGAGGCGGAGAAGGACCTGATCGAACGGCGTGTCGTGCTGCCCCTGGCGGAGCCGGAGCGAGCCGCCCGGCACGGGGTGCGGCCGCCGCGAGCGATCGCCCTGTTCGGTCCGCCCGGGACCGGGAAGACGACGTTCGCGCGGGGCATCGCCGCCAAGCTCGGCTGGCCGTTCGTCGAGCTGCTGCCGTCCCGGCTGGCCGACGAGGGCAACCTCGCGGCGGCGCTGCGCAGCGCGTTCGCCCGGATCGCGGAGCTGGAGCGGGTGCTCGTCTTCATCGACGAGGTCGAGGAGATCGCACCGGTCCGCACCGAGCCGGCGCAGCCCGGCGGGCTGCATGGGGTGACCAATGAACTGCTCAAGCTGATACCCGGGTTCCGGGAGCGGGACGAACGGCTGCTGGTCTGCGCGACCAACTCCATCCGTTCGCTCGACCCGGCGTTCCTGCGCCCCGGCCGGTTCGACTACCTGATCCCGATCGGTACGCCTGATACGGCTGCCCGGTCGGCGATCTGGTCCCGGTACACGGATGGCCGGGCCGATGTGGACGTTACGGCGCTGGTGGCGGCCAGCGAGCTGTTCACCCCGGCGGACATCGAGCACGCGGCCCGGATGGCCGCCCAAGTGTCGTTCGAGCGGGACCTGGAGTCGATCGGGGTCGGCGCGGGCGTCCAGGGACGG
The DNA here is from genome assembly GCF_040654775.1 of Streptomyces sp. NPDC050636. NCBI lineage: Bacteria > Bacillati > Actinomycetota > Actinomycetes > Kitasatosporales > Streptomycetaceae > Streptomyces > Streptomyces sp. NPDC050636. Next base: position 7,588 of record NZ_JBFAIP010000037.1, read on the forward strand.
CTCGGGGCGAGCACCGAGGACTACCTCGCCGCCATCGCCCAGTGCCGGCCGACCGTCACGCCCGCGATGATCGACGAGTTCGGCGCGGACATCACCGCCCACGCGCGCTGCTGAGGGAGCGGATGCCCTGGCGAAGTGACAGCTCCTGCCCCTGCCCCTGCCGATCGTACGTGTGTAGGGCAGGAGGCTCGTGAGTCGTCGGCGGTGGCTCGGCCGGTGAGGGCCGGCATCGGGTGGCGGGCGGCGCGGGATGCTCGTGCCACGGCCGTCCGTCCGTCCGTCCGCAGGCAGGCAGGTAGGCAGGCAGGCAGGCCACGACACGGCACGACACGACACGCAGAATTTCTCGCTGGAGCGCCACGCATCCCAGTAAGCCAATCTGTCTATGCTGCGTCACAACTCCACCGGCCCTTTTCGTCGACGTCCGTAGCAATGACACCAAAGGCTGCACGTGGACGATCCAATGCATGCACATAGCGTCATTCCGGCAATGGCCGCACAGGCTGTTTCCGGCATGTGCCCAGGAAAGGCAACGGCAAGGCAATGGCTATGACGGACAATGACCTGGGAAGCCTGCTTGGTGATCTGCTCGGCGGTGAACAGGGCAGACCGAGCGGACAAAGTCGAGAGGCCGGCAATCTTCTGGCCTCGCTCCTCCACACGATCGGCAGCGACGGCGGCGGAAATCCCCTCAGCGGTCTGCTTCAACAGCTCCATGACGGCGGTCTCGGCGAGAAATCGCAATCCTGGGTGGGCGCCGGTCAGAATCAGTCCATCAGCGGCGTAGAACTCGCGCAGGCCCTGCCGTACCAGGCCCTCGACCACGTTGCGCAGCAGGCGGGAATCTCTCCCGAGCACGCCGCCGACCAGCTCGCCCAAGTACTTCCGGAGACCGTGGACAAACTCACCCCTCACGGTGAGGTGCCCCAGGTCTCCCTGGAAGACCTGCTCAGGCGGCAGTAACAAGATGCCCGGACCACAGGCTTCAAGCCTCGGCTGTCGTCGGTGTTGGGGGCGGAGTCGCCCAGCGAGAGCGGCAGCCCGTTGCGGCTACCGAAGATAAGCCAGGGTCGCGGGCGCGTAGCCGAACTGTGCGGGCACGTTCACGCCCAGCGTGCGGGCCATGGGCACCATGACCGCAACGTGATGGACGGCGTGATGGGAGACGAACAGCAACTCCCGCCCCGCGGTGGAGCGGGTGCAGGCGACAGAACCGTCCGGGTCGACGACGCTGATCACCTCCACCGGACGGTCGAGGGGTCGCGATGCGAGGCCGCGCACCTTCGACCGGACCTCCCCGAGCCGGGCGAGCGCGACGCTCCGGTCCGTTTCCAGTGCGGTGCCCCGTACCCGCCGGTCGTATTCGACCGTTCCGCTGTCGACCCCCACCAGAATCGCGGTGTAGTGGTCCACGCAGTGGCGTACGTGGCCACCGATACTGCTGGCTCCTTCGCACGACCGGTGCGCGTACTGCGCGTCGGTGAGCATGCCGACCAATTCCTGCACCTGATGCAGCGGCTCAGCGGCGCAGTCCGTCACCGTGACAATCTGCTCTGTCAATTGGCAGGCTCGCTTTCCGAGTTACGGGTCACATTCACCTTTGCACCCGGCGCCAGCCCGTACCGCCGAGTGCTCGGCGTTCAGCCGTCGACGTTCCCCAACTGGTGATGCCGCATCAGCTCCAGCATCACCCGATATCCGGTCCGTCCCTGAGCCGGGACCGACCACACCACCGTATCGGGCGCTTCCGCGCACTCGCCTCGCCCGGGTGACGGAACGTCACCCGAAGGGGCGCATCCGGAGCACGGACCGGCAGAAGTGTCAGAGAGTGCGGTACACGCCCACCGATTCGGGAGCCGTAAAAGCCGTGATCGGCTTGCAGCGCCACCGTCCCGAGCAATGGTCATCGCCAGAGTCCAGTCCCAGTCCCCATCACTCCCCTTTCCCCTTCCTCCACCCGCCTCAAGGCCCGCCTCAAGGGGTACGGCGCTTCAACCGTCCCTCGTAGGGCGGCTGGTGCTGACGGCCAGCAGTTGCCGCGAGGCGAGTGTGTGGGGATGGCGAGAGCCAAGGGTGTACTCGCGGGCGGGGATCAGCGTGCGCAGCATCGCGGCGGCTTCGTTCGGGCGGCCCGCGGCACTTGTCCATCGGGCCAGTTGATGCCAGGTTTCCAGCGTCCGGTGGTGGCGTAGTCCTTGAACCTGGCGTCGGAGCTCAAGGAGTTCCCGCAGGCTCGCCACCGCCTCGTCGATGCCGCCCGTCTCACCGGTCCAACGGGCGAGTTCATGCCGGGTGGACAGGGTGTGCGGATGCTCGACGCCGAGCACGTCTTGGCGGGTGGGGAGCAGGTCCTGGAGCAGGTCGCGGGCTTCGCGGGGATGTCCGGCCTCACCGGTCCAACGGGCAGCTTCGTGTCGCGTCCTCATGGTTCCCGGATCGTGCGGCCCCGCGATCCCGTGACGTACCGTAAGCAGTTCCCGCAGCATGGAGACGGCCCGGTCAGGATCGCCCGCCGCCCCGATCAGGACCGCCGCCCCATTGCGGGTGACGAGTGTGTCCGGATGCTCCGGGCCGAGTACGCGTTCCTGACCGTCCAGTGCCGCGAGGCGCAGCCGGGCGCCCTCGGCCGGATCTCCGCTCTCACCGACAAAGTAGCCGAGGCTGTCCAGGGTGTAGAGGGTGTCGGGATGCTCGTTGCCCTGGATCCGCTCGCGCGTCCCCAGCAGGTCGCCAAGGATGGCGACCGCCTCCGCCAGGCGTCCGGCGTCGCCGATCCACAGGCCCAGCGCGTCGCGCACGGCCAGGGTCTCCTCGTGCTCCGCCCCCAGTGCCAGCTCGTAGAGGGGTAAGAGGCCTTCGAACAGGGCGGCAGCGGCGCGGTGATCACCGCTCTTGCCCACAAGTTGCGCGTTCTTTCGCCGTCGACGAAGGTCGTCGAGCCCAGCACCAGCGGTTTCCTGCCCTCGCATCGTGGTAAAGCCTCCTTCGCAGCCGCCGTCAGCGCGGTTTCCCCGCTCGCGTCCCCGCTTCCCTCCGTGCGCGATACAGATACCCGGCGGCCGTACGCCCCGAAGCATCGAGAGCTCTGTGAGAGCGCAAGAAGAAAGCACAGGGCGAAAGCACAGGGCGAAAGCACAGGACGCCATCGATACGCGCCACGGATCGGCGTCGGCCTGACGTCCAACTGGCAGCCCACGCGCTTACCACTGGTCCCAACTGCCCTGCACCTGGATGCTGTTACCCACTGTCACCGAACCGGGCCGCGAAGCGCGGGCAACGGCAGCAACCGATATCGCCGCCCCACCGACGTCCCTGATGCCGTCCGTACAGTGGTCCGCGCTTTGGAGCAGACGCTCAGGTGCTTCGAGAGTTCCTACGGATACCCACCAGGCGACAACAGGGTGACCCTGGCCGGCGAAGAAAGCCGAGCCAGCCGCGTATTCGGGAGCGATCTTCTCCGCAGACCACCGGCCGCGTACGGCCCGTACCTGGTCACGCTGCATTGGCACCCAGTGACAGGGAGGTCTTTCGGGGCGGGGTTATGCGTTCGGTGACCTTTTCGGGTGGCACCCGGTGCCACCCGAAAAGGTCAGCCTCCACCGCTGGGGCTGGGAGCTCTGCTGGACGTGGGGCGGCGGGCGGCGCCGGTGCGTGCGCGCAGGCATAAAACAGTCCCCGGTAGTCCGCATCGTCGCCATCTACCTCAGTCGTCGCCGAGGCTCCGGTTTCGAGGGGCTTCCGGGGGCCTAGCCAGAGCCAGACCAAGGGTCTCTTGCCGACAGACGTCTCTATCAGCGGTGTGGCTCTCCGGTTGTCTGGTGTATTCACCATTTTCCTCCCGTTTTCGCCACAGTCAAGTGTTTCTTCACAGTCAAGTGTTTCTTCGGGGAACCGACGCGTGGCAGGCCAAGCTCGACACAAATGGCGGATGGACGGCTCGGCCAGCAGTTCGCCGGGTCCGCTCGCGCCACAAAGCGGCGGCGCACCCGCCTTCAAGCAGCTCATCGCCACACTTCGAGCCCCACGAACCACCAATCGCGCTGCCCCGGGCCCTGGCGCTCCTCGGCGGATTGGACCATTGCGGGAGCTGAATCATCGGCCGCGGTCCGAGCCGGATGCTCGGTGATCATGGCTCCCGGTTGCCGTCCCTCGCACGAGTGAACACTCGGCGGCATGTGCATGTACCGAGTCTCCGGGCGCCAAATTCCTTCGTGGATCGCCCCGATAGGCGATCCACAAAGAAGCAAAGAAACACGAAGAAGAGATAGAGACACCAAGAAGAAAGGGAATCTCCCTCATGCTCACATCGCAGCGCACCGCTTGGGCCGCATCCGCCGTCCTGGCCGGGCTGGTTCTGGCAACTGCTCCCACCGTCACCGCATCCGCCGCCCCCACCACCGCGCCAGCAGCATCCATCAAAGCTGCCGCGCACGCTTCGTGTGGCTACTACGAAGGCACGCGAACCACCCTGAGGGGAGATAACAGCGACCGCGTCCGCGAAGTGCAGTGCCTCATCAATCGCTGGCAAGGAAACGACCCCCTCGAAATCGACGGCAACTTCGGTCCCCGCACTGAAAGCTGGGTCGTCTATTTCCAGGACGTCAAAGGCCTCAGGGTGGACGGCGGTGTCGGGCCGCAGAGCTGGGATGCCCTGCGCGGGGTCTGACGCACGCAGCACAGTGGCTCGATCCGTCCACGGCTCCGCGCGAAGAGGGGGTGATCCTGCATTTCGCGCGGGGCCTTGGACTCGATCGGCGTGACAAGGGCGGACGACCACTTGCCGGCTGGGCGGCCATAGCGCCGCTGCCCAGCCATGCGCTTCTCGGCGGTCGCCGTTCTGGCGCCGGGCGCCCTTGGGTACCTGCGTGCGTGAGAACCTGCGCCCTCGGCGGGGCCGGTGGTCGGTGTGCAATCCTGACGCGATGCCGTGCGATTGGGTGCGTGCTTGCGGGTGAAGCCTGTCGCCAGCCGGGCGGGCATACGGTTAGAACACAACACTGAAACACAGCTATATAGCTGTGACAGACCCTTTTGACGTGGCGATGTTGATGCTCGCCCGCTTAGCCGTACCGAGTGCGGAAAGCAAGGGCGAGGGCGCAAGGTCCGAGCCACCGTCCGTGCGCCACCTCGCTTCGGAGGAAGAAGACCTGACCGGCATTACGGTGGCATCGCGTGCAGACGCTCCTGAAAGGATCTGACGCGAGGGTTTCTCCGGTAGGGGGCGAGTCTCTGGATCAAACGGGGCAGCGCACCATGCACGGACCCTGTGGCGAGCTGTTCGTAGTGCTCCAGAAAGCGGAAACAGCTCCCAACGGCTGCCTCCACTTCGTTTGTGTCCAGCAGAGTATGAGCGAGCTGGGCATGCAGCAGCGCACGGGCCTTGTGATGATCGGCGGGCCTGCTGCCCAAGGAGCATTCCAGTTCGGCTGCCGCAGCCTTGTGGTCTCCCAGAAGCGAAAGCACCTCCGCCCGCTGGTAGCGCAGAGCGCTTTGCGGATAACTCGTGAAAGGGCCTTCCGGTCCCGTTGCCTGTGCGAGATGTTTTTCGGCTGCCGCGAGATCCGCGGACGACGCGCGCCTCTGGCCGACGCCGGCATGGACAACGGCACGTCCTGCGTGGAGAAAGGCACGGGTGGCATGCGGAACGGCTGAGCCTGCGACGCTCAGTGCTGCCTCTCCGAGAGCGACGGCCTGGCGATGGTCGCCGAGCCGGCGAGCCTGCATGCTCAAGCAGCGGAGGGCGATCGCGTAGGCACCGCGCTCCTCGGCCGCGTGGGCGAGTTCAAGGGCGACGTGGTAGTAGTGCTGCGCCAGGGCGGGGTGGCCGACATCGGACGTCATGGCCGCGAGCAGCAGCGTCAGGTGGGCGGCGCCGGTAAGGAGGGCGCGCCGGACCTCCGGGCGGGCGGGTGCGGTGAGCAGCGGCACCACATCCTCGGAGAGGTACAGGGCCAGCGCTGATCTGCCGTGGGCACCGCCGTATTTCTCCCCCATCAGGGCGAGGATCGATGCCGTGGTCTCCAGCCGTGCCGCGTCCGCGGAGGACGCCTGCCGTCCGTTGCCGATGGTCTGCGGCACGGTCTGGGATCGCTTTTCCCAGACGGTGAGTATGGGCGGCAGCGCGGAATGGACCGAGCGGGCCAGGAGCGCATGGCGGGTGGGGTCGATGTCCGCCCGGCACAGGGCGGTGAGCCGCCTGACCGGATCGTTGCGCTTCAGGATGGCCATCACCGCATCACCGGCCTCCTCCGGCTCGTCGAACCCTGTGTCCGCGGTCGTCAGCGTGCGGCCGATGCGGCGGCTCAGTGCCTGCCTCACCAGATCGGCGACCGGCGGCCGGGGGCGTGATCCGTTGAGCCAGTGCGCCACGGACGTCCGGTCGTAGCGCAGTTGCAGTCCATGAGCCGTTCCCAGAGCATTGACGGCGCGGGAGAGGTCGGCGGCAGACCAGGCGGCTTCGACCAGCAGAGCCGCGAGCAATCGATTCGGGCTCTTACGCGTCATGATCTTTCTTCTCCCTCAGGAGGTGACCTCGCGTCACGGCGCGAGTTCTTTCAACGCGTTCACGCTTTCCCTCTATGGAGCGCGTTCCAACTCGGCTCGATTCATGGTTCCGTTAGTGGGCGGCCGTTGGCTACACCGCCGCGACCGCACGGCCGGTTTCCGGCCACAGGTCGGCTTACGTGCTGGGCAATTCCGTTGGTGCCTCTGTTGTGGCGTACCCGGCACGACTGCCTCGTTTCCGGTGAGGCCGGCACGGTCGTCGCGTTTCGTGCGGGGCGTCATGGTCGTGCGTTTCGTACGCGTCGGTCATGGTCGTGCGTGCGTTTCGCGTGAGATCGTCACGGCTGTTGCAGACTCCGAATCGTGGGCAGTCAGCGCATCCCGACTCGTGACCACCATACGTAACAGCAGCAGCACCAGGCACGGCAGACTGCAGGTAAGAAATGGCCTGCCATCGACTTCGTGCATTGCATATTCTCGCAGGAGCAGTTGGTGCCACCGTCACGTCGTCGCAACGAGAATCTACGGGCCTTGCTTGCGGAGGCCCGATGGACGCAGGCCGCGCTCGCCCGGTCGGTGAATTCGCTCGCCGCGGAGATAGACCTGGATCTGAACTACGACCGTACCGCCGTGGCTCATTGGCTGAGCGGTACCCAGCCGGCGCCGCCGGTGCCCGGTCTGATCGCGGAAGCTCTCAGTCGGCGCCTCGGGCGCGCCATCTCGCCGAGTGCCGCGGGGCTCGAATACACGGCAGCGGCACCGGCGGGTCGACGTTCCCCCGAGCAGGGTTCCGCTGCCGAAGCCGCTCTCGCAGATTTGTGCAGTGCGGAGCGTGACCCCGCACGTGGTGTGTCGGCGCGACTCCTGCCGTATCGGGAGGCGGATCTCGCGGTATTGATGGCCGAGCCCGAGTCGCAGACGTGGGGGCCGAACCGCCTTGCACAGCACGGGAGGGACGAAGATGAGCTCAGCATCGTTCGTTTTGCCGTGCGGTTCTATTCGGCCTCTTTCGATGCGCACGGCGGCAGGAGTGCTCGGTCGGCACTGGCCACATACCTCACGGACGATATAGCTCCGCGGTTGCGTGCGGCGGGAAGCCAAGGGGTGCACCGCAGCTTGCTGGTGGAAGCGTCTCGGCTTTCCTTTCTGCTCGCGCGGATGTACCAGGACGCATCCGTCCACGGTCTCGCCCAACGTCACTTCACTACCGCCCTGCAACTCGCCGCCGATTCCGGGGACGTTACGGCCTGGGCCGTCGTCCTGCGAGGACTGAGCGCTCAAGGACTCGCGTTGGGCCACCGTCGCATCGCGCTGCATGCTGCCGAAGCCGCCGTGGAGAGCACCCGTACAGCGGACGGAGCCGCACGGGCATTTCTCCTTTCCCAACTCGCGGTGTCACAGGCCGCCTGCGGTTTCCGTCATGAGGCAATCGAGTCTCTCAGCCTTGCTGGGCGTGCCCTTGAAGCGGGTGAGCAGACCTCTCGTGGGCCGGGGCCGTTCGACTCCTATTCCCATGCGGCACTTGAGTATCAGAGTGCCGAGGCGCTGAGATATGCAGGGGATCTGTCGGCGGCGTGCGCCGCCTTGAACCGCTCGCTGGCACGGCGGCCTGACGATGACCACCGGGGCCTGGCCCTGAGTTATGCGCAGAATGCTGAAATCCTGGTCGGCGTCGGTCATGTCGAGGAGGCATGCACCTCCTGGAGTTCGTTTCTCGACCACTACTACTTCTTGAGGTCGGGTGCGGCGGACCTCGCGGTGATTCGGCTACGGATGCTTCTCGCCCCGTTTCGGCAACTCCCAGCGGTGGCAGGAGTTCTGAGACGTACGTCCGCAATGACGTTCGCAATGCCACATCCCTGAACCAGGACATCCGCATTGCCATGTGCCTGCACCACGTGGTCTGCGGATATCCACCTTTCACACCTTTCAACAGCTTCGAGCACGACGAACCGACCATCGGCATAGCAACCGTTGTTCAATCAATGGAATGAAGCAGCCGAGAGGAGCGGTCGGATGAGCATTTCCCCCGTAGCTCCATGGATGGACGGTGATCCTTCGCCACGCTTGATCGTCCACCTCTTTCCAGGCCAGGGTGACTTTTCCGTCAGCCCGCTGGTCCGGGCTGCTCGCTCTCATCAGCCCGTACGCAAGGCCATCGCCGAGGTATTCGAGCAGGCGGACGAGGTGGGCGGCGAGTTCGGAATCGCGCCCCTGGCGAAGGCTCTGCTGAGCGACTCGCCTCCCAGCGGCCGTGATCTCGCCGCTGCGTGCGTCGGTACTCCACAGCTCGCCTTGTTCTGCTCCTCGGTGGCCATTCACCGCGCGCTGTGTGAGATCGGCCTGGCTCCCGACCAGGTGATAGGTGTGAGTTTCGGTGAGATCGCCGCACTCACCGCTGCCGGAGTTTTCCCTGTCGCCGACGGAGCCCGTATCGCCTGCCTTTTGGCACGTCAGCTGGCGCATTGCGCGGGCGGCATGATGCTGGTCGGCGCTGGGGAGAGCCGGACGCGTGCTCTGCTGTACGAGGCCAGGTTGCCGGATCTGGCTCTGGCCTGCGTGAACGATCCTGGAGAGACGGTCCTCAGCGGCCCGCTCCCCGCTCTGCGTGCCGTGGAGGAACGGGCCCGGCGGCAGGGGCTGCCGGCCACCCGGCTACGGCTGCCGTTCTCGTCCCATCATCCGGCGTTGACCGGCCCGGCTGAGGCGTTCGCGGCATCGATCCGCCAGATTCCCGCACGCCCCCCATGCGTCCCCGTTGTCTCCGCCGTCCACGGAGGCACCTACCGACACGACGACGACATCCACCGTGCACTGGCCAACTGCCTGGTCAGGCCCGCGCATTTACCCAAGGTGCTGCACCAATTGACCACCGGACGGACCGCCTTGCTCTTCGAGGCAGGCACCGGCTGCTCGCTGACCCGCAACGCACAGCACACCCTGCCGCCCGCCGCGGCACTGGCTTATGCGCCCCTCGCCGATCCCGGATTCCCCTGGCCGCACGCCGACGCGCCGACCACCCCGCGATCCGGCAATTCTCCCTTCCTCTCCCGGGGCGGTCCCGAATGACCACGCGCCTACCGCAGCGCGGTGAACTGGATGAAATCATCAATGGGACGGGCCCGGATGCTCTGCGCAGCCGTCTCATGACCGCCGTCCTGATGGATGAGGACGAACCACCGGCTGGGGACGAACGACCGACTCACCGCATCCACCGCCGGCTGCGCCGTCTCGCCCAAACCCTGCCCCCAGTACGCGAGTTGTTCCGCGACCCCCAGCAACTCGCGCTCCTCAGCGAGTGCGTCGCCGTGGCCGACCCGCCGCTGTATATGGCCGTCCTCTCCCACTACACGCTCTGTCTGGGTTCGATCGTCTCGCTGACCGACGACCCCACACGCCTCGGGCGTCAGTGGGAATCGCTGGAGAGCGCGCGTTCCAAGGGCGTCTTCATGGTGACGGAGATCGGGGATGCCAGTAGCCACCTGGGAATCCGCACGACCGCGGAATTCGATCCGTATACCCGGGAGTTCGTGCTCAGCACCCCTGATGCGCGGGCGGCCAAGTTCTCCAGCGTCGGTGCGGCACGGTCCCCCTGGGCGCCACAGACGGCCGTGGTGTGCGCACGCGTGCTGGCCGGCGGTGTCGACCGCGGGGTGTTCTCCTTCGTCGTGGACCTGAGCGATGAGCACGGTCCGGCGCCCGGGGTGGAGATCTCCAGCGGTATCGGGCTGTCGGCCCTTCCGCTGGACTACGCGCTGGTGCGCTTCAAGGGCGTACGACTGGGCTACGAGCAGTGGCTCCGCGACCGCGCGCACATCGATGAACGGGGCATGTTCCACGATCCGCTCGGCACTCCGGACGCACGGTTGCGGCGGACACTGTGCGTGGGGCAGGCCCTGTGGGCGACACTGCCCTCGGCGCTGGCCGCCATGGCGCGGGAGAGTTCCGTACAGGCGCTGCGCTTCTCCGCGCACCGCCGTGCCCACGGCCGTCTCGCCCCAGGGTCGAGGGTGCTGGCCTACCGGAACCAGCAGCACGCTCTGCTCGGCTGCCTGGCCGAGTCGTTCGCCCTCACCTGTGCCGGCCGGACGGCACGGGAGATCTGGACCCGGTCACTCGCCACGGCCGGCAGCCACACCCCGATGGCGGGGCGGCCGGACGGCATGGCCTTCACCCCGTGGACCGCCGTCGACCGGCCCCTCGCGGCCCTCAAAGCACTCGTCGCACGCAGCACCGCACGGATAGCCGCCGAGTGCCAGCACCGTTGCGGGGTCGCGGGCTTTCTGCACCCCAACCGGCTGGCCGGATACCACGGATTCGCCCATGCCTTCGAGAGCGCCGGCGGTGACAGCCAGCTGATCCTGCTGGACACCGGGCGGGCCCTCGCGGAGGAAGCCGACGGTGTCCGGGGCGGCACCGCGCTGCCGCCCGACGTGCCCGTGGACCATCCTGCGTGGTGGCTCGCCACCGCCAGGACGCAGGAGAGCCGGCTGGCGGGCGAGCTGCGCCGAGCCCTGGACGAGCGCACCCAGGCTGGGCTGACGGGCCTGGAGCTGTGGAATCCGCTGCTGGCTGCGGCAGCCGAGCTCGGCGAGTCCTATGCGAGTCGTCTGGTGGCGGAGAGCGTGGCCGGCGCCATCGCCGCGGTAAGCGATCCCGAACTGCTGGCGGTGCTCCGTCCCTTGGCGGCTCTGCACGGGGCGGTCGAAGCGCGGCGCCTTTCCGGACGGCTCATGGCCACGGGAGTGCTGAGCCCGTCCGCGGCGCGGGCGCTCCCCTCGGTGATGGACGGGCTGTGCGACCGCCTCATGCCGCATCTGCCACTGCTGGACGCGGTCATGAGCGCTCCGCACGGCGCGGCGCCCGTCCCGCTCGGCGCAAGCGACTACGCCGCAGCCCTGACCGATTTCCTCGACCGGCTAACGGAAAGGCCGTCATGAACTCCCCGACCGTCCCCTGTATCGGCGTACTGGGAATGGGCAGCTACCTGCCCCGTGCCACGCGAACCAACGCGGATGTCGCAGCCGCGGTGGGTGTCACACCGCAGTGGATCACCGAGCGTACGGGGGTGCACACCAGGCATGTGGCCGCCCCGGGAGAGGCCGCCTCCGATCTGGCGGCGGCCGCCGTGCGGGCGGCGGTTGCCGCGGCGGGCATCGACATCGACCAGCTGGACGTCCTGGTCGCCGCCACCTCCACCCCGGACGAGCTGGGCCCGTCCACCGCGTGCCGGATCCAGGCCCTGACCGGCGCCCGCAACGCGGTGGCGCTGGATGTCAGCGCGGCCTGCGCCGGCTGGTTGTTCGCGGCCCGGGTCGCCCACGACTGGCTCCGCGGTAGCTCCGGCGCGCGGTATGCGGCGGTTGTCGGCGTCGAGGCGTACTCGAAGTTCATCGACCCGACGGACCGGGGTACGGCCGTGCTCTTCGCCGACGGTGCGGCCGCCGCGGTGCTGGGCCCTGTGGCGGACAACCGCGGGTTCACCGACTTCCGACTCGGCTCCGACGGCACCGGCGCCCACCATGTCCTCATCCCCGCCGGGGGCAGCCGCGCGCCCGCGAGCGCGGCCACGCTCGGAGGCGGCAAGCACTTCATCCACATGGACGGCCGCGCGGTCCGCGATTTCATCGTGGAGATCTTTCCGCTGCTCGTCAGCGAGTGCCTGGTCCGCAACCGGCTCCGGCCGGCCGACATCGACGCGTTCATCACGCACCAGCCCAATCCCGTCCTGTTGCGCGGCCTCGGGGAGCGCATCGGTATCCCGTCGGAGCGTCTGGTGATCGTCGGGGACGAGGTGGGCAACATCGGTGCCGCGAGCGCTCCGTACGCGCTGGCCACCGCCGCCGCGCGCGGCCTGCTGCCCACCGGTGGCCGGATTCTCCTCGCCGTCTTCGGAGCGGGCGTGACCTGGGGCAGTGCGCTGCTGACCTGGACCGGAGCACCGTCCATTCGCATCGCTCCCACCCGCTCACGGCGCACTGCCGCGCCCCCTGCCCGCACCCCCGCCGCGTAAAGGAGTTCCGCATGACCGCGCTCACCATGAACACACTCGGGTCGTTCCGGCTGGACGGGGCGCATGCTCTGGTGACGGGTGCCTCCCGGGGCATCGGCAAGGCCGTCGCCGTGGCGCTCGCTCAGGCCGGCGCCGATCTGGCGCTGTCCGCCCGGACGCCGGCGGCGCTCAAGGAGACCGCCGAGCTGGTGGAGAAGGAGGGACGCACCGCGGTCCTGGTCCCCGGTGACCTCACGGATCCGGGCGCGGCGGACACCGTCGTGGACGTCTCCGCGGCCGCGCTCGGTGGGCTCGACGTCCTCGTCCACAACGCGGGCATTCTCCCCACCCTGCCCGACGGCAGCCCCGCCCTGGTCCCTCTCCAGGCCTCCGCCCAGGAGGACTGGGACCAGGTGCTGTCGGTCAATCTCAACGCCACCGCGGCGCTGTGCCGACGGGCGCACCGCCACCTCGCCGCCTCGTCCCGGGCGAGCGTGGTCCTGATGTCCTCGCTCGCCGGCGTGGTCGGCACACCCATGATGGAGGCCTACGCCGCCTCCAAAGCGGCTCAGATCTCCCTCGCCCGCAGCCTCGCGGTCGGCTGGGCACGCGAGGGCATCCGTGTCAACGCACTGTGCCCGGGGTGGACCCGTACCGACATGACCGCCTTCGCCTACTCCACGGGTCCGCTGTCCGACTGGCTGATGGCCCATGTCCCCATGGGCCGTTGGGCGGAGCCGCACGAAGTCGCCTGCGCCGCGCTCTATCTCGCGTCACCGGCCGCGTCGTACCTCACCGGACAGGCGCTGCTCCTCGACGGAGGGGCCTCCGTACCCGATGGCGGGCTTGCCGGAATCCCGAAACCGCCGTCCCCCTTCGCGGCTTGACCCCTGCCCGGAGAGGTCTTGTCCCCTTCCGGAGAGGTAAGGAGCACAACCCATGTCGACGGAGATTCCTACCGCCGTGATCTGCGGTTTGGGCACCTGTCTGCCCCCGCGCGTGCTGTCCAATGAGGATGTGCGGCGGCGCGGTGTGCTGGACACCACCGACGAATGGATTCGCTCCCGCACCGGCATCGCCCGACGCCGTCAGGCCGACAACGGTACGAGCACCGGCGATCTCGCGGTGGCCGCGGGCCGGGCCGCCGAAGCGTCTGCGCGCGCCCACGCGGACCTGGTCCTGGTCGCGACCACCACCCCGGACCGCCGTTGCCCGGCAACCGCCCCGGAGGTCGCACACCGGCTGGGCCTGGGGACGATTCCCGCCTTCGACCTGGCGGCCGTGTGTTCCGGCTTCCTGTACGGCATCACGGTCGCCACGGCACTGCTGCGGACCGGTGTCTGCGCGCGGCCGCTGGTGATCGGCGCCGAGAAGTACTCCAGCATCGTCGATCCGCTGGACCGGGACACTGCGGTGATCTTCGGCGACGGGGCGGGGGCGGTACTGCTGCGCCCCGGAGTCCGCTCCGAGCCGGGTGCGATCGCCGGCGTCGACTGGGGAGCCGACGGTGCGGGCAGCGACCTCATCGCGATCACCGCCGGCGGTTCCCGTCAGTCCGACACCTCGCGTCGTCTCTGCCGCGAGGACCGCTACTTCCGGATGCAGGGCCGTGAGGTGTACGGGCACGCCGTACGCCGTATGACCGCATCCTCGCTGGCCGTGCTCGGACAAGTCGGCTGGCAGCCCGGCACCGTTGAGGCGTTCATCGGGCACCAGGCCAACCAGCGCATCCTCGACTCGGTCGCCGACCGGGTGGGCATCGCACCCCGGCACCGCTACGGAAACATCCGCGACGTCGGCAACACGGCCGCCGCCTCCATCCCCCTGGCCATGGCCGACACGGCGACACACAACCGCGTCCGTCCCGGGTCACGCACTCTGCTGACCGCCTTCGGCGGCGGCTTGACATGGGGGGCGATCGCGCTGCGCTGGCCCTCGGCCGTGCCCGGGGCCCGCGATCCCGAACCCCGCACAACCGACACCACCCCCCACCCCACGCATCGGAGGAAGCAGCAATGGAAGCCGTCTACGACCACGTCGTGACCGTACTGACCGACAAGTTCGACGTCGACGCCGGGGCGATCCGCCCTGAAGCCACACTGGCGGGCCTGGACCTTGACTCCCTCGCCGTCGTCGAGCTCTTCGTCACGCTTCAGGAGCACTTCAACGCCCCACTGGAAGAGGACGATTCAGCCGCCGAACTGACGCTGCGTCAATTCGCCCAGGTCGTTGAAGCGCAGCTGCCCACGGGGCAGGCACCGACCGGTCCGGGAGCCCCCCGATGAATGTGTCCGATGGGAACGGGGCCGGCGCCGGCCTCGGCAGAGACAGAGCCGTCGGCGGTCCCGGCACGTTCGGGGCCATCGCCATCACCGGCATCGGACTGGTCACCCCGGCCGGGACCGGTACCGAGGAGACCTGGACGCGCGTCTGCGAGGGGCGGGGCACCGCGGCGGAGGACCCCGCACTGTCCGGGCTCCCGGTCTCCTTCTCCTGCCGGGTGCGCGGCTTCGATACGCGTCAGCACGTACCCGGAGCCCGACCTTGGTGGCACGACCGGTTCACCCAGTTCGCACTGGCGGCCGCCCACGAAGCCGTCGCCGATGCCCAGCTGGACCCGGCCGCCTGGGACGGCACCCGGGTCGCGGTCATCCTCGGATCGGCGGCCGGCGGAATCGAAACGTACGACGCCCAGTACCGCAAGCTCCTCGAAACGGGCCCCCGGGCGGTCTCACCACTGACCCTGCCCGCCTACCTGCCCAACATGGCCGCCGGGCAACTGGCGATCGCCCTGCGGGCAAGGGGCCCGGTGCTGCACACCGCCACGGCATGCGCGTCGGGCGCCACCGCGGTCGCCCTGGCGGGCCTGATGCTGCGTACCGACACCTGTGACATCGCCATCGCCGGTGGCACCGACACCATGGTCACCCCCATGTGCGCCACCGCCTTCGCGAAAATGGGGGCGCTCTCCCGACGCCATGGGTCCCCCGCCGCCGCCTCCCGGCCGTTCGACGCCGCCCGCGACGGCTTCGTCCTGGCCGAGGGAGCGGGCGTGCTGGTGATGGAACGGGTCGCCGACGCGGCCGCCCGGCGCGCACCGGTCCACGCCCGGCTGGCCGGGTACGGCGTTTCTGCCGACGCCTACCATCCCGTGGCCCCCGACCCCGCGGGCCACGGACTACAGCTGGCCATGGACCAGGCATTACGGATCGCCGACGCCACCCCGGCAGATGTCGATCACATCAACGCACACGGGACCAGCACACCGCTCAACGACCGCACGGAAGCCGCCGCCCTGCACCGGATCTTCGGCCCCGATCCGCCAACGGTGACCGCGCCCAAAGGCGTCCTCGGCCACACCATGGGCGCGGCCGGAGCCATCGAGGCCGCTCTCACCGCCCTGACGGTCAAGCATCAACTCGTCCCACCCACGGCGAATTTCCACCAGACCGATCCAGAATCCAGCCCACTGAACCTGGTGACCGGTGCGCCCCGCCGACAGCAGATACACCTCGCCCTCAGCAATTCCTTGGGGTTCGGGGGCCACAACGCGGTGCTTGCCTTCCGGCCTGCGGCTTAGCGTCAGCCCCTCCCCCACCCTACGGCCGCACCGCGGCCAGAGACCCGAGCTCGCCGATACATCCCGCCTGGCCACGCGCAACCTCGGACTTCACAGGTACCGCCGCCACCGACCGGTACGTAGCTTCGGTTCCCGTAGTCCCGTCGTCCCGTAGCCGGACCCGCTACGGAATCACCACAGAAGAGAATCGGGGAACCTCATGAAACTCAGGAAGACCACCGCCGCACTGTTCGCCGTGGGCGCTCTGGCCACCGGCTCCGCAGCCGTAGCCACCGCCGCACCCACACCCGCACCCGCGCCGGCCACCGGAGCAGCCCTTCAGCAGCAGGTCGACAGCGTCATCGCCGGGCACCCGCAGGGCCGCCAGGTCTCAGCCGACAAGATCGAGTACGACGGATTCACCGCTACCAAGACCGACTCGAAGGTCAAGCTCGACTGCTCCTACGGCCACCTGTGCATGAAGGTGCGCGGCACCGTATTCGACTTCTACAAGTGCCAGACCTGGAAGGTCCACAACTGGTACGGCACCGGCCCCTACGTCAACAACCAGACCAAGGGCACCGTCGCCCGTTTCTACGGCAAGAACGGCAAGCAGATCTGGACCTCCACCGCCTACGACTCGGGTAAGCGGGACTGGGCCCCCGTCTGGTCACTGAAGCCGTGCTGACCTGACGGGGACCGACCTGGCCGACCGTCGACCCGGCCGGTTTTCAATGTCTGCTCGCCCAGGCTAGCGCTGAAGGGTCTCACAACTCGCCTGCGGTGGTCCGGGCGTAGTGGTCAGCTATCTCATCACTGGTCGTCAGCCACACCCCTGGGTGGTTCACGATGTATTCGAGTGCCTGGTCCAGGTACTTGTGCCGGAACGGCTGGCCTA
Source organism: Streptomyces sp. NPDC050636 (assembly GCF_040654775.1). Taxonomy (NCBI): domain Bacteria; kingdom Bacillati; phylum Actinomycetota; class Actinomycetes; order Kitasatosporales; family Streptomycetaceae; genus Streptomyces; species Streptomyces sp. NPDC050636. Next base: position 24,541 of record NZ_JBFAIP010000037.1, read on the forward strand.
TGACGAACGGGTGCAGGGCCAGCGACATCACACGGCCGCTGTCCGCCGAATCGGCGTAGAGCTGGTCCAGTTGGTCCTTGACGATCTGGACGAAGTCCGGTCCGGTCAGACCCTTGCTGACGAAGAGACCGATGTCGTTGAGCTCCACGGAGTACGGCACGCTCAGCATCCCCGGCACGTTCAGCCGGTACGGCTGGTCGTCGTTGGTCCAGTCCAGTACGTAGCTCAGGCCGAGCTCGGCGAGCAGCGCCGGTGTCTGGAACGTCTCGGTGAGCGCCGGCCCCATCCAGCCGCGCGGCCGTTGGCCGGTGGTCTTCTCGATGGTGCCGATCACCTCGGTCAGATAGGCGCGTTCCTCATCGAGCGTCATGTCCGCCTGGAAGATGGAGTTGTTCTTGCCGTGGGCGGCCCACGTCCAGTTCCGGGCCCGACCCGCTTCGATGATCTGCGGGTAGCGTTCGCCGACGTCGGAGTTGAGCAGGACGCTCGCGCGCAGCCAGTGGCGGTCGAGGCTCTCGATCAGCCGCCAGATGCCCACCCGGGGCCCGTAGTCGCGCCATCCGTAGTTCAGCGGATCCGGCGTGAGCCCCGCGGTTCCCGGGAAGGTGCTCGTCGAGGGACGGTCGATCTGGTAGTGCTCGATGTTCAGTCCGACGTAGAAGGCGACCCTGGCACCTCCCGGCCAGCGGATCGGCTCACGCTCGACGATCGGGCTGTAGTCGTAGAGTTGGTTGTCCATCAACGCTCACCTCGTGTCTGCTACGTGCTACGCACTGTGTGCTGCGTGCTGCGTGCTGCGGTTCTTGATGCACATACTCGAACCTTCACATTGATGTGAAGGTCAAGGCAGCGCGGCATGAGGCCGGTCACATGCGAGGTCACGTCTCGTCAACGGCGTAAGACACTGCCTGACCTGTTCGCCTCCGAGTACGGCCACGGTTGGACGCCGCACGCCGACGCCTGCGGGCGATGGAGGCCGACGGAGACGGACGGAGGCCGACGACGAGACCACGCAACCTGAGTCGGTGTTGATCCGCGTGCTGATCCGCGCGCCGCCGTGGTCTCCGTCCACCCCCCGAACTGGAACTCCGCTGATCCCCGGCGTCCCCCGCCCGATCGTCAACTGCCCTTCGGCAGAAGACGATTCAGGCGAGGATGAGGATGAGGTTGAGGATGAGGACGCGGACGCGGACGCGGGCGCGGCTCGTACGCCCGGTTTCTACGGGCCCACGTCGCGCGCCAGTTACTACAGCAGCCGCACCGGCAGTGAGGCCAGGCGCCAGCTGCCGGGCAGAGGTACGCGCTCCAGACGGTCCGGTTCCACGGCCAGGGATATGCCGGGGTAGTGCGCGAGCAGCCTGCTGAACGCGACTTCGCCTTCCTGGCGGGCGAGTGTGGCGCCCAGGCAGTAGTGCATGCCATGGCCGAAACCCACGTGGTTCTCGGCGTGGCCCGCAGGGTGGCGGGTCACGTCGAGGCGCTCGGGGTCGGCGTAGTGGCGGGGGTCGAAGTTCGCCGAGACCAGGATCAGTTGGACCGAGTCGCCCTTGCGGATGCGGGTGCCGGCCAGGTCGATGTCCTCGGAGGCGTACCGCAACTGGGTCGCCTGCACCGGCCCGCACCAGCGCATCAGCTCATGGACGGCGCGCGGCACGAGATCCGGGTCCGCCTGGACCAGGCCCAGCTGGTCGGGGTGGGTGAGCAGCGCGGCCGTGCCGTTGGCTATGAGGTGGGCGGTGGTCTCGTGGCCGGCCAGGACCAGGGTGAGGACCATGGTGACCATCTCGACGTCGCTGAGCCGGCTGCCGTCGTCGTCATGAGTACGGATGAGCTCGCTGAGCAGGTCGTCGGTCAGCGCGCCGCGGCGTTCGCGGATCAGTTCGTGGATGTGGTCGATCATGGCCGGGAAGGCCTTGCTGAGCCGGCCCTGCTCCAGCGAGATGAGGTCGGCGCCCCACGCCCGCCACTGTGGGCGGTCGGTCTCGGGGATCCCGACCAGCTCGCAGATGACCGTGATCGGCAGGGGGTAGGCGAAGTGCTCGATGAGGTCGACGACGCCGTCCTCGGCATGCTCGGGAAGCCGGGCCAACAGGTCGTCGGCGATCTGCTCGACCCGCGGCCGCAGACCGGTGATCTTGCGTGCCGTGAACGCCCGCGACACCAGTCGGCGGAGCCGGGTGTGGTCGGGCGCGTCGCAGGTGAGTATGGAGCCGGCCATGTAGACGCGCAGGTGCTCGGGAATGCCTAAGGTGTCCAGCATCCGGGACAGGGGGTCCTCGCCCGGGCCCGCCGCGACCGCGGCTGGGTTGTTCACGAACCGCTGGTCGCGCAGGACTTCGCGGACTTCCTCGAAGCGCGTCACAAACCATACGGGCGAGTCGTCGACGAAGCGGCCGCGGACGACCGGGCCCTGCTCACGTAGCTTCCCGTAGCCGCCGAACGGGTCGGCCAGCAGCTCCGGCTCCATCACGTTCGGCTCCCCCGGGTGTTTCCCGACATACGCGGCGAGCGGGGAGGTGGCGGGTGCTTCAGGCATCGTTCGTTCTCCTCAAGTTGTGGGGGGTCATTGACGCAGTTGCCGATGCATCTCTTGTGCGCTGAGCTCGTCCAGGCGCTCGTAGAGTGCGATGATCTCGGGCGCGGCAGCGGCAGCGGCCGCTCTGGCCCGGTCGGCAAGGGGGCCGGAGTCCGCCGGGGTTTCCAGCGCGCTGCGGACCGTATGGGCGAGGATGTCGGCCCGTACCTCCGGAGCGTCCGGGGCACGGTCGAAGAACAGCGCCTCGGCCATGAAGAAGCCGGTAGCCATGGCCATCAGGGCGTAGCGCTGGTGGGTGACGTCGGTGTCGTCGCGCACCAGGCCGTGCTCGCGCAGCACTTCGAGATGGCGGCACAAGACTCGCTCGCCCTCCGCCATCAGCCCCGCAAGCTCCTTCTTGGCGATGTCGTTGAGCCGGCCGAGGATGTCGGAGTCGTCGGTATAGATGGCACGTAGGACCGGATCCTCAAGGAAGTCGCGGTAGTGCCCGCACATCATCCGGCTCGGCAGGACCTCCAGCGGGTCGGCGCGCATACGTTCCAGCTCCCGCCGCTGACTTCGCGCCTTGTTCCTGAGCAGGACCGCCAGGAGCAGGGCGTCCTTCGTCCTCCAGTGCAGATAGACGGTGCCCTTGCCGACCTTGGCGCGCCGGGCGATCTCATCGATGGTCACCCGCCGGTAGCCCCACGCCAGCAACAGCTCACCCGCCGCCGCCAGGATGCGTTCACCACGCTCAGCCTGCTCCACAATCCCCCTCCCCCGACCCCGTGACCAGATTTCGAATCCGGTCATACAGTCAAGCTAGGGTCCGCAACGCCAGAACGTAAGAGACGAATCCGGCCAACAGCGGGCCACACGGCCCCTGATGGTGATGACCCGCCCCGGCCCGGCACGACGTCACATGCGGCTTTACCGATGGCCGTTCGTTCTGCTGCGACCCATATGTGCACGGGGTGAGGGCGGAGAGGGCCGGGCGAGCCGCACAGCGGATACACAAATCACCACACCGCGAAACGGCCTCAACAGGCGGTGACGACGCGGTCGCCAGTCCGGGGCCGGGCAATCCATCCGGCGCCCGGCCGGCAACACCACCGTCTCACCCACATGTCCGCCGTCAGCGACCCGACCAGCACTCCGCGCAGCCCACAACCCGACCTACGCCCGCTCAACCAGCCGGCACCGCAGAGGTGTCCTTCTTCTCCAGAGGCCCCGACCACACGCGCCGCGGAGGACGGCCGACGAACTTCCCGAAGAGCAGCGCCGCCGCCGTGGCCGCAACCACCCCCGGCACCATCTCGTAGATGCCCGACTCAAGCGGCCCCAGCAGCGGGTCGATGTGCTTCCACATGACGACGGTGACGGCTCCCGTCACAATGCCGGCCATCGCGCCGGCGCGCGTCATACGGGGCCAGTACAGCGACAGAAGGATCACCGGGCCGAAGGCGGCACCGAAACCCGCCCAGGCGTAGGCGACGATATCCAGTACGGCGCCGCCGCTGAGCGCGATGACGTAGGCCACCAGCGCGACAGCCACCACCGTCGCGCGAGCCGCCAGCACCATCGCCGCATCCGAGGCCTGCCGCTTGACGAAAGTCCGGTAGAAGTCCTCCGTCAGGGCCATCGCCGAGACCAACAGCTGACTGTCCGCCGTGGACTTGATCGCGGCCAGCACGGCAACCAGCAGGATGCCCGCCACCCAGGGATTGACCAACTGGGCGCACAGCGCGATGAAGACCGTCTCCGGATTGTCCAGCGGACGGTCGAGCGCAGCGATCCCCACCAGCCCCACAAGCGACGCACCCGCCAGCGAGACGACCACCCAGCCCACACCGATGCGCCGGGCCACAGGGATGTCACGAGTGCTGCGGATACTCATGAAACGCGCCAGGACATGAGGCTGCCCGAAATAGCCCAGCCCCCAGGCCAGCAGGGATATCACCGCCACCACACCCAGCGGCTCACCGGACGCCCACCGGTTCCCGTCGAAGCCGGCCCGAGCCCCCATGTCCAACAGAGACGGACTCTTGTCGGTGAGCGCACCACGGAGCGCGCTGAAACCGCCCAGCAGTCCGATACCGATCGCCGGGAGGGCCACTGCCGCGCAGAACATCAATGTGGCCTGCACCGAGTGCGTCACACTCACCGCGCGGAAACCGCCCAGGACCGTATAGACAACAATCACCACGGCGAAAACCGTCAGCGCGAACTCGAAACCGCCGCCGAAGATCCCCTCGAACAGCACACCCCCGGCCAGCAGACCACTGGCAACGTAGACGGTGAAGAACACCACGATGACTGTCGCCGAAACGACGCGCAGCATCCTGCTCCCGTCCTCGAACCGCTCCTCCAGATACGCCGACAGCGTCTTGGCGTCACCGGCCCGCTCGGTGTACGTACGCAAACGCGGCGCCACCAGACGCCAGTTCAGATACGTTCCGACCGCCAGCCCCACGGCGATCCATGTCGCACCGATACCTGCCGCATACACCGCCCCCGGCAACCCCAAAAACAACCAACCCGACATATCGCTCGCGCCTGCCGACAAAGCCGCCACCGGCGCACTCAGTCGACGTCCACCCAATGCAAAATCAGAAAACGTCAACGTGTCCTGATACGTCCAGAATCCCACAGCCACCATGGCCAGCAGGAATACCCCAAATGTGATCATGACCGGAACTATCAGGAGTGTCACCACTGCTCCCTCAATACAGGCAACCGCCAAGAACTGCAGGGCCTCCGAGCAGAAGCCCGAATGAAATCCCGGAGCAAGAAGACCCCAGCGCGAGCCGACAATACGGACCCGTCACCGAAAGCGTCACCCCTTTCGCAGATCTCCCCGGCAACGGCAGGCCCATGAGCCCGAGACCTGGGGCGCGGCCGCGCCACATACAGGCGGACGCGGAAGGGGCTGCGGCCAGGTTGTCAGTAGCGTCGGGTTCACTGGTGGTGTCACATCAGCCGGACCGGCCAAGGGGGCCACGTGAGCGTGGATGAGTGGATAACGGCAGCCAAGAACCCGACAGCGAAGTGGCTGGAGTCCCGCTTCGGGGAGGGCTCGCTGTGGCGGCCCGCGGAGGCGGAGCTGCCGGCGCGGCTGGAACACCAAGAAACCAGGAAGTTCCTCACCACGGTCGGGTTCCCGGCGGTAAGGATCGACGGGTTCCTCGAATTCATCGACTTCGATTCAAGCGATCTGAAGGACGACGGCCCGTGGGCGGAAGACCCGGACGAGTTGTTCGGGCGGCGGACCCCTGACGACGACTCCCCACCCACGAAGTACGCCTTCAAGTTCGGCGAGTGTCAGCAGTCCTATCTGATGGTGGACGGCGAGTGGGGGCACGTCGATCTCTACGACCCGAACGGCTGGGACCACGCGGCGGGCTACGCCGGGGAGGCGCACTCCTCGCTGCCGGTACTGGCGGGCGCGCTGGGGCTGGCCGCGAACTTCGCGGAACTGCTTGAGGGGCCGGAACCGCTTGAGGCTCTGGCGCAGTTCCGGGAAGCGATCGAGGAACTCGACCCGACTGTGGAATCCGCCTTGTGGGAGAAGGTCACCGAAGCACTGGAAGAGGAGTACGAAGTGGCGGAAGAGCTGGGTACGCGCTCCTGACGGGAGCCCGCCCGCAGAACCTGCCTCGAAGTAGGCGGGGGGAGTCGCCCCTTGGGCGACACCGACACACTGACACACCGGCACACCGACACACCGACATGCCGGCCCGCGGTCTCGATCGCCCAGCACTCCGCCGGGCAATCGAGACTCTCGCAGGATCAGTGTCGGTGCGTCACCGCACTAGCGACCGGGACAGGTCATCCCTTGGCCAGCAGAACGGAGTTGTACGGCGTGTAGTCGTAGTCGGCGTACGTACCGGCCGTCTGGATCCCCTGGCAGCCGGTGCCGTTGGAGCCGGTGCAGTTACGGGCGATGGCTCCGCCGGTCTGGTTGTTGAAGAACCTCTTGACGCCGAACTGGTTGCTGATGTTGTGGGCGCCGTAGGTGTACCACTTGTAGATCGGCTTGTCGCCGTTCCAGCTCGCGTTCGGGTAGAGGCACACGTACCCGGACGGGCATCCATGGGACGATGCTGCCGCCGGCGCGGCGTGGGCGCTTCCCGCGAGCGGCAGCACCGCGAGGCCGGCGAGCGCGGTGGTGGCTGCCGCCGCCTTGATCTTCGTTCGGACCTGACTCATGAGAGTTCCCCCTGGTGTTCGGTGGTCGACAGGCCGGTGCGAGCGTTCCGGCCTGTCCAACAGCGTGCGCGCCGCGCGCCAGGTGGGCCAGGCGTTTCGGTACAGCCCGAAACCCAGGTGAGCGTGCTCGGCGGGCTACCGGTTGAGCGGATCCTGACGGGCGCTCACGATCGCGTTGGGGCGGAGTCCCACTGGACGAGTGCTTCCCTCAGCCGGGCGGGGGTGGTGAAGAGGTGACCGTGCATGCCGGTTGCCTCGGCGGCCCGGATGTTGTCCTGGCGGTCGTCGACGAAGAGGATGCGATCCGGTTCGGTGTGCAGGGCGTTCTGGCACCACCGGTAGGCGTCGGAGCCGGGTTTGGCGTGGCCGATACGGCAGGAGAAGGCGCGTATCGGGAAGTGCCGGAGCCATGGGTGGTGTTCTTCGTAGTGGGCGGCCAACTCCTCGGGGATGTTGGACAGCAGAGCGATACGCCGGCCGGCTGCCGCGAGGTCTTCGACCAGGGCGACCATGGTCTCGTCGACGGCGCTCCAGCTGGCGATGTCGGCATCGACGAGTTCCGCGATCCGTTGGTCGTCGAAGCGGGTGCTGAGGGAGTCGGCCACCTGCTGCCAGTAGCCGGGTCCGGTCACGTCTCCGCGGTCGTAGGGCGGGCGCAGCGCCCAGTAGGCGTCCCAGAAGGCCGGGGCGGGCACGCCCGCCGTCCGGGCCAGCCGGTCCTTCCCCGCCATGGACTGGTGGCGTGCGATGACGCCGAACAGGTCGAAGAGCACGGTGCCGGTCACGTGGTCACACCTTCCGTACGGTCACGCCCGCCGTGGCCAGCGCGTCGGTCTCGTCGTTCGGGGCGGCCTCGTCGGTGACGACGGCGTGCAGGCCGGACGCCGGGGCGACGAAGGCGAGGGCGGTGCGGGAGAGCTTGGCGGCATCCGCGACGGCGATGACGCGGCGGGCCGAGGCGATCGCGGCGCGCTTGACGGCGGCATCGTCCAGGTCGTACGCGGTCAGGCCGTCCGTTGCGGTCAGGCCGCAGCAGCCGATGACGGCGGTGTCGAAGCGCAGGGCCGCCAGTGACGCCGCGGTCAGGGGGCCGGTCAGCGCCAGTTCGCCCGGCCGCGGCCGGCCGCCGGGCACCAGCAGCGTCAGCCGCGGTGCCGCGCTCAGCGCGTTCACTGCGTGGAGGGACAGCGGCATCACGGTCAGGCGACGGTGCTCCAGCGCGCGGGCCACTTCCAGGCAGGTGGTGCCGCTGTCGAGGACAACGGACTCGCCGTCGGCGATCAGTTCGGCAACCTCGGCGGCGATGCGCCGCTTGGTCTCCAGCCCCTCCTGCGCCCGCAGCGCGAAGGGAGGTTCGTCACCGCGCAGCAGCAGGCTTCTCGCTCCTCCTCGGTAGCGCTCCAGTACGCCCTGGTCGGCCAGGACTTCCAGGTCGCGGCGGATGGTCATCTCCGAAGCGCCTGTGAGTCCGGCCAGCTCCGCGACGCCGATACGGCCCGCCTCGCGCACGGCATCGGTGATCTGCCTCAGTCGGTCTGTGCTCGCCATACCCAGATTGAACATCGAGTGCGTTCGAATCGCAACCTTTCGAACATTGAATTTGTTCGCTATGTTCGTTTGCATGGAGAGATCACTGCGGGGCGGCCGACTGGCCACCTTCGCCTACTTCGCCCTCAACGGCTTCCTCATGGGGATGTGGATCGTCCACATCCCCGCCATCGAGCATCGCGCCGGCATCAGCCATGCCGTGCTCGGCTGGCTCCTGCTGCTGCTCGGCGCGGGAGCCTTCGCGGGCATGCAGATCGCCGGCCCGCTCACCGACCGCTCCGGCGTCCGCACCGTCGTACCGGTCGGCGCGGCACTGTGCAGCGCCGCCGTGGTCCTGCCGGGCCTGGCAACGAATGCCTGGACGCTGGGGGCGGCGCTGCTGGTGCTCGGCTTCGGCAACGGCTGCCTGGACGTCAGCATGAACGCCCACGCCGTACAGGTTGAGCGCGGCTACCGGCGGCCCGTCATGTCCGCCTTCCATGCCACCTTCTCCATCGGCGGCGTCCTTGCCGCGCTGGCCGGCGCCCGCACGCTGAGCTGGGGCTGGAGCCCGGCGGCAACTCTCGGCGCGGTGGCACTGTTCGGCCTGGCCATCGTCGCGTTGGCCGCCCCCGCACTGCTACGGCCGGACAACGCCCACACCACACAGGCTGGCACCACACAGGCTGGCACCACACAGGCCCACAGCTCACAGGCCGATACAGCACAAGCCGACACCACACAGGCCGACACTGCACAGGCCGACACTGCACAAGCCCAGACCTCTCAAGGGCCCGCCACCGTGGCGAAGAACGGTCGCAGGACGACGCCCCGGCGCATCTGGATACTGGCCGCTCTCGCGCTCATGCTCATGCTCTGCGAAGGCGTGGCCAACGACTGGAGCGTGCTCCATCTGCGAGACGGCCTGGACGCGCCCGCAGCCACCGCCGCCTTCGCCTACGGAGCCTTCGCCACTGCCATGACCATCGGCCGCCTGCTCACCGACCGGGTGGCCGGGCGCTTCGGCTCGGTGGCCGTCCTCCGCTACGGCGCGTCCCTGGCCGCACTAGGTCTGACGGTGGCGGCGCTGTCCCCCTGGATTCCCCTGGCGCTGACCGGCTGGACCCTGTTCGGGACCGGGCTGTCCGGCTGTATACCCCAGCTCTTCAGTGCCGCGGGCCACGCCGACCCGGCCGCCGCCGGAGCCAACGTCTCCCGCGTCGCCGGCCTCGGCTACCTCGGCATGCTCGCCGGGCCCGCCATCATCGGGCCGCTGACCCACTTCATCCCGCTCAACCTCACGTTCTTCCTGCCCGTGGCGTTCTGCGCCGTGGCCGCCTGCACGGCCGGCATCCTGCGGTCCCAGCGCAACGCTCCCACCCTGTTGGAGGCCGAGACGGTATGACCGACACGAGCCACATGAGGTTCCCGCTGGAGGCTACTCGTGGAATTCGAAGGTCCATGCCTGGTGCGGGTTGTCCACATCCAGCGGCCGCAGGGCGATACGGGGCGGAAAGATCTTCAGCAGGCTGAGGTCGACGACGAATTCCGGGCCGTCAATGGGACTGCCGGGAACGGCAATATATAAAGTGCGTGGCGACGAACTCCGGTGAAGCGCCCATTCGCAAGGCTCGGGAAATCCCCGGATGGGCTTGTTCGGCTCCGGTTCACCCTCGAAGCCGAGATACGTCTCGCTGCTGAGACTGCGGATGGTGCAGGTACCGTTCCCCAACCCCGCCACCCGCCACTCCTGCTCCCCCGGATTACCCGTGGGACGCAGGAGCGCCACAGGTGTCCCGGGCGGCGGCGACCCGCCTTGCAGGGTGAGCAGCTGCTCACCGGGGCGGGCGATCGCACAGACGCCATTCGGTACGGGCTCCAAGGCCGACTCCGATTCCGACGCGCGACCCTACAAGTAAAACCACGAGTAAACCCATAGGTAAACCCAAAGATGCGCGTCAATTCGAAACAAAAGAAACAGCCGCCGTCACCGGAGCTGATCGTCAGAGCCCGTCTCCCGATTCAACGGCTGCCCCACGCCCTCTGTCTACCACTCGAAGGGCAGCCGCCGCGTCCTGATGCAGGCGCGCTTCACACCGGCGAGACGGTCAGCTCACGATCCGCCTCGCGCTGTTGCCCCGTGTCACGGGCGGCAAAGGGGCACTGCCAGTCGGCGGGCTTGGGGCGGCCGGAGTAGCGACGAGCCTCGGAGAGATGCTCGTACTCATACAAGTTGGGATTGATATCGCCCTGCAGCTTGATGTCCTGCTGGCGTATCTTCTCCGCCAGCCGGTCCCACATGCCGGCGCCCTTTATCCGGTCGAACTGCTCATGGGAGTTGAAGGCCAGCATCGGGAAGGGCGGCCGACGGCCCCACCGGCGGTGCGTCTCGTGCAGGCCGATCACGAAGAAGGGATGGCCGGCCACACTGAAGGCGAACTTGCTGGACTGCGGATCCGACGAGTAGCCCTCGGCCCAGTGATGGGACTCAGCATCCTGCTCGTGGAGCAGCTGCAATTGTTGCCACAGCAGCTCTTCGAACCGCAGCTCATCCACCCCGCGAGGCTGCGCGAAGGTCGCGACGAAACTGGTGAACGTCCGAGCGCTCCAGTCCGCCGACCCCACGAACTCCGTGAGATCCAGCGCCATCAGCCGGGCGGACTCCTCACTCCCCAGTAGGTCGTAGTGCCGGTGAGTGATGCCGCCCTGGCGCCAGGCGGAGCGACCCGCCAGACAGGAGAAACGTTTCCCCAGCATGAACTCCTCGACCTCACCACGCGCATCCGCCGTCATGGCCAGCCTTCCTTCCACCAACGTGCCTCCTCGAAGGGAGATCATCTCCTTCACGCATCCGAATGCGCCCACCCCGCACCTGCGGCACCCGGGCCCACGGGCGGCTGCGGTAGCCGTCACCGCACGCGGGCAGGACCGAGTCCGCTGGAGAACGGGGAAGGTCACTGGGTGATTGTGACGCTCCAAGGCCGTTCAACGAAATTTCATGGCGGGCTCGCTGCGACCAAACACCCATCTTGTGATGTTCACGACGTTTCACGGAAGCCCAACACCTGACAGACCCAACAGCTGGCAGACCCGACACACGGCAGGCCCGACACACGGCAGGCCCGATACCCGGCAGGCCCGACATGTGGCCTGCCCCTACGCCATCGGCGAGAGTATTGGACCAACTGATCCAATAGGTGTTAGCTTCCGGTATCGAGCGGGCCACCCCAGAGGAAGCTCCGGCCGCTTCCGCGCGTCACACCCACCCCACCCACCCTGCCGTTTCGGCGGCCTGACACCCACCCCTCCACGCGCGAGGGCCCATCTTGAGTTCATTTTGTACCGAGCAATCCAAAAATTGAACAATCCCTCCCCCACTCAACGGAGCGCATTCTCATGCCACTTGCCGTCTACCTCATAGGCCTGGGCATCTTCGCCCAAGGCACATCGGAGTTCATGCTCTCCGGACTCCTGCCCGACGTCGCCACCGACCTCGGGGTCTCCATCCCCGACGCCGGGCTGTTGATCTCCGCCTTCGCCGTCGGGATGGTGATCGGCGCGCCCGCGCTGGCCGTGGCCACGCTGCGGGTGCCGCGGCGCACCGCACTGGTCGCGTTCCAGCTCGTCTTCGTTGCCGGGCATGTGGTGGGGGCGCTCGCGCCGGGGTACTGGGTGCTGTTCGCAACCCGCGTGGTGAGCGCCCTTGCGTACGCCGGATTCTGGGCGGTGGCCGCCGCGACGGCGGTGAGCCTGGTGCCTCCGGGGGCCAAGGGGAAGGTGTTGTCCGTGGTCGGTATGGGGCTGACCCTGGCCACCATCGTGGGCGTGCCGGCCGGCACGCTCCTCAGCCAACACGTGGGCTGGCGCGCGGCGTTCTGGGGCGTGGCCGGGCTCACCGTACTCAGCCTGCTCTCCCTGCTGGCCGTGCTGCCCGCCGGACGTGCCGAGGGCGCGGAAATGCCGTCGGTGCGACGGGAGTTGAAGGGTCTGGCCCGTCCGGCGCTGTGGGTGTCCTACCTCGTCACGCTGCTGACCTTCGGCGCGGCGATCGTCACCTTCAGCTACCTGGCACCGCTGCTGACCGACGTGAGCGGGCTGCCCGAGGGGTGGGTACCGGTTCTACTCTCGCTGTACGGGGCGGGCGGGCTGATCGGCGTGACGCTCGGCGGGCGGGTCGCCGACGCCGCGCCGCTGCGCACCCTCGTCATCGGGGGCGGGGCGCTCACCGTCGCCTCCGCGGCGCTCGCGCTGACGGCCGGCAGCCTCGGCGTCACCATCGCGCTGGTCTTCGTCCTCGGGGTAACCGGATACGTCGTCAACCCGGTTGTGCAGTCACGGGTGTTCCGGCTCGCGCCCGACGCGCCGACGCTGGCACCGGCCGTGAACACCTCGGCGTTCAATGTCGGGATCACGCTCACCCCGATGCTGGGCGGCCTCGCCATCGACGCCGGGTTCGGCTTCGCCTCGGTGGCCTGGGTCGGCGCCGGCACCGGTGCGCTCGCCCTCGCGGCGACGGGCTGGGCGGCGGCCCTCCAGCGACGAGCCGATCGGGGCCCTGGGATCACCGGGGCGGGGCCGGGCGAGGGCCCGACCCTCGCGACGTCGTCCGTTCCGTCGCCCGTTCCGTCATCCGCCCCGTCGTGCGTCCCGCCGTCCGCCCCGTCGTCCGTCCCGCCGTCTGCCCTGTCGTCCGACCCGTCGTCCGTCCCTCCCGCCTCCTCCAATCCGATCGGAGCCGGTGTGAAGTCCGGGCGCTGACGGGCGGCTCACCCCCTCGTCATCGCTGCGCCACACCCTGGTCGCTGACGACGGCGCCGGCGCGACGCGCTTCACAGACGCCGGCCCGCCGATGCGCGGTCTCGCCGGTCTGACCGAGCTCGGCGGCCTGGCACCCGCCCCGGGGCAGGAGCCTCTCAGTCAGGGCGAAGGTTTTTTGAATAGGCGGGCGAAAACAACAATCCGCTCGACACCTTCCGGTCCGCCCGGCCCCGCCCAGTCCAGTCCAGTCCAGTCCAGCCTCGATACGCTTCGCGGTAATTGATTCCAGCGCTTCCGGCGAGGCGCATTCGTTGCCGGTCGTGGCGGGAGAGATAGCCTCTCTGTTCAACGTGTGGAATTCTCTCGCGGCGCGCAGTGAAGCGGGAAATCGGCGCGGGTGGTCGAGCCGTTCAGCGAACCGAGTCGCTTGTTCGCCGGGTGCCGCTTCCGGGTTGTCGGTGCGGCCCGGCAGGAGCACCAGGCGCATCCCGCGCCCCGACAGCGACGGCCAACCGAACCAAGAATCCGTCGAACATTTATTCGATAACTCGGCGTGGTGTGTATCGGATACAGCAGGCGCGCGGTAAATATGAACCATGGCCCGAATCTCCGGCCGCTTCCCGTGGCCACCTTCGGGACGCTGGTTCACGGGTCGGCGCCTGGGCGGCAACGGCCGGCGAGAGCGGCGTGAAAGCTCGCCGAAGCGATCACCGTGGCGCCTGCGCCCGTTGGCGAGCATGCGCAGCGTCGCCGGTCAGATGTTCGTCCTGCAGGTCCTGATCGTGCTGCTGCTGGTCGTGGCCGCGGTGAGCACGTTGCTGTTCCAGGCCCGGACCGACAGATTCCAGGGGGCACGCGATCGTTCGCTCGGCGCGGCCGAGTCCTTCGCCCACAGCCCCGGTCTGGTGGAGGCCATGCGCGGCCCCGACCCGGCCAAGGTGCTCCAACCGCTGACCGAGACCGCCCGGAAGCGGGGCGGCGTCGACTTCATCGTCGTCATGAACCGGGCCGGCATCCGCTACACGCATCCCAAGCCGGAGCAGATCGGGAGGCATTTCGTCGGCACCATCGGGCCGTCGCTCGCCGGTCGCGTCACCATCGAAAGCGTCTACGGCCCTCTCGGCCACGAGGTGCAGGCGGTCGTCCCGGTGACGGACGCGAGGGGCAAGGTCGTGGGCATGGTGTCGTCCGGCATGAAGGTCAGGCGGGTGAGCAGCGCGATCGACCGGCAGCTGCCGGTCGTACTCGGAGCAGGGGCCGCCGCGCTGGCCCTGGCCACGGTCAGCACCGCGTTGGTGACCCGGCGGCTGCGGCGCCAGACCCACGGGCTCGGCCCGACGGAGATGACCCGCATGTACGAGCACCATGACGCGGTTTTGCATGCCGTGCGCGAGGGCGTGCTCATCGTCGACGCGGACCGGCGCGTCCTGCTGGCGAACGACGAGGCGCGCCGGCTGCTCCGCCTGGCCCCCGACGTGGAGCAGCGCAGCGTCACCGACCTCGGGCTCGACTCCCGGATGACCGAACTGCTGGTCTCGGGGCGCGTGGTCACCGACGAGGTACTGCCGGTCGGCGACCGACTGCTGGCGGTGAACAACCGGCCTACGGACCGCCGGGGAGGCCCGCCCGGCAACGTGGCCACACTGCGGGACTCCACCGAGCTCCTCGCCCTCGCGGGAAAGGCGGAGGCCGCCCAGAGCCGCCTGCGGCTGCTGTACGACGCGAGCCTGGCCATCGGCACCACCCTCGATGTGCAGCGCACCGCCGAGGAGCTGACCCAGGTCGCCGTGACCTGGTTCGCCGACTACGCCACGGTCGACCTCGCCGTGCCCGTCCTGAGCGGCGAGGAGCCGCCGGCGGGGTCGTACAGCGAGGCGCCGGAACTGCATCGCGTGGCGCTGGCCGGCCTCAGCGACGACCATCCCCTCTACCGGGCGGGCGAGCTCCACAGATACGCCGCGCCCACCCCGATGGCCACGGGCTTCGTCACCGGACAGTCCGTGCTCGTACCCGACATACGAGCCGCCGACGACTGGCGCGCCCAGGACCCGGAACGCTTCCAGCTGGTCCTGAACCACGGATGCCAGTCGCTCATCACCGTTCCGCTCCAGGCGCGCGGCGTCCTCATGGGCGTCGCCAACTTCTGGCGTTCTCGGGAGAGCGCCCCCTTCGAGGAGGGTGATGTGTCCCTGGCCGAGGAGATGGCGGCCCGGGCCGCCGTGTGCATCGACAACGCGCGCCGCTACACGCGCGAGCACGCCATGGCCGTCACCTTGCAGCACAGCCTGCTCCCGCACGGCCTGCCCGAGCAGAACGCGCTCGACATCGCCCACCGCTACCTGCCCGCGCAGACCGGGGTGGGCGGCGACTGGTTCGACGTCATCCCGTTGCCGGGCGTCCGGGTCGCGCTGGTCGTCGGCGACGTGGTCGGCCACGGTCTGCACGCCGCCGCCACCATGGGCCGGCTCCGCACCGCGGTGCAGAACTTCTCCACCCTCGACCTGCCGCCCGACGAACTCCTCGGCTTCCTGGACGAATTGGTCAACCGCATCGACCAGGAGGCGGCCGCAGCGAACGAGGAGGCGATGGTCGCGGGCGCCACCTGCCTGTACGCGATCTACGACCCCTCCACCGGCATGTGCAGCCTGTCCCGTGCCGGCCACCTCCCGCCGGCGCTCGTCCACCCCGACGGGACCATGGAGTTCCCCGAACTCCCCACCGGCCCGCCGCTCGGAGTCGGCGCCCTGCCCTTCGAGGCGGTGGACCTGCGCCTGCCCGAGGGCAGCAGCCTCGTCCTTTACACCGATGGGCTCGTCGAGGACCGCAAGCGGGACATCGACGCCGGGTTGCGGATCCTCGCCACGACGCTGGGGCATCCCGGCCGGACCCCGCAGGAGACTTGTGAGGCCGTACTCGGCGCCCTGCTCCCGGACCGCCAGCGCGACGACATCGCCCTGCTCGTCGCGCGCACCCGCCGTCTGGACCCCGAGCGCATCGCAGGCTGGGAGGTCCCCTCCGACCCGGTGGCGGTGGCCGAGGCACGCGCGACCCTCGCCCGGCAGCTGACGCGGTGGGGCCTGGAGGAATCGATCTTCAGCACCGAGCTCATCCTCAGCGAGCTGATCACCAACGCCATCCGCTACGCCACCGGCCCGATCCGGGTCCGCCTGCTGCACGACCGCACCCTGACCTGCGAGGTCTCCGACACCAGCAGCACCTCCCCACACCTCCGGCACGCCGCCGCGGAGGACGAAGGCGGCCGCGGTCTCTTCCTCGTCGCCCAGCTCGCCCAGCGCTGGGGCACCCGCTACACACCGCACGGCAAGATCATCTGGGCGGAACAGACCCTTGACGCGCCCCTTCTGGCGTAGTCCGGCCCACTTGGCTGTCAGAAAAAACCTGCCGCGCCGCAATTGGTACCTCGATCAGCGGGAGTACTGGCCTTACGGGAATAGCGGATATCTCAGGGAAATCCTTATCGCCCACATAGATGAGCACTCAAGGCAAGCACCAAAAGACAAGCACACAAGATAAGCGTCCAAAGAACCCGTGATAACAAGTCACGCGTCACCCAGAAATGAGTACGCCATGCCGTCCCCGCACGAGCGGGCCGCATTTCAGACGCTATGCGGCGGGACGTGCGGCGGGCTTAGATAGGGCTTAGATAGGGCTTAGATAGGGAGTAGAGATAGCGTAGAGAGGGTGTAGAGAAGGAGAGCCGCACCGTTCTTCAGGCCACGGAACCGCCCCCGCCCATTCGGGAGATTCCCCGTGCCCGGTTCCGCACTCCCGTGTCACCGCGTCCGGTTCAGCGCGGCGAACGCGCCGCAGCACAGCGCAGCCAGTACGGCGCCCGCGCCCAGCAGCGCCGGGACGGCGAACGCGCCGGACAACAACGTGACGACGTAGGGCGCGAACATGCCGAGATAGGCCAGCGTCCACAGCACCGAGGTCAGCCGGGCCAGCCACTCCGGCGGAGCGAGTGCGGCGACCTCCGTGAGGCCGAACGCCAGCGCCAGCCCGTACCCCGCGCCCAGCACGGCCGCCGCGACCAGTGCCAGCACCGGCTGTGCCGCCGACGCCGCCGGTACGGCGAGCGCGAACCCCAGGGCGACCGCCGCGAGTCCGGCGGTCCCGGTGGCCGCCCGGTGCCGCGCGGCCAGCCGCCGGGCCAGCGGCTGAACCGCCATCCCGGCGCCCGGCACGACGGCGGTGGCGATCCCGGCGTAGACGGTGCGCCATCCGTCGAGGCCGCCGTCGACCAGCCCGGGCAGGGTGGCGAAGCCGATGGTCGGGGCGGCGAAGATCCAGGGGGCGAGCGGCAGTACGGCGCGGCGGAAACGGGACCAGTCGACGGGCGCCGTGCCGCGCTGCCCCGCAGCGGGCTCCTCGGGGCGGGTTTCCGGCGCGGTGCGGGCCGCTGCCCAGGCACCGGCGGCCAGCACCAAGTGCGGCACATACGCGGCCACCATCGGATGCGGTGCCCACTGGGCGATCAGCGAGGCCACCAGCCCGCCGGAGGCGAAGCCCGCCGAGACGAACAGCCCGGACCGCTTCGCCGCGGCCACCGGCGCGATGTGCGACGCGTGGGGCGGGCCGGACAACTCCTTGACCCACGCGCTGCCCGCCGCGAGCAACGCGCCTGCGCCCAGCCCGGTCAGGAACCGGCCGAGAAAGAGCCATCCGGTGGCGGACGTGCCCGCCATCAGCAGACAGGTGGACAGCAGATTGACGGCCAGCGCGGTCAGCGCCACCGGGCGGCGGCCGCGGCGGTCGGCGAGCGGGCCGCCGATCAGCAGCCCGGGTATCAGGCCGATCACATACAGCGCGAAGAGCCCGGTAACCGTCGACTCGGGCAGGCCCAGCTCGGAGCGGTAGGTGCCGAGCAGCGCGGAGAACTGGTTGGCGCTCCAGCCGGAGGCCGTCATCATCCAGGCCGCGCGCAGCCCGAGGCGTCGCATGCGGGGCGCGGACTGCGCCCCTGGGGCGGAAGGGGTGGGCCGAGTGGAGATTCCTGTGCTCATAGCGGTCAGTTCTACGGATCGCCGCACCGCTCGCGCAGCCCGCGTTCACGAATCGTGAACGCCCGTATCGCCAGGTCAGAGGGCCGGCCTAGGGTGGCTGCCGGGCCCGGCCATAACCCATCGGACAGGCCCTTAAGCTGGCCGCATGGATCTTCGACTGCTGTCATCGTTTCTGGCAGTGGTGGAGGAAGGCCACTTCGGCAGGGCGGCCAAGCGGCTCTTCCTCTCCCCCGCCGCCGTCACCCAGCATGTGGGGCGGCTGGAGAACGAACAGGGCACGCAGCTGCTCCACCGCAACCCGGTCTCCCCCACCCCCGCGGGCCGGCGACTGGCCGGCCACGCCCGTACGCTGCTCGCCATCACCGACGCCGCACAGAACGACATGGCCGAGTTCATCCGCCCCTCGGCCGGGACACCGCGGCCGCTGCGTGTCGGCATCATGGGGCACGGCTCGGCCGAGCTCACCCCCGCCGCGGTCAACGCGTTCCGCCGGGCACGCCCCGACGTCCCGGTCGAGCTGCGGCAGTTGGACTTCACGGAGCACTCCTCGGCGCTGGTGGAAGACCGGGTGGACGTGGCGTTCGTCCGCCCCGCGCCGGACGACGAACGGGTTGCCACCGACACCCTGACCACCGAGCAGCGGATCGTCGTGGTGCCGGACTCCTCGCCGCTCGCGGCGGCGCGGGACGAGGGAGTGCGCGTCGCCGACGTGGCGGACCTCCCGTTCTTCCGGGTGCCAGGGCACACGCCGCGCACCTTCACGGACTATCTCTACTTCGGTGACGAGGCCCGGCGGCGCAGCGCGGATGTCGCACTGACGCCGCAGGAGGTGCTGACCGGTGTGGTCGCCGGGCGCGCGGCGGGCTCGGGGCTGAAGTCCTTCGCGCGGTATTACGCCTGGCCGGGAGCGGTGTTCGTGCCCGTACTGGACGCCCCGTGGGAGAGCAGCTATCTCGCCGTACGCGTAGGAGAGACCCTTCCCGATGTAGCGGTGTTCCGCGGGCTGACGGTGGCGCTGGCGCGGGAGCTCGGGCCGCGCATCGGACGGTGAGGTGCCGACTCCGGACGTACGGGAGACAACCCGCCATGCGGGACCGTGAGTTCATCCGCTGCTGGGCAGGCGGACGGCGTCATGGCCTGCGCACGTTGCGCTCGCCATCCGCTAGAGCCAGGTCGCGGGCGAGGTGCGCACGACGCAGGCCATGCTGTGCATGGGCTCAGCGGAAGGCTGCGGTGTTCTCCGAAGCCCACTGCTGAAACGGCCTGGCCGGGGAGCCGGTGACCCGCGACACCGTGTCGCGCACCTTCAGCAACGCGTCGTTGACGTCGCCGCCCATCAGGTCGAGCACCGCATCCGCGGTCCGGTCTCCCATGAAGGAGGCCATCTGCCGGTGGGCTTCCCCTCGGCTGATCCCGACGACGGCCACCTCGTGCCCCAGAGCTGCCGCGATGGCGTCGACCTGCTGCCCGGCAGTGATCCGTGCCGGCCCCGTCAGCGCATACGTCCGCCCTTGATGCCTCCGGTCCGTCAGCGCCGCTCGGGCCACCGCCGCGATGTCCGCGGGGTGGATGGTGGGAAGCCCGACGTCCGGATACGGCACGCGGACCGTCCTGTGCTCGCGGACCGACTCCGCCCACCACAGGGTGTTCGAGGCGAACTGCGTCGGCCGCAGAATCGTCCAGGCCATGCCGCTGGCCTTGAGCAGCCGCTCGACGGCCAGGTTCTCGCCGGCGGCGGGCAGGTGCGGATGCGTCTGAACCGTGATGGACGACACGAGCACCACATGCTCCACACCTGCTTGCCGGGCCGCCGCGAGGACGTCGGCTTCTGCGCCCATGCCCGACACCAGGAACAACGAACGCACGCCGTCCAACGCGGACTTCAGTGATTCCGGCCGCGTGAGATCGCCCTCAACAGCCTCCACCCCTTCGGGGAATGAGACCCGGGCCACGTCGCGGGTCAGACCGCGCAGAGGCGTGGCACCGCGCAGATGCAGCTGCCTCAGCAGTGCACTTCCGATGTTTCCGGTTGCGCCGGTCACGAGGATCATCGTTGGCTTCTTCCTGTCGTCAGCTGGTGATCACGCCTACGACACGCTAGAACCTCAAGCGCACTTCGGGTCAACGGCGAAGACGGCGGCGCCCCGCTGCCGTTGCTGCACAAACCGAGAGGCAGTCGCCACCGGGCGACCGTCAGCCGACCCCCGCCGAGCTCTCGACTGCGTCCCTGACGAGGTGGCCACCGTCGTACTCGCCCTGCTCGCCGGCCTGGCCACCCGCCTCATCGCCGGCGAACCCGCCCTGGCCTTGCCCGACGCCCGACGCCCGGCGCCTCGCGGGCCGGCAGCTCGCCCTGGCCGTGGGATTCCCCGGCGAACTCCCCTTCCAGCCCCTCCCCCCACAACCGGATCGGCCCCCCGTCACCGAAGCACCGGCCGGAACCACCCCACCGGACCGTCCGCCCCGACGCGGGGCGTCGCGGACGAGACAGGGAAAACGACACATCGAGGTGGATCCGCCCCATCAGCCGCAGCCCCGGGTCAGGAAGTTCACCGAGGCGGAGGGCGCCAGAACCCGGTGTTCCGATATCGCCACCAGTACAAGACGGTGTAGTCGTCGGGCCATGCGGCGAGTTGGACGGCCTGGGGCTCGAAGTGGTCGCGTTCAGGATCGATGGGGCGCCAGCTCGGGTCCAACGGCTCGCCGTCCATCGCTGGGCGGACGTGTTCCAGCGACCGTTCGTCGCATGCTCCGTAGTCCTGGAAGTTCTGCTGGGCCTCGATCAGCGAAGTCCGGTTGGCGCCAACAGGCCAGTCGGGCCAGCGCAATTGCACAGCGTCGTCTTCCCAGAAGCAGACCGGGCAGATCTGATACGAGCCGGGTGGCTCCGCCATGGTCAGGCGGCCGCAGCACACGCAGGGATACGTCAGGATCACGCCCGTCATCCTGCCCGACACCTATGTGCAGGCCCGACGGCCGGCAAAGGTCATCCGGCGAAGCGGCGGACGTAGCGACTCTGCCAGGGGGTTTCGACGGCCCGGTGGTCGTAGTTCCCGCGGACGAATTCCACTGCCTGGTCGGCCGGTACTCCGTCCAGGACGGCGAGACAGGCCAGGGCTGTGCCGGTACGGCCGCGGCCTCCGCCGCAGGCGATCTCGACACGTTCGGCGTCGGCGCGGCCCCATGCCTCACCGAGGATGGCTTGGGCCTGTGTGTGACTGCTGGGAAGCCGGAAGTCCGGCCAGCGCAGCCACCGGACCTCCCACGGGACCTCGGGAGGCTGCTTGCCCAGCAGATAGACGGCATAGGTGGGCGTCGGCCCGGCCGGAAGCGGTCGGCGGAGCGCGCGGCCCCGGACCAGGCGTCCGGACGGCAGCCGTAGGACACCAGGGTCAGTAGCCCTCCAGGTCTCGGTCACCCGTTCACCATAGTTGCATCGGGCCGGGGCGGGGTTGGCCGCCCACGTGCCATCCACCGCCCGCCCGAAGAGAGCTAATTCACTCATGAGCCGGACAAGGCTCGGCCACGTGAGGACAAGGCTCGGCCACGTGAACCGCACAGTGCGTCAGACAGTCGGACAGCCAGTCAGCCAGCTGGCCGGCCGTGCCGGATCCGCTCAAGACAGAGCCTGCGCAGCAGCACGTTCGCGGGCGGCTGCGGCCCGTGCCGGGTCGCCGAGCTGTTCCTCCAGCCGGGCCTTGGCCGACCAGTTGTACGGGCAGACCGGGCGAAGCCGGCTGCGTTCGCTGAGCAGGGTCCTGGCCAGGTCGGTGCGGTCTGCACGCAGGGACGCTTCGACAAGCGTGCGCTGGATCGCGTCCCGCTGGGCGTGGCTGCCGCCGAAGAGATGCAGGCGGTGGCGGACGGGCAGCAGCAGATCCGTGGCAAGGCCGTAGTCGTGCTGTCCGTAGGCAATCAGTGCGCGGCAGACCGGCAGACCGATCTCGGCTGTCATGGCGCGGTTGGAGACACGCGGTTGCCCCGCGACCCAGCGTTCTCGGTCCTGGACAAGGCGCTGTGCCTGGGCGATACGGCCTGCACCCACGTACGCCATGACCGCGTGCGCGTCGTTGAAGGCGTAGTAGGGGCCGTCGTGGCGGCGCTCCCAGGCGTCGGCGAGCCGGGCCCAGCGTGCACTGTGCTGATCCCGGGCCAGATACAGCCGCCACAGCAGGGCCGCGGCATCCAGTAGTTCCATCGCCGCACCCGTCGACTGGTCGTGGTGAAGCGCGGCGTCGTAGATCTCAAGCACCCGGGCGGTGTCGCCGGCCTCCAGGGCGTAGAGGGCGTAGTGCCACCAGTTGTGGACGGTGAGTAAGCTGCCGCTCGCCCAATGGCCGGTGCGGGCGTCCATAAAGCGGATGCCGTCCGTGAAGCGTCCCCGCATCTCGTAGGTGTGCACCACGCTGTGAATCCCCCACACATCGTCGGGATGCTGTGCGAGGGCTGCCAGGCCGGTCTCCTCTGCATGTTCGTAATGTCCCGATTCCTCCAGGCCGAACGCGTACATGCCGAGCAGCGGCCCGTGGTGGGGATCGTTCTCGTCCCAGGCGTCCAGGGCTCCGCCGATACGGTCACGCAACCGCTGGGCGTCCCCGGTCAGGAAGTCGTGCTGATGGCCTGCGAAGAGTGCCAGCGCATCGCGCGGGAAGGCGACGGTGAGGTCACCGAGGGTGCGGCCGGCGCCGTGCAGGTCACCGTCCAGCCATGCCGTCGCGGCGGCGACGTGCATACGCTCCCGCGGCGTCAGCCGCTGCGTGTCCAGACCGGAGCGGAAGCGGCTGAAGCCGTCCCGCGCCACAGCCGCGTCCTTCTCCTCGCACCCCAGCACCCCCAGATACGCGGCCAGCGTCTGCCCCATCACCGACTGCGGTGAGGCGGCGAGGACCGACTGCGACGTCTCAAGGACCCGAGGCCGGAAGAACAGCAGGTCGTCCAGGGCCTGTTCGTAATGGAGGAGGGCCTCGGCGCCAGTAGCGCTCATTTCGTGCCCGTGCCGGTCTGCTGTCATGGTGACTCCTCGCGGTGGGGACGGGGGGACTGGACAGGTGTGGAGGGCGCGCGACAGGCCCGGCGGCTGACGCTGGATTCATATGTACCCGGTCCCCGGGTGCGCCGACGGCAGATATCCGGGCGATCAAGGGAAGCGAACGCACGGCTCCACTGCCGGCTGTGCCGTACCGCAGGGATCTCACCCAGGCCCGCCTGCCGTCCTCACGGGGTCGGCAGACGCATCGCCAGCAAGGGGCCGTGCTGCTGCGCTCCGTAGACGTCGCATTCACCGACGTTCCCGGAGACGAGGGGACGGCGCAGGTTGATCTTCACGGCCTTCGCCGGATCGTAGAAGATCGGCTCGCTGACGTCGTCGACAGGCACCCGGTAGAGCTCCGCCACCAGGTCTCGGTTGACGGCCCGTTGCTGCTTGACGAGGTCGTACTGGTCCTGGGCCGTGAAGATGATGTCGATGGTGAGCTCGTACGGTCCGGAGTTCTTGCTGCGGATGACGTCGGCGAGTTCGGTCAGCGGAGCGGTCACTGCGGAATCTGCCGTCACGACAGGCCTCCCTAGTAGTCGAGGTAGGTGATCGGGAACAGCGCGAGCGGATCGTCGGTCGCCATCAGGTGGTAGACACTCCACTCGTAGACCTCACCGGCGTGGAAGTCGGACGGCGAGTAGGGGAAGGCCAGGTTGCCGGCCGTGGACAGGCGTCCGGGGTAGCCGAAGTGCAGCATCGTGGAGCGGGCGAAGCCACAGAGCGTGTCGGCGAGGTGCTGGCTGTCGGCGACCGCCTCGATGACGATGCCGACCTCGTGGCCTGCCGGCCGGGGTGACGGTTCGAGAGTGCCCATGCAGCCGTCGGCCCCGTAGACGCGGACGAGCAGGTCGTAGCTGTCGGGTGGGATGTCGGGGAAGTTGTCCGCCACGCGGTCCCGTACGCCCTGGACGATCGTGTCGATCTCGCGGATGAAGAACGGGTCCCGGGCGCCGGCCACCGACACGGTGCGGTAGCCACGCAGCCGGGCTCCTTCGAGCTTGACCGCGAAAGGCTGGGCGATGTGGCGGGAGCCGGATACCCGCACGCTGCGCTCGTCCTCCGGAGTGAAGACGCAGTCGCTGAGGTCCAGGTAACCGCCGGGTCCGGGCAGGCGGTAGGGGTCGCTCTTCTCGTAGAGCGTGTGCGCGGCCACCGAGGTGGGGGTACACCGCCGGGCCGGGTTCAACGGCTCAAGGACGAAGTGGTCTTGGCGCAGCGTGCCGAGCATGCAGTCGCTTCCGCTGCCGGGCAGGGCGGCGATGGCTGCACATTCCAGGATCTTGCTCATATGCAGGGCCAGTCCCTCGTCGAAGCCGTGCAGCAGCGGCACCGCGGCGAAGACCGCCGGATCGTAGGCACGCCCGGCCAGGACCACGTCGGCGCCGGCGCGCAGAGCGGCTACGAGCGGTGCGGTGCCCATCTGCGCCACCAGGTGCGTGCTGGCACGGACGTCCTCGGCGGTGAGCTGCGGGCCGTGCGGAACCGCGCTGATCCTGCCGTCCCGCAAGGCTTGCAGTACGGTCTCCCGGTCGATGTCGGCGGGGATGACGGCCGCGCGCAGCCGGAGCCCCTGCCCGGCCGCGATCTCGTCGACGATGTCACGGAGCCAGGCCAGGTGGGGCGCGGCCCCGGCACCGCCCGCGGACCCGATGACCACGGGGATCCCCAGGCTCTGCCCGGCGGTGATCATCCGCTCCAGGTCGCGCTTGACCGCCGTACGGTCGGTGAACGATTCGCCCGCGCCCAAGTAGTACGGGCCGGGGTCGCTGGAACCGGCGTCGGCGGCGATGACGTGCGGTCTGCGGGCCAGGCCCGCTTCGAACGACTCGTCGGGGAATCCATAGCCCAGGATCGCCGTCGCGGACAGCACACGGATCTCGTCCATCGCGCCCTCCTGAAGGTGGTGGTCGGGAGTGGGTAGTGGGACGTTGGTAGTGGGACGTTGGTCGTCGGAAGTCGGTGATCGGAGTTGTCGGGAGTTGTCGGGAGCTGTCGGCGGCTGCGGCATCTTGGGGTACCGCCGGTCTGTGTGTACGCATGCACCGTTGGCGCGGCCAGCGAACAGTACGTTGTCGATGGACCTGTTGCCCATGCCGACACCGGCGGCCGCATCGATCGCCAAGCAGAAGTGCCAAAAACGGCGTGCGCCGCAATATCCACTGGGATAGCGTCAGCGCTCATGCCTACTCCCCGCATTCGCCCGCCCTACGACGCCGACGAACGGACCCAGCTTGTCGGCTGGCTCGATTTGCATCGGGCGATCATTCGCTGGAAGTGCGAAGGCCTGTCAGAGGCGGATGCCCACCGCTCCCTTCTTCCGACCTCACCCCATATGACCATGGCGGGCCTGGTGTCCCACATGCGCTGGGTCGAGCACCTTTGGTTCGAGGTCCTCCTTCTCGGCCGACCGGCCGAGGGGCCGCGTTTCGATGACGAGCCCGAGGATGCCGACATGATGGTCGATGGCGTCCCCATCGCCCAGCTCCTCGCGGAGTACGACCGGCAATGCGCCGTGTCGAACGAGATCATCGCGGACCGTTCCCTGGATGAAGTGGGCAAACACCCGGACTTCGATGCCTCCGCCGCGACCCTTCGATGGATCATGTTTCACATGATCGAGGAGACCGCCCGGCACGCCGGTCATATGGATACCATCCGGGAACTCCTCGACGGCGAAAAGGGCTACTACTAACGGGGGCCGTGGCGGCCGGGGCGATAAGCCATTCCGTTCATGGCCGGAAGCCGCGACGGGGTCCGGGCCGCAGTCGGCCTGGGCGGGCACCTTATGCTGAGGGCGATGTTCGCAGCCCAAGGCCCCACATTCCGTGAACTCGCCGTCCAGGCGCTGTCCTCCGTCGAGCGCGGCTATGACCTGCTCGCCCCGAAATTCGACCACACTCCGTTCCGGACCCCGGAGTCGGTGCTGACTCCCGTCTCCCGGGTACTGCGCAGGCTGGGGCCGTTCGGCAGTGGTCTCGATCTGTGCTGCGGCACCGGAGCCGGCATCGACGTACTGCGGCAGGTGTGCCGGGAACGGGTCACCGGTGTCGACATCAGCGCGGGGATGCTCGCCGCGGGCCGCGCCCGTGCACGGATGACCGCCGCCGCGCCACGCGTGGAGTGGGTGCGTGCGGATGCACGGGCCCTTCCGTTCGGGCCGGTCTTCGATCTCGTGGTGAGCTTCGGCGCGTTCGGGCATTTCCTGCCCCGAGAGCGGCCGGGGCTGTTTGCGCAGGTTCACTCCGTACTGCGCCCCGGCGGCCGGTTCGCCTTCCCGATCGTTGCGCCGGCCCGACCGGGGACGCCCGACTACTGGACGTTGCTGGCCTTCGACGCGGCAATGCGGGTCCGCAACGCGCTGTGGCACCCGAAATTCGTCATGTACTACCGGACGTTCGGCCTCACCGACGTGCGCGCCGAGCTGGCTCGGACCGGATTCGACGTACAGCTGCACGCACTTCCGGAGCTTGGCCAACGCCCCGACGGCAGCCCTCGGTGCCGGTTGGTGGTGGCCACTCGGGGCCGGCTGACCTGACGCTGCCTCCGTTTCGTTTGACCCGATGAGCCTGTTTCGTCATCAACTACAACTTTGCCGATTCTTGGTGTAGTTGACTCACATTTCACTCCAGTCTCAAACGCAACAGCGACGAACACCACACTCCGGAATCGTCGCTTCCACGAGGCTGGGCGAGAGGCAACAGCAAGATGACGAAAAGCAGAACGATCCGCTACGGGAGCCGGCTGATGGCGCTGTCCACGGCGGCATTGGGTTTGGTCGCGGCGATGGCCGTACCGGCCGCCGCTGATGACGGACCCACTCGGGAGCAGCTGATAGCCGACTGCGCTTCCGGCGAAGGGAAGTGCAGCTTCAACGAGCCGAAGCTCGGCACGGCGTACCTCGGCGACTTCCGTCAGGTCTCCAACTCCCTTTATAACTGCAGCACTTCGGACGCCACACAGTCGATGGGCTGGGCGGACACGGTGGGCTCGACGGACTCCGCGGGCGTCTCCGTCACCGCCGGCGGAAAGATCGCCGGCCTCATCGACCTGAGTGTCACCGCGACCTACAGCCACACCTGGTCGAGCTCACACACCGAGAACAGCTCCATGAACATGACGGTGAAGCCCGGTGAGGTGGGCTGGATCTCCCGCGCGCAGGTGATGCAGACCGTCTCGGGCACATGGCAGACGCACTACGACAGCCCGAAGTGGGACCACTACTTCTGGTACGTGCCGGATACGGTCACCGGTCCCGCGCCCAACGGCACGGACGGGCAGAGCAATGCGGTGATCGTCAAGACGCGCAAGATGACCACCGCGGAGCAGAACTCCTGCTCGTCCGATGCGAAGCAGGGCCGCGCGGTCGTGGTGAAGCGCTGACCATCGAGGGCTGACGAGCGAGGGCTGACCATCGAGAGCCGGCCATCGAACCGGTCGTGGCCAACCGATGCGGTCGGGGCCATCGGCCGCACTGCCTCCCGTCCCCACAGGGCGGGAGGCACGCACTTTGGCTACGGCCTCCTGGTCGGGCCCATCACGGACAGGTCATCAGGTGGCGCACGGCCACAGCCGCGTGGAGGGCGGTGCCGGTGGCCAGCGCGTCCTCGTCGAAGACGACGCGGCTGGAGTGACAGTCCGGGGCACCCTCGGCCGGTGCACCGTCGGGACGTGCACCGAGAAAGGCCATCGCGCCGCGCACCCGGCGCAGCACGTAGGAGAAGTCCTCGGCGCCCATGGAGGGTTCGGGCAGACGCTGGACCCGGGCCGGGCCGAGCACGGTGACGGCGGTGTCATGGACGAGGCCGGCGAAGGCGGTGTCGTTGACGACCGGCGGATAACTCTCGGTCAAGTCCACGTCCACGGTCACGCCGTGAGCGGCGGCGACATGGTGGGCGACGCGGGCGATGCCGTCGCGCACCACCTGACGGGTTGCCGGGGACAGCGTACGGAAGGTGCCGTGGATCTCGGCCGTATCGGGAATGATGTTGGTGGTGGTACCGGCCCGGATGGCGGCCACGGTGACCACGGCGGGGTCGAAGACACTGACGGTGCGGGTGACCATGGTCTGCAGGGCCTGGACGATCTCGCAGGCCACCGGGACGGGATCGAGGGCGCGTTGCGGGGCGGAGGCGTGGCCGCTGCGTCCGCGTACGGTCAGATGCATCAGGTCGGAGGCGGCGAACATCGGGCCGGGCCGCAGGTGGACCGTTCCGGTCTCGAAGCGGGTGGTGATGTGCAGGGCGAAGGCCGCGTCGACGCCGCGCCCGTCGGGAGTGCCGAGGACCCCCTCGTCGATCATGTGCTGTGCGCCGCCGCCGGACTCCTCGGCAGGCTGGAACATGAACACCACCCGGCCCGCCAGCTGCGCGCGGCGGGCAGCCAGCAGCCGGGCGGCGCCGATGAGCATGGCAACGTGAGCGTCGTGACCGCAGGCATGCATGGCGCCCGGCACCTCGGAAGCGAAGTCCAGGCCGGTTTCCTCGTGTTGGGGCAGGGCGTCCATGTCGGCGCGCAGCAGGACCGTGCGGCCTGGCCGGGCGCCTTCCAAGGTGGCCACGACGGAACTGAGACGTTCTCCCGTACTCACGCTCAGGCCCAGCCCGTCGAGCGCACGCAGCACGGCCTGCTGAGTACGGGGCAGGTGGAGGTCCAGCTCCGGGACGCGGTGGATGGCCCGGCGTACGGCGATGACGCCGGGCAGAAGGCGGCGTGCCTCGGCAAGCAGCCCGGAAATGCGGTCCTGTCCGTCGGCGGCCGCAGGAGAGGCGTTCACCGGTGCCCTCCGGAAATGTCGTGCCGGGCCTGGTCAAACACGGACTGGTCAAACACGGACTGGACAATCACGGACTGGTCACGGACGGCCTGGTCGAGGACGGACTGGTCACGGACGGTCTGGTCAAGGTGGGAGATCAGTGTGCGCGGCCGCTGCCAGGCTTCGGTCTCGACCGTGGGCTGCGGGTAGTTGAGCACCCATACGGCGTCCATGCCCATGCAGTGGGGCGGCTCGGGCACAGCGGGGAAGGGCGCATACGCCTTCAACACACCGTCCACCCACTGTCGAGTTCGGCGAGGGTTCCGATGAGCAAGTACACGCGCACGGTTACTCCTCCGGCAGTGGCGGTCAGGAGCCGTCGGGAGAAATGACTGCCCCGTCACGCACCACACACAAACCCACGCTGCGGTGCGCTGCCCGGCGCGTCACCAGAGTTTGTCGATTTCGCCGGGAAACAGCTCAATGCGGGTGTGGTGGAAGGCGAGGCGTTCCTTTCGGGCCCGGTCCGAAAAGAAGTCCGCCATGGTGACCTTGTCGAAGCCGGGTTGGTCGCTGGGGAAGGGGTTTTGAGGTGTTCCTCCGGTGAGCACCGTGCCGGGGAGGCGGTGCCATCCCGCGCTCTCGTAGAAGGATTGGAGGGGTCGATCGCAAGTGAAGACTCCCAGGTCCCAATCCAAGTCCAAGTCCAAGCCCAGGTCCAGGTGCCGGTGCCTGTGTCGGTGCCGGTCGAGGTCCAAGTCCAGGCCCGAGGCCGCCATGGCATCGTGGGCGGCGGTCACCAGGCGCCGGCCGTAGCCCTGGCCGCGCGCTGCCTGCCGGGTCACCACCGTGCTCAGCCCTCCGGCCCGGTAGCGCCGACCCGCGTGCACGATCGGCTTGGACAGGATGTCGAGCGCTGCCAGCACCGTGCCGTTGGCCACGAGCAGCATCGACAGGGGCTGCAGCGCGGGGTCGTGATCGTGGGTGAGCTGCGCGCCACCATGGCCCGCTGGGGCTGTGGAGGGCCACGCTTCCTGCTGAAGGTCCCGGACTTGGGCACGCAGTTGGGGCGGGGTGGCCGCTTCGGGGAAGGACATGATCTGCACACGTCGATTGTGGCCGACTGTGCACGAGCTCATGCCTCATCGTTGATCTTGATGCAGAACTCCCCCGTCGTCTTTGGTCGGGTTCCTGGTGCGCGAGTAGCGGGCGGCCGGTGCGGGCTGCCCACAACCGGCCGGAGACATCAGAATCACCGTACGTACCAGGCGCCCCGGCACTGAACACGCCTGCCGTCAACTTCCGCCCAAGCACCCCTCGGACGCGGTGCGGACGGCCGGACAACGGGTATCACCCAAGTAACTCGGGTCGGCCACTCGGCTCGGTCACTCGCGTCGGTCACTCGCATCGGTCATTCACCTTGGTCACTCGGCCAGGTAATTCGCCTTGGTGATCCTTTCGGCAATCCCCTCGGCAATCCACTGCGGCAACGCGCCTCGGCAATCCCTCTTCCCACCCCTCGGCAATTCGCCTTGCGCTCCCGGGAGCTGCTCATGAAGCACACCCACCCCCTGCCCGGCGACATCGGACTCACCCAAATATCAGGCATCACCGGCCGCTTGATCCGCCTCGGCCAGTGGCTCAACGGAGACGGCTTCGCCGACTACCAGCACGCCTTTCTGGTCCTGCCCGACGACCGGCTGCTGGAAGCCGTGCCGGGCGGGGCCCGCGTCAGACCCCTCGCCCAGTACACCGGCGCCAACGTGCTCTACGTCTGCCCGGAACGACTCACCGAGCAGCAGCGCACCGCCATCTGCGACGCGGCCACCCGATACGTCGGAGTGCCGTACAGCTTCCTCGACTACCTCGCGATCGCCGCGCACCGCTTCCACATCCCCCTCCCGGGACTGCGCCGCTACATCGCCAGCACCCGGCACATGATCTGCTCCCAACTCGTCGACCAGTGCTACCTGGACGCCGGCGTCCATCTCTTCGCCGACGGCCGCTGGCCGGGCTATGTGACGCCGATGGCGTTGTACGAATTGCTGGCCGACTGATCCGAGCGGTCGGCCGGGCACTCGGTCACAGGCCGCCGGGCCGCGGGGCCGCCGAGCCGCGGGCACACCGTGGCGAACCACCCGACACGGCCATGGTCAGACGGCTCGGCCGCCCGGCTGCGCTGCCTGGCCTTTTGGGGCGGTACGGATAGCCGTGATGATCTGGCGAGCCCACTCAGCCGGGCTCGGGTCGTCGAGAAGGCCGGCGAGGCGGGTCATGTGGGTGCGCCGTTGCCCGGGTGTCATGGTGAGGGCGCGGTCGAGCGTGTCGACGAGGTCCTGGGGTGAGTGAGGGTCCGTGAGGAGGGCCGCGGGGGCGAGCTGGGAGGCGGCTCCCGCGTGGCGGGAGAGGGTGAGCACTCCGGACCGGCCGGTGGCCGCTTGTACGGCGATGAATTCCTTGGCCGTGAGGTTCATGCCGTCCTGGAACGAGGTCACCCAGAGCACGTCGGCCGCAAGGTAGTGGTCGACCACCTCGGCGAAGGGCAGGGTCCGGGGGATGTAGTCGACCGGTTCCCAACCGCCGGTGCGCCAGGTGCGGTTGAGCTCGGTGATGCCGCGTTCGAGGGCTTCGCCGGTGGTGTCGTAAGCGCGGATTCCCGGTTCGGGCGGCGGGCAGATGAGGCGGAAGCGCAACCGTCCGCGGAGGTCTGGCCGCTTGGCGAGCAGGGCGGCCAGGGCGTGGATCTTCTGCAGTGGGGCTTTGGCGTAGTCGAGGCGCTCCACCGAGAGGACCAGGGCGCACCCGTCGTCACCGTGCCGCTGGGCTGTGCGGGCGTGGGCGAGTGCTTCGACGGTCTCGCGGTCGATGCCCAGCGGATGGATGCCGGTACGGGGTGTGCGGGAGGCGCCGGCGAGAGTCCGCCGGAAGTGGTCGGCGAAGGCGGCGGTGTGGAATCCGGCCCAGTCCAGGCAGGCGAGGGACGCACGGATGCGGGAGGCGGCGGGGATGCGGCCGAATACTTCCGGTGGGGGAAACGGAGTGTGGTGGAACAGGCCGAGGTGCAGGTCCGGCCGTAATTCGTGCAGGAGACCGGGGACGAGCCAGAGGTTGTAGTCGTGCAGCCACACCGTGGCGCCGTGTGCCGCGTGGGCGCTGATGTGGTCGGCGAAGCGTGCGTTCATCGCCTCGTAGTGCGCCCAGGCCGAGGGGGTGAAACGCATCCGCTCGGGTTGGGACATCAGGACAGGCCACAGCGTCTCTTTGCACGCGTGGTGGAAGTACCCCGTCCACTGGGCGGGTGCCACGGGGAGGAACGCCAGCGGGAGACCCGTTCCGTGCGGCTCAGCGGGGAGTGGGTCGCTGCCGACCAGGGAGGTGGCCCAGACGGCGTCCAGGTCCTCGGTGCTGAACAAGCTGCGCAGGGTGGGCAGAATCCCGTTCGGGCTCAGCGGCTGCTGCCAACCGCCGTCGGCGGGTCGCACCGGCGGACGGTGGTAACCGACCACGATGGGGCGGCCACGTTCCACCCAGCCGAGGTCTTCCAGAGCGGACAGAATCGCCGCCGCCCCATGGTGGTGCGGCCGGTGGAGAGCGGCGCTGCGCGGGACCTGCTCGTCGAGGGCGGGCTCGGCATTTCCCATGATCACGCCGTGCGCGCCGAGTTGGAAGAGCGAGAGGTCGTTGAGGGAGTCGCCGGCCACCAGGACCGAGGACATGGGCCATTGGTGCTTACGGGCCAGCAGGAGCAGAGCGTTGCCCTTGCTCGCGGGGGCCGGCAGCACGTCGAAGTAGCGGCCCGCCGAGTACATCCAGCCGCATCCCAGTTCCCGAACCGCGTCGGTGATCTCCGTGGAGATCTGCTCGGGGCGGAGGTAGAAGGAGCAACGGCCGTCCTGGGCCACCCCGTCCTGGTGGCGGAGTTCACCGAAGGAGGCCAAAGCGGCCCGTACGCGTCGCTGACCGGGCCAGCCGGCCCGCAGCTGGCTCTCCAGCAGGTCCACGCGGCTCAGGTCCGTACCGTCGACGACGCTGGCACCGACGTCCGCGATGATCCACCGGGGTTTCGGCACGAGCGGGTCGTTGTGCAGGATCCGCTCGATGGACGGCAGTCCGCGGCCGGTCGCGAACACCACGGTCACTTCGGGATGCCGGTCCAAGGCCGCCTTCAGCCGCCGACGGTCCGTACTGTCGCCACCGAGGAGTGTGCCGTCCAAGTCGGTCACCAACACTCTGGCGCCCGCTCCCGCGGACGCCGGCTCCTCACCCGTCTGCTCGCCGCCCGGTAGCCAAGCCATGCTTCCCCCGCTGTCGTCGGATGGGTAGTCGGATGGAAAGTCGGACCGATATCGGTCACGCGGTCACACGGTCATGCGGTCACACGGTCACGCGCGAGAGCCACCGCTTCGGCCCCACCGTGTTCAGCAGGCGACGCCGGCGGTCAGGCATGCGGCGACACCCAAAAGGCACATGAGTCATAGCCGAAATGTAGGCAGCCACTCGGTAAACAAAACCAGTGAAACGCAGACATGGCCGAAACGCAGGTCGTCGCGTCCTGGCAGCAACTCCTCATGACTGCACGGTCGGCAACCGTCCAGCTGCCGGCGTACCGGCGAGCGCGCCCATTCCTCGTCGCGCGCACGCTCATGGCGGGCGGCATGGGTGAGGGCGTGGGGCATGTGGAGTCGAGCCCGCTCGTCCGATGGGCCGTTCGGGGCGAGCGGGCTCTGCGACGGGTGCCTTCTGACGTGCGAGAACCGTCCCGGCCGCGCGTCGAAATGACGGACTGGGGTCAGGACGCCATGAGCCGAACCATCTCGCGGGGGCGTGATTCGCGCTCGTCATAGGCGAGGTCCAGTCCTGCCGCCTCGACGGCAGCGAACGACGCGGCGAATGCTTCCTCGGACTCCCACTGCACAATCGAAATCACCGCGTCGCCGTCGACGGGCACCCAGCAGTCAGCTGAAAGGCATCCCGGTGTCCGCCGAAATTCCTCAGCGACTCGGTGGACGCGGGAGATGAACTCCTCGCGGTAAACAGCGTGCGGATAGTGGCTTGCCACCATGCCGACCTTCATGATGCTCTCCTTAGAGTTGCTCGATGGTGTTTCTGTGGCCGCGGTATTCGGCGACGCCGACGGGCTCGATCCCTCTTTTGCGTGCGGCCGGGTGCAGTCATCCCGTACTGCGACCGTCGGCGTGCATCTGCCAGGCGTGTCCGATCTTTCGGATCAGTGCCGGGTCCACGATCAGGTGCCGGAGCGGCCTGATCGCGGCCATGTAGACCTTTCCGAACAGCCCGTTCGGCTTCACCAGCACGGCCATCTGGCCTCGGTAGCCACCGGCTTCGTCCGGGACCCAGCCGATGTGCATCACCGTGTGCACGGTCCGGTTGGCCGTCTCCGCCGCCCACTCGTTGTCCGTCAGGTAGACAGGGTTGAACGGAACCGCACGGAATTCCGGTCCGGGTGGAGCGTCGCGGAGATCCGCCGGCAACCTGTCGCGCAGTGTCTGCACCCGTGCACCGATGCCTGCGTCGGATCGGTCCCAGCCGAGCAGCTCCCCGAGCTTCCAGCGGATCGCGAAGAGCGTGCGGGTGGCACCGGAGAACCGCCCGTTGCCGGACGTCATCTGCCGCACCAGTCGCGTGAGGTCGTCAGGACCGCCCGGCGTCGGCAGCGCCCACACGTCCTCAAGCCGGAAGTCGGGCGCGAGGTCGTGGATCCGCCAGGGACGGGAGGCGTGTGCGGTGTTCGGGAGTCTCATCAGTGGATCTCCTTCAGTTCAGGCTGCCGCCGGCTGTCCCATTCGGCCATCAGGGCCATCAGGGCCATCAGGGCCATCAGGGCGAGCCTGTCGAGCACGGGCTGGTCGGGGTGGATCTCGCGGTAGCGCCGGTAGATGTTGACCACGACTCGTTCGGCATCCAGCCAGTCGGCGTACTCGGCCAGATCGACCCCGAACACCGCCTCCTGGAAGTCAAGGCCCCTGGCGTAGGCGGCGTCTGCCTGGTCGACGACGTGGCCGAAGTAGTCGCGGACGGCACGGATCCCGTCGGCGTCCGTCACCGGGCCGTGGCCTGGCACCACGGTCAGCGCGCCGAGGGCGAGTGCGACGACCTCATCGGGCTCGGCGAGTGCTCGCTCGCCCGTCTGCCGCAGCGGGGGCCGAGCAGTTCGATCAGGTTCGTGCCCCGGGGTAGCGCGTGGATCAGGTCACCGTTGATGACGCCGGCCCTGTCGCCGTCGGCCGAGGCGTAAGTGGCGAAGCGCAAAACGATCTCCTGTGTTGGCCAGCATAGAATATTATTGCTAGCACAGAAGGAGGTAGCGTGACAACGCGACGACAGCAGACCAGTCACGAGAGCAGCGAGCTGATCCTCAAGGCAGCGGCGGAGCTGTTCGCGGCGAAGGGCTACAGGCAGACCACGTTCGCCGACGTGGCCGAGCGGTCCGGGATCAGCAGGGGGTCGATCCCGTGGCACTTCGGCAGCAAGGAGGGCCTGCTGCTGGCCGTGCTCGAACGCTCGGTGAACCTGATCAGCACCAGCCTCGACGCGGAGGAGGTGGCAACGGTGGAGGCGGGGTTCGACCGCCTGATGGAGGGCGCCAACGCTCTGCTCGCCCTGCCCACCACCAAGCTCTTCGTCACGCTCCTGGTGGAGGCGCTGGAGCCGGGATCGCCGATCCACAGCCACTACTTGGAGATCCACAACACCCTGCGCGACCACTGCAGACGGTGGCTGGAGCGGCTGCCGCTTGCCCCCGGGCTGTCCGTCGAGGCACTGGCCGTCACGATCATCGGCGCCGGGATCGGCATCCACCAGCAGTGGTTGCTGGCGCCCGACCAGGTCGACCCCGAGAAGGCGATGGCCGCGCTGCGCGCGCTGTTGGCGGGGGCGGTGCTGCCGGTCAGCGAATGAGCAGGCCCTGCGAGGGACGCCAAATGGCCGTCAGGGTTGGCTAGTTCCGCACAAGCAGCGGCATGCGGCGACCCGGATCGTTCATCGGCTGGTGGTGCTGGGTGCCGCTGTCTCCGGCCGCCGCCGCTCGGTGAGGGCGCGCCGCGGCGGCCGGATCGGCGAGTTGCGCGGACAACACCGAGGGAGCAGAACGCGCCGCGGCGAACGGGGCGCGCCCGGCCCCATCACGTATGAAGCCGCGTCATCGCCCCTGCCGTCGCGACGAGTTCGGGAAGTGTCCCGGCAAAGGTCGGCAGCAGCTGGAGACAGACGGACCAAGCCTCGACGTCCGTGCCCAGATGCTCCCGGGTCAGGACCGTGGCCCGGTCGGGCATCGGCTGCCTGTCCACGGCGTCGGGCCGGTCGTCGGCATACCGCCGCAGACAGGCCAGAGCGGCGCGGGCGGGGACGGCGTGGGTCAGCAGGTCTTCGGAGGTGAGCAGGCCGCTCCGGAGGGCGTCACGGATCCAGTCCGCCCCCGACTCGGGAGTGGTCGCCAGGGCAGCCAGCAGCAGTTCGCGGGGGCAGTCCGGGCGCGTCACCAGCTCGTCCAGCAGACGGGAGGGGAGGGCGCCGGTGTGGTGGGCCGTCACAAGCGCGGGCCAGGGCGGCTGATGGCCCTCGGCGAGGAGCTGGCGCAAGCGCGCACCAGGATCGGTGGTCGCGGTGAGGAACTCCGTGAGCTTGGCCGGCGACTCCTCCTCGCCGAGCCGGGCGCGCAGCCGCTCCAGGCCGTCCGGGGCGTCGAGGGCCCGCTCGGTCCACCGCCGTAGCCGCACCGGGAGGCGGTCCATGGCCAGGATCTCCCGTACGGCATCCGGTCCGCCGCGCTCCCATACGGCGACCAGCAGCCGGGCCCGGGTCGCCGGGACATAGAACCGCAGCCGGCCGACGACTGTGCGGGCCACGCCGAGGTCGCCGGAATCCACGCCGGCGATGAACCAGTCTCGGTAGTCGTTGACCGTAACGTCCTTCAGCACCTCGATCAGCTCCTCGGGGACCGGGCGGATGCCACCGCCCCGCAGCCGTCCGGCGAGCATCCGCTCCCGCTCGGACCCCTCGATGCCGGCGTAGCGGAACAACTGGGCGTCCACCGCCGGTTCGTCGAGATCCAGGAGGTAGTCCCGCTGCTCATCCGAGAGGCGGTACGCGGCGGCCATCGCGACCTGGGCGGGGAGTCCGTGGGCGGCCACCACCGCGTCACGGACTTCCTGGGACGGTTCGCCGTACACCAGGAAATGCTGCACGGCCCGAGCGTCGAGATGCGGGATGACGGCCTTCTGAACCTCTTCCGGGGCGCGCCGGAACATGGCGAGGAACGCCGCCCGGGAATTCTCGGCGCGCCCGACCGGGAACTTCGCCTCCTCGCGCCACGGCCAGCTGGTGCGGCGCTTCTTGCGGGAGTCCGTCGAGACGGCGTCCGCGATCAGATCGGCGATGCTGCCGCGTGCGCGCCCTGTCCGGGCGTAGAGCGTCATCCAGTTGACGGGATCACTTCCCAGCCGGGAGAGCAGCCCGGCGAAGGCCTTGCGGGTCGGTTCGTGGTCGTAGGGCAGCGAGTCCAGCACCTCCAGCGCCGGCCCCACTTCGGTCAGGACCCGGTCCACGGAGTACCGGCCCTCGCCTATGCCACGCTTAAGGACGGGCCGGAGGAATATCTCGTCCATTCGTGCCTCGGGCCCCGCGATCACCTCGAACGGCAGCTCGGCACCCTCGAACGAGGTCCCGGCGGGGTCGTTGTGGAAGCTCTCCCTCACCAGGTCGGCGGGGCAACCCTCCCACTTGGTGAGCTGGGGCAGCGGGTTGCCGAACTGATACCCCGACGTGTGGGCGGTCTCCGTGCCGAAGGGGAGGCGCTGGTGCTCGCGCCGGATCAGCTCCCAGTCGAGGCCGTCGGGCTTGGCCGAGGGGGCATCACCGTAGCGGAGGGCCAGCAGGGCGTGGACGTGGTCCGGGTCGGACCACTCCCCGGGGGGCCGGTGCTCCCTCAGGACGGACTCCGGATCGGGGGCGTCGACGGCCTGCCGCAACAGACCCGGAAGCCATGGATGCCCAGGATCCAGGGCCGGTACCTGCTCCAGCAGGCGAAGGTACCGCGTGAACGGTCCGGTGCTGCCCCACTCCGCCAGGAGGCTCAGGCAGGCGTCCACGACGACCGGTGGCGGGAAATGCCGACCGAACACGGCGAGGGCCCCGACGTCCAGCCCGAGGAACCCACTGATCAGGACGGGGAGAAGAAAGGGGCCGGTGGCCTCGTCGTAAAGGGCCGAGAACAGGCCGTCGTCGTCGTACCAGCGCGGATCCGCGAGGTCGGCGGCTTGCAGAAGGGTCGCCAGCAGGCCGGGGATCTCCTTCACCGCACCTCTCGTGTGACCCGAGTCGTCGCGATACACCGCACGCCACAGTGCCAGGCCGACCACTGGATCGCCCATCTCCGCCGCCCCTATGAGCCATTCCTCGGGGTCTATGGTCAGCGCGGCCCGCATCTGCGCGGCGTCCGCACCCAACAGCTCCTCCACCATCTCCTCCGGCAGCCCGAATCGGTCGGCGAGGACGGCCAGCAGCTGCGGCTGCAGCCGCTCGGCCAGCGCGGACGCGGTGTCCGGGTCGGTGAGACTCAGCGCGAGGCAGAGCGCGGAGCGGGAGGTGTCGGACACAGGGCGGATCCCTTCGCGGAGCGGTTGACAGGCAACGGCCTTATGCATCGGCCCATGCACATCGGGCGGTACTCCATTGATCGTGACATGGACCACTGACAACGCCCCGGCACCGCCAAACGGCCCCCTGCGTCGGAAAGTTCGGACAGTTTAGTAGGCCACCCGGCCTCTTTCAGGATCCCGACGCCCCTGGCAAGAGCCGTGGTGCGGCAGCCGGCCGTCATGTGCCTGCCGGGGAGGCGCCGGCCGGGCCGGCCGCAGAGGCGCGCGGAACTCGCCGATCTGCTGCTCCAGATCGCCATCGGGTACGCGGAGACCGAACCCGTGCACCACGAGGTCCGCGCGGCGCACTCGCGGGGGACACCCCGACTGCTCCCTCTTCTCGCCGACCCGGTCCGCGAAGTGCGGCACCGTGTCGCCTACTTGACCGGGATGCGCACCGGGCACGAGGCCCTCGCCGTTCCCGCACTGCGCAAGCGCGCCCTCGCCGAGCCGGACCCGCTCATCGCGGCCGTCCTGACCGGCGGCGTCGCCCGCCTCGACCCGGACGGCTCCGCCGCGTGGCTGTCCGGCGCCCTGCCCCCCCTCCACTCCCCCGCCGTGCGCGCCGCCGCGGCGTGGGGAATCGCCCAGGCCGGGTTCCGTGGAGTCCCGAGGCGTCCACCGCCGTCGCCGAGGCATGGGCGCACGGCGACGTGCTCGATGGCGACGTCATCGAAGGCGAGGAATGGCACTGGTCGGACAACCCGCTGGCCGAGACCCTCGTCGTCATGGCGGACCCGGTCCACGCGGCCGGGATCTGCCTGCGGCTGGCAGTGTCGGAGGACGAGGACACCGCGGAGTGCGGCGCCCTCGCTGCCGTGGGCCTGCTGGAGGAACACCCCCATGCACACCCGGCGTTCGCCGCCGTGATCGCGGCGGCCCGAGCCCACCCGTACGCCGGCATCCGCTCCTACGCCGACGACCTCGACGCCCTGAAACCGGAGGAGGCGGACTGACTGAGGAGGCGGACTGACTCCTGCTTCCGTTGCACGCAGGAGAGACCGACCGTGGCGAGATCCACCCACACCTGTACGTCTTGCCCCTGCGCGGCCTCCGGAGCGTGAGCAGGCAGCGCGACCTCGCGCAGCGGACGCTACTCAGGCGGAGCACCCACCAGCCGCAGAGGGAGCGACTTCAGCCCGTTGATGAAGTTCGACACGAGCCGCTTCGGCTGCTCGGCGACCGTCAGAGTGGGCAGCAGATTGCGTGTCTCCTCGTACAGCGCCCGCAGCTGCAACCGTGCGAAGTTCGCGCCCAGGCAGATGTGCGGGCCGTCGCCGAAAGAGACATGGGGATTCGGAGTACGGGTCAGGTCCAGCCGGTGCGGGGTGGCGAAGGCCCGCTCGTCGTAATTTGCCGAGCCGTGGAAGACGACCACTTTGTCGCCGGCACGTACCGGGCGGCCGGCCAATTCGGTGTCGCACGCCGCGGTCCGGCGGAAGCTGAGCACCGGCGGATGCCAGCGCAGCAGTTCCTCCACGCACGTCGCCGTCTCCACTGCCCCGGTGCGCAGCCCGTGGTAGGCGTCCGGGTGCTGAGCCAGTGCCAGCAGGCCGCCGGGGGCCGCGCTGCGAACGGTGTCATTGCCCGCAATGGTCAGCAGGAAGAAGAACATCTCCAGCTCGGACGTGGCCAGTTCACTGTCCGATGCGAGGACGGTCATGATGTCGTCGCCCGGGTGCCTTCTCTTGTGGGCGGCGAGCTCCCGCGCGAAGGCGAACATGTCCTGCAGCATCGACGGCGAGCGCGGGTTGGCGGGACGGCCGTCCGGGCCGGCTTCGGGCGGGCCTGATTCGTCCGGGTCCTGGTAGCCGATGACGCGCCGGGTCCAGTCCAGGAGCAGCCCGCGTTCGCCGGCCGGCACGCCGAGTAGGTCGGCGAGGTTGAGCAGCGCGAAGTCGTCCGTGACCGCGGTGACGATGTCACACACGCCGTTCCCGGACCGCGCCGCATCGACCGCCGCCGCCAGCAGGCCACGGGCCCGCCCGCGTACGACGGACTCGAAGCGGTCGACCCGGTGACGGGTGAACGCACGGCTGACCGCACGGCGCAGCCGCCCGTGGTCCGGGGGATCCTGGTTGAGCATCATGCGGCGGATGAACGGCAGGTCAGCAGGGTCGGGATCGCGGATCTGGGTGGCGCCCAGGTGCGAGGAGAAGGTGCGTGCGTCCTTGAGGACACGTACGACGTCGTCGTGTCGAGTGACCGCCCAGAAGCCGGGGCCGGCGGGCCAGCCGAGCACCTCGTGCTCCTGCTGCCAGGCCACCGGATGCCGGTCGCGCAAGAGGCGGTACGCGGCGTGCGGCAGCCCGTTCGTGTGGTTGCGTGGGTCGAAGACGTCCGGTACCTGCGGCTCGTTCAGCACACGCTCGCTCCAAACAGGTGACGGAACGTGCCGACAGCAGTCGACCAGCGGCAAACAGCCGCCTCCGACCACCCTGGCCGTAACCTCCCTGCCCCGCAAGGGCATCACGACCGCGCCCCGTCTCCCTCGCCCCCGGCCGACCCGCTCGCCTGTGGTAGCACTGCCCACATGGACGACAAGCCCGCCGAACGCGCCGGATACCACCATGGCTCCCTCCCCGCGGCCCTCATCGCGGCAGCGCTCGATCTCCTTGACGAGCGCGGCCTGGAGCAGGTGACCGTGCGCGAAGTCGCACGCCGCGCGGGGGTGTCGCCTGGGGCGCCGTTCCGGCACTTCGCCGACCGGCAGGCGCTGCTGACGGCGGTCGCCGGGCACATGCTGGCCGACTTCGAGCAGTGGCAGCGCGCCGCGGTCGCAGACGCCGAGGGTCCGGCGATGCGGGCATTCGGCCTGGGCTTCGTGCGGTACGCGATCCGCCACCCGCGCCGTTTCGAGCTGATCAGGACCAGGGTGTTCGGCGCGGGCCAGCCGGCCGAACTGCACCAGCGTCTGTCCGGCATCGAGCAGACCCTCACCGACCTCATCGTCGCGGGCCAGCAGGCAGGTGTGCTGCGCGACGGCGACCCCGCGGTGATGGGCCTCGCCGGTCAGGCGCTGGTCTACGGCCTGTCCCAGATGATCATCGACGGGTATCTGCCGCCGGAGCAGGCGGAACAGCTGGCCGAGCAGGTCCTGGACACCTTCGGCCTCGGCATCGTCAACTCCACGGACTTCCCGGAGCCTTGACGCCCACTCCCGCCGCTGATGTAATCAGCGATTACATCAGCGGCGGAGGCACCCCGATGCGCATACCGCGATTCCCGGACCCCGCGGCCACCGGCACGATGGCCATCCGGGCGGCCCCGGCCGACGCGTACCGCATCATCAGCGACCCGCCCGTCATGATCCGCTTCGCCGAGGAGGCCCACCGTGCCCGCTGGCTGCACGGCGCGAAGGGACCGGCGGTAGGCGCCCGCTTCCGCGGCTACAACCGCAACGGCCTCCACCGCTGGGTCACCACCTGCCGCGTCACGGACGCCGACCCGGGCAGGCGCTTCGCCTACGAGGTGGCAGCGCCGCTCCGAATCCCCATCTCCCGCTGGCAGTACGACATCGCGCCCACCGCCGAGGGCTGCACCGTCACGGAGACCAACTGGCTGCGGGTCCCGCTGTGGTTCATCCCCTTCGCCATCTTGATCACCGGCGTCTTCGACCGCACCGGCGCCAACAACACCAATATCACCACCACCCTGCACCGCCTCAAGACGCACCTGGAGACGGCGCGGGGGCGGCCGGGGCCCCGCGGGGGGGCGGGGGCGGGGGGGCCGCCCGCGGCGGCGGCCGCGCGCGGGCGCCG
>NZ_JBFAIP010000038.1:0-64863 GCF_040654775.1 Streptomyces sp. NPDC050636
TCCTCCACACCTACAACCACCACCGCTGCCACACCGCACTGGACGGCAAGCCACCCATCAGCCGTGTGAACAACGCTCCAGGTCAATACACCTAGGGCCTGTCCTAGTACTGCCCCTGGACGTGCTCCCAGAAGCCGTCCCGCAGCACCCGCCGCAAGTCGGCGTGGCCGCGCAGGGAGTGCCGGAGCATCGCCTCCGCGGCGGTCAGCAGCTCCTGGTCGACGGTTCCCGGCAGGTACGGGTGGCCCGGCAGCAGCTCGGCCACCCACTCGCGGCCGTGTTCGGCCAGCCACTGGGCGGCCACCCGCGCACCCACGAACCGGACCTCGTCGCGGGTGGGCACCGGCCCCTCGGCCGCCGCCGGGTCGGTGTACTCGACGCCGGCCCGCCGGGTGACGTACGGCTTGCAGAATTCCAGGTCGAAGGTGCGCTGGCTGTCGACCTCCCACAGCAGCGGCTCGGCCTGATTGCGGCCGCCGGCGGCCTCGATGCCCCACAGGTGCACGCGCGCGCCGTACCCCTGCGCCGCCTCCACCGCGGAGACCAGGTCCTCGTCGCCGCCGATGAGCACCGCGTCGCTGATCGCGCGGTGCCGGGCCAGCGACTCCAGGTCCGTGCGGATGAGGGAGTCGACGCCCTTCTGCTGGTTGTTGGCGTTGAGGTTGCCGAGTCTGACCTTGACGTCCGGCAGTTCGGCGATGCGCTGCTGCTCCTGGGTGTGGATACGGCGGCGCGCGCCGTCGTACCAGTAGACGCGCAGCAGCCGGCTGTCCGGGAAGATCATCCGCGCCTTGTCGATGAACGCCTCGATGATCCCCTCGGCGTCCAGGTCGAACGCCCTGCGGTCCTCCGTACCGCTGACCAGCCGCCCCGCCGCGGCGTACACATAGCCCGCGTCGACGAAGGCCGCGTGGGTGGACGGCGTGGTGGCGACCTCCGCGAGCACACGCGTCAGCAGCTCATTGGTGCGCTCGATACCGGCGGCGAGCGCGGCGAGGTCGGTGGGGCCCGTGGGCTGGATGTTGCTCATACCGGATCCATTGTCCGGGCGGTCACTCTCTGAGCACAACCGCTCTCCTACCAGCGAGTATTTAGCCCGTCGAAAAATTTCTTTAGCGTAGGGAATGATTGGGGAAGGCATGTGGTTGTACCCGTACGGAACGCCCGGCAAGGAAGCCGGGCAAGCCCTACCAAAGAGTTCTCCGCAGGAGGATCAGACGAAGGGAGAAGCCGTATGCGCTTCGAGATCATGCGCCTGGACGACGTCGACG
Organism: Streptomyces sp. NPDC050636; assembly: GCF_040654775.1. NCBI lineage: Bacteria > Bacillati > Actinomycetota > Actinomycetes > Kitasatosporales > Streptomycetaceae > Streptomyces > Streptomyces sp. NPDC050636. The sequence goes on from NZ_JBFAIP010000038.1 coordinate 1,272, forward strand.
GCACCGCCGTGGACAGCACCGTCGTGGACGCCGCCTCCGTCAACCGGATCGTGCAGCAGGCCGCCGCCATAGGCCAGCGCATCTACATCCGCCCGGCCGACACCGCCGCCCGTTAACGGCTGTTCCGCGGCCCGCTGAGACCGGCCGCGACAAGACGCGCCGGCGCCCCCGTACGAACACGTCGTACGGGGGCGCTTCGTGTATCCGGGGCCGGCCGCGGGCCGTCAGGCGCCCTGGATCACCTGCGTGACGCCGTTGATGATCTGCTGCACGGCCAGCGCGGAGAGCATCATGCCCGCGAGCCGCGTCACCAGCACCACCCCGCCGTCCTTGATCACGCGGATGATCACCAGCGAGAACCGCATCACCAGGTAGAGCACCACATGGATCGCGACGATCGCCACCCAGACGGACAGCTGCGCGCTGAAGCCGTGCGCATGCTGCACCGCGAGGATCACCGACACGATCGCGCCGGGCCCCGCCAGCAGCGGCATGCCCAGCGGCACCAACGCCACATTGACGTCCTTGGTCTGGGTCGGCTCCTCCGACTTGCCGGTCAGCAGATCCAGCGCGACCAGCAGGAGCAGCAGGCCGCCCGCGATCATCAGCGCGGGCGTCGAGATGTGCAGCCGCCCGAGGATCTGCCGGCCGAAGATGCCGAAGACGGCGATGACGCAGAAGGCGACGGTGGCGGCCTGCCAGGCCATCCGGCGCTGCACCTTGGCCGGCCGGCCGGAGGTCAGGGCCAGAAAGATCGGGGTGATCCCCGGCGGGTCCATGATCACAAAAAGCGTGACAAAGAGGGTACTGAAGACGGCGACGTCGAACACGGTGATGGCCTTGCAGGAGGTGGTACGGGACGAACGGGACGCGGGCACGCGGGAGGCGGAGGCCCGTAAGGGGGGATGTCAGAGAGCGGCGCGGGGACCGGGGCGACCCGGAGACCCCTCAGGGGCACGCCATGGGCGCGGTACGGCCGCGGCGGTCCCCCGAAGCGGGCTCAGCCGCCCGCGCCGGGAACGGGGAAGGCACCGGTCGCACGGCGCACGATCTCGCCGTAGATCTCGGGGTCGGTGGTGCAGTCACCGAGGCGGCAGGTCTTGCGGCTGCCGTGGTAGTCGCTGGAGCCGGTGGTCAGCAGCCCGAGGTCGGCGGCCAGTCCACGCAGCCGTGCGCGGGTCGGCTCGTCGTGGTCCATGTGGTCGACCTCGATGCCGTCCAGGCCCGCCGCGGCCAGCTCCGCTATCGCGCTCTCCGGTACGCAGCTGCCGCGCTTGACGGCCAGCGGATGCGCGAAGACGGTGACCCCTCCGGCGGCCTTGACCAGCCGGATCGCGTCGAACGGGTCGAGCTCGTGCTTCTCCGCGTACGCCCGGCCGTTGTTGGCCAGCCACTGCGGGGTGAAGGCGTCGGAGACGGACGCGATGACGCCCAGGTCGACGAGGGCGGTGGCGATATGCGGCCGCCCCACGGCGCCGTCCCCGGCGATCCGCGCCACCTGCCCCCAGGTGATGGGCACCCCGAGGTCGCGCAGCTTGCCGACCATGGCCTGGGCCCGCGGCACCCGGTCGTCCCGGACCAGCTCCCGCTCACGCGCGAGCTCGGGCTCCTCGGGGTCGAAGAGGTAGCCGAGCATGTGCAAGCTCACACCGTCGATCCGGCACGAGAACTCGGTGCCGGTGACCAGCGTCAGCCCCTCGGGCAGTGCGGCGCGCGCCTCGGCATGGCCGCCGACGGTGTCATGGTCGGTCAGCGCCACCACGTCAAGACCGGCGGCCGCGGCGTTCCGTACCAGCTCAGCGGGGGTGTCCGTACCGTCGGACGCCGTGGAGTGGGTGTGCAGATCGATACGCACGACACGAACTCCAGACTGCTGCGGGACGGACAAGGGGCACACGGCGAGGCCGTAGGGGGGTCCTCAGAAGGATACCGGCCGGGCGGACATGCCCCCGTCAGGCGGCGAACCGATGGGCCCCGCGGGCGCCCGTCGCCCCTGCGCTCAGCTCAGAATGCGCGGCGACAGCGCACCGCACGGCAGCAGATCCACCTCGGCGCCCGCCTCGCGCAGATCGGTCAGCACCATCTCGTCGTACAGCAGCATGCCCGCCTGCTCGGGCCAGGCGATCGCCCACAGCCACAGTCCGCGGGCCTCACCCGCGAAAACCGCGCGGTCCGAGGGCGCTCCCTCGACATGCCACATCGGGGTCGGCCGCCCCGCGGCCAGCACCTTGGCGTGCGCCGCCTTCTCCGTGCACAGATGGGGGCCGGGGTCGGGGCCGTCGATGCCGGCATAGCGCGAGCCGAGTCCGACACCCAGCTCCTCGGCGATCAGCAGCAGTTCACCGGGCCCGCCGAGCGGCCCAGGGCCCGAGCAGGCCACCGCGGTCGCGCGGCCCCCGCTGCGGTCGTCGCCGGCACAGGCCACACCGGTGAACAGCCAGCCGACGGGCAGCGGCCAAGGCATCCACACGGGCACCTGCGCACGGTGCACGACAACGCCGAGCGCATCGACGCTCGGCGGGACGACTGGCTGGAGTGGGTGCACGGTACCGTGCACGGCGCACTGCCAGGAGTCGGAAAAGAGACCGGGCGCCCGCACCCGGCCACCGCACTTCGGGCAACTGGGTTCGCCCCTCATAAGGACCAACGGTCCTCCAGGGCTGCCGTCGCGTCAAGGACGATCACCCGTCCGGTGTGCCCCACAACACGCCCCCGCGCGCGCCCTCGGCCAACTCTCACCCCTATTCCCCAAGTATTCCCCAACGAATTACTAGGTGCGACTAGCACCATTTAGCCCAGCTAACTTGCCATGCGCGAACACCAACGGCCTTGGGGATCACACAGGGACGGATCCCGATCAGGGGTACGGAAGCGGCAACGGGAAGGGGACCCAGCAGCATGCGGCGCAGCGGCACCGGCACCGGCACCGAAGTCGACCCGTTCCAGTTGGGCGAGGCCTCCGCCCGCCGGCCGAAAGGGCCGTACGGGCGAACGTGTCTGACGCGTCACCAGGGGCGCCGCTCAGTCGTCGAGCGGTACGCCCTTGCGCAGCGGGTCGCGCAGATCCGTGCCGTGCTGGAGCCAGCGCGCCTCCAGCGCGTCGGCGCCGTGCACCCGCTTCCATGCGGCCTCATTGGGCGTCATCGGCAGCAGCGGCAGAAAGCGGACCGGCTCCATCGGCTCGTCCAGCTCCAGGTCCTCCACCAGGCCACCGGACGCGGCGACCAGCACCGAGGTGAACGGCGCCCCCGGCCACAGCGGCTCACCCACGTCCAGCGCGGCTCCCGGTGCCACGATCAGGCCCTCGACCTGCGGGGACGCGGCGAGCACGGCGAGCGGCCGCAGCACCTTGTCGGTGTCCGCGCGGCCACCGCGTACGGACAGCAGGAGCTCGGCGCGCGGGCCGCGGAGCGGGTCGGCCAGTACGACCGTGGGGTCGGCCATCGGCTGGGCGGACATCCCGAGCGTGGCGTAGCGGATGACCCCGTTGCCCTCGAAGCGGAGCACCTCGATACGGTCGGTCCCGAGGAACGTGACGGCAGCGCGCGCGTCCGGCTCGCCCAGGGCCATACGCAACCGGGCTTCAACCAGCTCAAGAACGTCAGACATGCCGCGAGCATAAGGCCGGCCCCTCGCCCGGCCACTGCCCCTCAACGAGCCTCCCCCGGACTCCGTCCGGGAGGACCGCGAGCGGCGCGCTCATTGTTCGTATCGAACAGGCAAAACGGCGCCGTAACGCTTCAGACGGCTGATAGCCTTGCCGTCTGGTCAGGGAATGACGTCGTCCCCCAACGGGGACCGGCCGGAGGAGGTGGGGCTGCGGTGGATCCGAGTCGACCGTGCAGTACCGATAGTTCTCCCGTCATCCCCCTCGCGCAGCGAATCTCCTGATCCGAGAGCTTCCGTACCCCGCCGCTGAGCGGCGAAACCCGTGAAGCGCCTTTGCGCCGGATGTAGATGACGGAAGAGCGCCTTCGACTCTTTGTTCCGTGTTTTCTGCGAACTGCCGTCAGTATCACCGCACGGAGCGCCGCCCGCTTTGCGGACGTACGGCCAACGACGCCTCGTACGTCCACGTTCCGGGCAGCGCTGCGCCCCGCGCCCGCAGCTGACGGCCGGCCCGTGAAGGAGCCTGCCCATGTCGATGATCCGCGACCTGCGCGCCGCCGTCCGCCCGTCCCGGCGGCGCGGCGTCTCCCCGTACCGCTACGAAACCTCCGCACCGGCCTGCCCGAACAGCGCCATCGTCGACTGCGGCGTCTACCGCGACGGCCGCCGGGTCCGCGAGCACGTCACCCCGGCCGAGGCGATGGCCAGTGCGCGGGCCGAGGGCGGCTTCGCCTGGATCGGGCTGCACGAGCCGACCGAGGCCGAATTCGCCGGTATCGCCCAGGAGTTCGGGCTGCACCCACTGGCCGTCGAGGACGCCGTGCACGCCCACCAGCGGCCCAAGCTGGAGCGCTACGACGACACCCTCTTCACCGTCTTCAAGACGGTCCACTACGTGGAGCACGCCGAGCTGACCGCGACCAGTGAGGTGGTGGAGACCGGCGAGGTGATGTGCTTCACCGGCCGGGACTTCATCGTGACGGTGCGGCACGGCGGACAGGGCTCGCTGCGCGCCCTGCGGCACCGGCTCCAGGACGACCCGGAACTCCTGGCCAAGGGCCCGTCCGCGGTGCTGCACGCCATCGCCGACCAGGTGGTCGACAGCTATATCGCGGTTGCCGGTGCGGTCCAGGACGACATCGACGAGGTGGAGATCGACGTCTTCAGCTCGGGCAGCAACGGCAAGAGCCCCGGGACCAAGGGCGCCAAGGGCGGCGACGCCGGGCGGATCTACCAACTCAAGCGCGAGGTACTGGAGTTCAAGCGCGCGGTGTCGCCGCTGCTGCGGCCGATGCAGCTGCTGAGCGAGCGGCCGATGCGGCTGGTCGACTCCGACATCCAGAAGTACTTCCGGGACGTCGCCGACCACCTGGCGCGGGTCAATGAGCAGGTGCTGTCCTTCGACGACCTGCTCAACTCCATCCTGCAGGCCAATCTCGCGCAGGCGACCGTCGCGCAGAACGAGGACATGCGCAAGATCACGGCATGGGCGGCGATCTTCGCCGTACCGACGATGATCGCCGGCGTCTACGGCATGAACTTCGACTACATGCCGGAACTCCGGTGGAAGTACGGCTACCCGGCGGTGCTGCTGATGACGGCGGCCATCTGCTTCGGGATCCACCGCGGGTTCAAGCGCAACGGGTGGCTGTGACGCCGGGAGCGGTGGCGGAGTCGGCTCGGGAAGCGACCTGCGTTACCTGATGGAGCGTCAGGGATGGTTGCCCGGAGGCGTTGTCGGACCCTCGTGCCATCCTCGGAGCAAGGACAGCGTGGAACAGGGATCGCGGCCGGTAGCGCACGTCGTCTGGGCCCGCCCGGACGCGGCGGCGGAGGCCCGGGTGGTGGAGGTGCCGGCCGGGGTCGAGCGTGCCGTCGGGGGCGCCCCCTGCGAGCACGCGCGGCATCCGGGCGTCGAGGACGAGGAGTGGCGGCGATCTCGGCACGAAGGCCGGTTCAACCGTGAGATACGGGCCTGCCCGCGGAAGATCGCCGGATTCGCGCGCGCCGTCAGCCGCTGAGCGACCCGCACCGCCCCGGGCCGTGCCGGCGCCGCCCATTAGGCTGAGCCGTATGACGGAGACCGTGTCGCAGGCCCTGCAGGATCGGGCGCTCATCGAAGAGGCCACGAAGAAGTCCGGCCTTATCTGGGTGCGGGGCGCTTCGGGCCCGTCGCGTGCGCTGTGGCATCTGTGGCATGACGGCGCCGCCTGCCTGGTCGGGGACGGTGCCGGGGAGCAGCCGCTCGCCGACCTCGGGCTCACCGACGGCGGCCTGGCGACGGTCACCGTACGCAGCAAGGACAAGGGCGGCCGGCTGATCGCCTGGCAGGCCCGGGTCAGCGAGCTGGCGCCGGAGGGCGAGGCCTGGCGGGCCGCGGTCGACGAGCTGAAGGGCAAGCGGCTCAACGCGCCGGACGCGGACACCATCACCGAGCGCTGGGCGCGCGAGTGCCGGGTACTGCGGCTGGAGCCGACCGGCGCGGCCGAGCAGCGCCCGGGTGCCATGCCGGACGGCTCACACGCCGTACCGCCGCTGCCGACGCCCGCCACCACCCGGCGGCCCGCCCCCGCCGCGCTGCCGAAGCTGCTGCGTCGGGGCCGCAAGGGCTGAAGGACCGAAGGGCCGTACGGGTCGAGGCAGGCGCCCGGCGCCGCTACCCGTTGCCCGAGATCTTCTGCCCGTAGTCGACGACCTGGTCCTTGGCCGGGGCCTTGAGGTCCACGGACTTGCCCCAGTCGTCGAGCCGGACCACGCCCGCGCCACCTGCGCGCTTGAACCGCAGCGGGTACGGCGTGCCCTCCAGGGAGACATCCAGGGTGCCGCCGGAGCCCGCGCCCCCGGAGAGCCGGACGGTGCGGACTCCGTCGACGTCGCCGCGCCCGCCGGCCGTCAGCTTGCCGTGCAGTCCGAGCAGGCTGCTGAGCAGCACGTCCTTGTCCGTGAAGCCGCTGAAGCGCTTGTAGACGGGGTCCGCGGAGGGCACCTTGACGTACTTGCCGCCGAGTTTCGCCGCGGCGGCCTCGTCGGGCGTGCCGGACTTGCCGCCCTTCTCGCCGGCCCAGAAGGCCGCGTCCGCCTTCAGGTAGAGCGCGTTGCCGACCCGCAGCAGCTGGAACGCGGCCGCCTTCGTGGTCAGCTCGCCCTTCGCGCCGTCCTTCGCGAGCCGCATGTCGAGCTTGTAGGTGCGGCCCTGGCTGACGACATTGCCGGAGAGCCGGACCGTTTCAGCACGCTTCGCCGCCGCCATCGCCTTGGCCTCGATCTTCTTGGCCGGCAGCTTTCCCACCCCGTTGGTGCCGGCGTCCGGGTCCTCCTCGGCGCCACAGCCCGCCAGTACCGCGGCCAGCGCCGCGCACACCGCCCCCACAAGCGCCGCCCGTCCCGTGCGACGGGGTCCGGCCAAGGGTCGGGGGCTCGTCCCCGAGGGGATTGCAGTCACGTCGGCTCTGCCTCCTGATGCGGGTGACCTCGTCAGCAGTACGGCAGCGTACCCGGGCACGTGCCCGGTTTCCGGCGGGGCGTGCAGCGGACGCCATACGGCCGTTCTCCCCGAAGCGGCGCCGACCCCGGCGCGTTAGCCTGAACCCGGATCGAGGCCGTATTCAGGGCAGAACAGGACAAGCGGAACGGTGTAAAGGGAGGCGCTCTGCATGGCAGTGGTGACCCCCCGGGTGTTCGTCTCCCATCTCTCCGGCATCGCCGTCTTCGACCCCAACGGCGACCAGGTCGGCCGCCTCCGGGACCTCGTCGCGATGCTCCGGGTCGGCGCCCGCCCGCCGCGGCTGCTCGGCCTCGTCGTCGAGGTGGTCAGCAGACGCCGGATCTTTCTGCCCATGACACGGGTGACCGGCGTGGAGTCCGGCCAGGTCATCACCACCGGCGTGGTCAACATGCGGCGCTTCGAACAGCGGGCGTCCGAGACCCTGGTGCTCGGCGAGCTGCTGGACCGGCGGGTGCGACTGGTGGAGACCGGCGAGGAGGTCACCGTCCTCGACATCGGCATCACCCAGCTGCCGGCCCGCCGCGACTGGGAGATCGACAAGGTCTTCGTCCGCAAGGGCAAGGGCGGCGCGCTGCGCCGCAAGGGGGAGGCCCTGACCGTGGAGTGGTCGGCGGTGACCGGCTTCTCCCGGGAGGAGCACGGCCAGGGCGCGGAGAATCTGCTGGCCACCTTCGAACAGCTGCGGCCGGCCGACCTCGCGGGCGTACTGCACCACCTCTCCCCCAAGCGGCGTGCCGAGGTCGCCGCTGCGCTCGCCGACGACCGGCTCGCGGACGTCCTGGAGGAGCTGCCGGAGGACGACCAGATCGAGATCATCGGCAAGCTGAAGGAGGAGCGGGCCGCCGACGTCCTGGAGGCGATGGACCCGGACGACGCCGCCGATCTGCTCTCGGAGCTGCCGGAGGAGGAGAAGGAGCGGCTGCTGGCCCTGATGCGGCCGGAGGAGGCCGCGGACGTCCGGCGGCTGATGGCCTACGAGGAGCGCACGGCGGGCGGTCTGATGACCACCGAGCCGATCGTGCTGCGCCCGGACGCGACGGTCGCGGACGCGCTGGCCCGGGTCCGCGACCCGGACCTGTCCCCCTCGCTCGCCGCCCAGGTGTATGTCTGCCGGCCGCCCGACGAGACCCCCACCGGCAAGTACCTGGGCCTGGTGCACTTCCAACGGCTGCTGCGCGACCCGCCGTTCACTCTCGTCAGCTCGATCGCCGACACCGATCTGCCGGCCCTGCGGCCGGACACCCCGCTGCCCGAGCTGACCAGCTATCTGGCGACGTACAACATGGTCTCCGCGCCCGTCGTGGACGAGAGCGGGTCACTGCTCGGCGCGGTCACCGTCGATGACGTGCTGGACCATCTGCTGCCGGACGACTGGCGGGAGCGGGAGATGCTCGGCGAGGCCACGGCCGGGGTGAGCGCGGGGTACCCCGGGAAGGCCGGTCATGGGCGCTGAGGAGCGGGAGAGCGGCAGGGACCGGTCACGGGCCCATGGCTCCACGGCACTGCGTCACGGCGCCTCCGAGCGGCCCCGGGTGCGCCTCGACCAGCCGCGCGCACCGCGCCGCTCGTTCTGGCCGGAGTACGACCCGGAGGCGTTCGGGCGGCTGTCGGAGAAGATCGCCCGCTTCCTGGGGACCGGCCGGTTCATCGTCTGGATGACGTTCACGATCATCGTGTGGATCGGCTGGAACATCTTCGCGCCCAGCAGCGTGAAGTTCGACGACTACCCGTTCATCTTCCTGACGCTGGCGCTGTCGCTGCAGGCGTCGTACGCGGCGCCGCTGATCCTGCTGGCGCAGAACCGGCAGGCCGACCGCGACCGGGTCACCCAGGAGCAGGAGCGCAAGCAGAACGAGCGCTCCATCGCGGACACCGAGTATCTGACCCGGGAGATCGCGGCGCTGCGGATGGGCCTGGGCGAGGTCGCCACCCGCGACTGGATCCGCTCCGAGCTGGAGGATCTGATGCGGGACCTGGAGCTGCGGCACATGGTCGAAGCGGAGAGTGACGAACGCGACCGCTGACGACCTTTCCGGAGGCCGCCTCATCAGCCGTACCATCGGGTCATGGCTACCGACACGCCCCAAGGCACCTCGCCGAGCGAGGACGCGATCCGCGCCGCGCTCGCGACGGTGAACGACCCCGAGATCCACCGCCCCATCACCGACCTGGGGATGGTCAAATCGGTGGACATCGCGGCGGACGGCGCGGTGGCGGTCGTGGTCTACCTCACCGTCTCCGGCTGCCCGATGCGCGAGACGATCACCAACAGCGTGCGCGAGGCCGTCTCCCGGGTCGAGGGCGTGACCGGCGTCAAGGTCGACCTCGACGTGATGAGCGACGAGCAGCGCAAGGAGCTGGCGACGTCACTGCGCGGCGGCACGGCCGAGCGCGAGGTGCCGTTCGCCCAGCCCGGTTCGCTGACCCGGGTGTACGCCGTCGCGTCCGGCAAGGGCGGCGTCGGCAAGTCGTCGGTGACGGTCAACCTCGCCGCGGCGATGGCGGCGGACGGCCTGAAGGTCGGTGTCGTGGACGCCGACATCTACGGCCACTCCGTCCCCCGGATGCTGGGCGCCTACGGCAAGCCCACCCAGGTCGAGAACATGATCATGCCGCCGTCGGCGAACGGCGTGAAGGTCATCTCGATCGGCATGTTCACCCCCGGCAACGCGCCCGTCGTCTGGCGCGGCCCGATGCTGCACCGCGCGCTCCAGCAGTTCCTCGCCGACGTCTACTGGGGCGACCTGGACGTCCTCCTCCTGGACCTGCCCCCGGGCACCGGCGATATCGCGATCTCCGTTGCCCAGCTGGTGCCGAACGCCGAGATCCTGGTCGTCACCACCCCGCAGCAGGCCGCTGCCGAGGTCGCCGAGCGGGCCGGTTCGATCGCCGTGCAGACTCACCAGAAGATCGTCGGCGTGGTGGAGAACATGTCCGGGCTGCCCTGCCCGCACTGCGACGAGATGGTCGATGTCTTCGGCACGGGTGGCGGCGAGCGGGTCGCCGAGGGCCTGACGAAGACGACCGGCGCGCAGGTCCCGGTGCTCGGCCAGATCCCGATCGACGTCCGCCTCCGCGAGGGCGGCGACGAGGGCAAGCCGGTCGTGCTCACCGACCCCGACTCCCCCGCCGGCTCGGCGATCCGCGCCATCGCGGGCAAGCTCGGCGGCCGCCAGCGCGGCCTGTCGGGCATGTCGCTGGGGATCACACCGCGCAACAAGTTCTGAGGGACGGGGAGCCGGTCTCCCTGAAGACGTCGAGGGGGCGGGCCCGTAACGGGTCCGCCCCCTCGACGTTTCTACGGCGCTTTTTACGCGCATGGCGGTGGTGCCGGGTACGCGGATGACGGAGCTCGCCGGGTCTCCCGCGCCGGTCGGCCCTCATACGCCGCGCGGTCCTCGACCACCGAGAAGCCCAGGCTGTGTAGGCGAGGCCGGTGCCCTGATCTCCGGCACCGGCCGACAGCGCCGGTCAGGTCTCGTACGCGGTGATGTCCTTGACGACGGCAAAGCCCAGGCCGTAGGCGCTCATACCGCGCCCGTACGCGCCGATGTGCACGCCGTCGGGCCCTTCGCTCGCCGAACCGGCCAGCACCCAGCCGTACTCGGACTCGCGGTAGCGGAACGGCGTCGGCACGCCGTCCACCGGCAGCGTCAGCTCGCTCCAGCTCTCGCCGTCGAGATCGTCCGCCAGCTCCCAGGCCAGCATGGTCTGCTGGTCCAGCCAGTCCTGGCGCAGCGACCGGTCCATCTGGGACGGCCAGGTCTGCGAGAGCAGCCCGGCCCCGGCGAGCCAGGCGGCCGTCGAGACCGAGGTGGCCTCCAGTACTCCGGTGCCGTCGGCGCTACGCCGTACGGGGCGGCTGGCGACCGTCACCACGACCGCGAAGCGGTCGGTGCCCTGGGCCGTCTCCACCTTTATCGTGGGCTCCTCGCCATGCCCCGTGGCACCGTGCTCGACGGTTCCATCCGCGGCCGTGCCGACCTGCATCAACCAGCGTGATCCGGTGAACGCCTCATCGAGGCCGTACCACGGGAACGCTGCCAGCAGATAGCCGTCGACCTTCCGGCCGACGCCGGCGGACACACCTCGTTCCACTGTCGGACTCGTCGTCTCCATCTGCGCGGAGCCTCCTCATTGCCCTGCGTCGTGGGCGGCCCGCCCCCCTCGGACGACCTCACCCCGGACACCGGGAGCATAGCCCTAGGGCGCAACACAGCCGGGCATATGGGAATATCAGGTGGCGTCGGCGTCGAACGGCGGACGATCACCGGACGCCGTACCGCCGGTCTTCTTGACCAGGTCGGGGCCGCCGGAGGCGGCGGGGGACTCCTTGGAGAGATTCGGCGACGCCGAGCCGTCCGAGGACCCGGCGGACGAGACGCTGTCGCGGCCGTGCACGGCGTCCGTGACCTCGGCCATCTCCTTCTTCAGGTCGAAGCCGTCCCGGATCTCCTGCAGGTCCTTGAGGCCGTACTCGTCCTTCTCCAGGACGTGCTTGCGCACGAAGTTCTTCGGCTTGAGGTCATCGAACTCGAAGTCCTTGAACTCCGGGCCCAGCTCGCTCCGGATGTCCTCCTTGGCGCTGTCCGAGAAAGCCCGCACCTTGCGGATGAAGCCCATCACGTCCTGGATGACCTTGGGCAGCTTGTCCGGACCGAAGATGAGCACGGCAAGGATCACTAGCGCGACCAGCTCTAGGGGTCCTATGTCGAAGAACACCTTGCAGCTCCTTGGATATCCGCGGCCGGGTCAGGTCAGGTCCTGGATGGATAAAGGGGCCAGGCCGACTATCACGGTACCTGGCCCGATACGTCGGGTGGGAGTCACCCGCGCCAACACCGTGCAAACGATCAGCCCGTGCTGGACGAGCCCAGTGTGAGCCGCAGGGTGCGCTCCTTCCCGTCCCGTCGGAGGGTCACCTGAAGGCTGTCACCCGGCCGGTGGCTGCGGATCTTCACAATCAGCTCCTCGCCGCTGTGCACCGGAACGCCGTCCACCTTGGTGATCACATCGCCGGCCTTGATCCCGGCCTTCGCGCCCGCGCCCCCGGGAGTGACCGGCGACGCGCCGCCCTTGCTGCGCTCGCTGACCCGCGCGCCGTCGCCGGCGTACTCCATCTCCAGGCTGACGCCTATCACCGGATGCGTCGCCCGACCGGTGTTGATCAGCTCCTCGGCCACCCGCTTGGCCTGGTTGATCGGGATGGCGAAGCCCAGCCCTATGCTGCCGCCCTGGCTGCCGCCGCCCTCGTCGAGTCCGCTGCCGCTGTCGGCCGCCCGGATGGCGCTGTTGATGCCGATCACCCGGGCCTTGCCGTCCACCAGGGGGCCACCGGAATTGCCCGGGTTGATGGGCGCGTCGGTCTGCAGCGCGTCCACATACGACACATCGCTGCCGTCGCCCTTCTCGCCGCCCGCGGTGATCGGGCGCTGCTTGGCGCTGATGATGCCGGCGGTGACGGTGTTGGCGAGGTCGTACGGTGCGCCGATCGCCACGACCGGGTCGCCGACCCGTACCGCGTCGGAGTTGCCGAGGGTGAGCGGCCGCAGGCCCGTGACGCCCTCGACCTGGATGACCGCGAGGTCATAGCCGCCGTCGCGGCCGACGACCTTCGCCTTGGCTGTCTGGCCGCCGCTGAACGTCACCGAGATCTCGCCGCCGTCACCGGCCGGTTCGACGACATGGTTGTTGGTGAGGATGTGGCCCTGCCGGTCGAGGACGAAGCCGGTGCCGGTGCCCTGTTCGGCGTTGCCGCGTACGTGGATGGTGACCACACCGGGCAGCGCGGTCTGCGCGATCCCGGCGACGCTCTCGGGGTTTCGGTTCCCCTGCTCGCCGTCGGCCTGCGGCAGCCTGATGTCGCTGAGGCCGCCGTTGCGTTCGATGTACGCGCCGATCCCGCCGCCTACGCCGCCCGCGAGCAGCGCGAGCACCACCGCACCGACCACCAGCGGACCACGGCGGCCGCCCCGCTCGGTGGACGGCGCGGGCACGACGGGGCCGCCGTGCTGGGGCGCGCTCCAGGGGTCGTACTGCTGCCATGCACCGTGGGGGGCAGGGGCGTTTCCGGGGCCGCTTCCGGGGGTGGGCATACCGGAGTGGGTCTGCGGCTGTGCCTGTGGCTGCGTGGCGAACGACGCCGTGCGCGTGCCGGCGGACCGGGGGCCGCCGGCACCCGGGTGCGGGACGAACGCACCGTCCGCGGCGTCTTGGGCGGTGGCCTGTGTGTCGTCCGGCTTCCGCAGATCCGGCTGGTGGGAGCCGGTCTGCTCGGTCGGCCGGGGGTGCGCCGTACCGGCCGGGTGCTGCTGGTCGCCGCCGTGCGGGGCCGGGGAACGGTCGTCGGGGCGCGGCGCGGGAACAGCCGGTGGTGCGAGGGGGCCGCCGACGATGCCGTCCGAGCCCTGCGGGCCGGCCGGCGGCTGCGGCGGGCTCGGATAGGGCGCGCCGGGCATCGGCGCCTGCGGGGGCATGGCGCCCGGCGCGGCCGGGGCCGGTGCGCCGTAAGCGGGCATCTGTCCGGCGGACTGGGGGCACCTCCCAGCGGTAGCTGGGGGAGGGAGCCTGGTGCCATGTGCGGGGGTCGGCACCGGCCGCTGTACCGGCGGTGCGGGCGCCCACGGGCCGGGGCCGCCGTACGGAGGCGTGCCGTACGGGTCCTCGGGATGCAGCGGCTGCCGGGGCGGTGCCCCACCGGACGCCTCGGCCCGCGGACCGGTCATGGCCTCGTCCCGTGCGCCGACGGCCACCTGGCCGAGCGTCACCGTCGAAGCGGCGACGCGATCGGCGGCCGGTGCCGCGGCAACGGCCTCGGAGCGCGCCGCCTCCGGGGCGCCGCCCGATATCCCGTCCTGCCGCTCAACGATGCGATCGGCCACGTCAGTTGCTGCAGGTGCTGTGCTTGCTTCGGCCGCTTCGGTCGTCATGGTCGCCGTGCTCGCTTCGACTGCTCCGGTGGCGTCGGACGTCCCGGCCGCACCGTACGGCTCGGCCGCACCGGACGCCCCCGCCACCGCGCCCTCGCTCGGCCTCCGCTCCGGCGGACGAACCGTCCAGTCACCCGAGTCATCCGCCTCATCCGGCCGGGCCGGGTCGATCGGCCCGGCCGACGCATCCTGCCCAGCTGCGCCGTTCACCCCCTGCATGGCGGAGATACCGGGCGCCGGGCCGTCTGCCGTGGTGTCCGCGGGGGGCACTGGTGCGTGCGGGCCGGCCTCGGCGGACGGTTCGGTGCCCGGGGTACGTCCCGGGCGGCTCCACCACTTCAGCTTCGGCCCGGCGGCCTTACCGTCGTCCATGCTCTCCCCATATTTCGCCCGCGGTCACACGCGGGCCACCGCCACCTCGCGGCCCGCGCCCCCGCACAGGGGTGCGCCGCCCACTGCGATTCAATCAGTTCGGCGCGGGCCTGCGCAGGGGCCGGTCAGCGCGAGGCCGAGGTTGTGCCCTGGCCGGCGGCGCCGGACGGGGCCACGGAGCCGGCCAGCGGCCGCTTGGGCTCCAGCGGGGGGAGCGGGGGAAGGTGGTGGCCGGTGGGATTCCTGCCCGCCTCGGCGGCCACCGGCGTGAAGCGATACCCCGGTGCCGGGCCGGTCACGGCTATCAAGGGCGACAGGCCGAAACGTGCTGCGGCCGGGTTGAGCGCCGAAGCCGAGCGCGGCGGTGTCGCCGCGCCGGGTGCGTACGGACCCATCGCGCCGGGGGCCGCCGCCGGGCCGCCGGTCAGCGGTCCGGGCCGGGAGTTCGACGACGCGAGGAAGTCGTTGACGTGGGGCAGCGAACCGCTGCCGGCCGCCGGGGTGGCGCCGAGCGGGGTGACGGCGGTGCCGGTACCTTCGCCGCGCCCGCCGGGCGTCTCGACCGCGGCTTCCAGCGGGAGGGCGCCGCCGAGCGCGAAGGCCGCGAGGGAGACCGCGCCGGCCGCCGCGAAGGCCAGCCTGCGCCGCTGCGTCGCGGGCCGCTCGGCCTCATGGACCCGGAAGCCACGCGGCCGCGGCTGCACGGGGACACCGGACATGGCGTGGGCGCCGTGGTTGCCGGAGGGGACATAGCCGAAGGGGCCACCGCCGCGGACATAGTCACCGTGCCCGAAGCCGCCGTTGCCGAGCCGGCTGCCGGGACCGTCCGGATCACCGCCGGGCAGCCCTTGGAGGCGCGCCAGCAGCCCCTCGGAGGGACCGGGAGGCGCCGTTTCGGCGAACATGCTCTTCAGCCGGCGCTGGGCGTCGGCCTCTGCCTTGCATTTTCCGCACGTCGCGAGATGCGCGAGCACCCGCTCGCGCGCATCATGCCCCAACTCGCCGTCGACCAGGGCCGCGAGGCGGTCGCCGAGATGCTGCTCGGCGGGGGACACACCGCCCATACCGCTCACGCGATTCCTACCTCCCCGGTGGACATCACAAGCGACCGCTGCTGCTCGCGCTCTTCGGCGCGCGCCGCCGGGGAACGGTGCTTGAGCGCCTTGCGCAGATGCGACCGGCCGCGGTGGATCCGGCTGCGGACCGTGCCGAGCTTGACACCGAGGGTGGCGGCGATCTCTTCGTACGACAGGCCCTCGATGTCGCAGAGGACGACGGCGGCGCGGAACTCGGGCGCGAGACCGTCCAGCGCCTGCTGCACATCGGCGTCGAAGTGGGTGTCGTCGAAGTGTTCCTGCGGTTCCGGCTCGTTGCTGGGCAGCTTCTCGTCCGCGTCGTCACCGAGCGCGTCGAAGCGGATGCGCTGGCGGCGGCGGACCATGTCCAGGAAGAGGTTGGTCGTGATGCGGTGCAGCCAGCCCTCGAAGGTGCCGGGGGTGTAGGACGACAGCGACCTGAAGACGCGGACGAAGACCTCTTGGGTGATGTCCTCGGCGTCGTGCTGATTGCCGCTGAGGCGGTAGGCGAGACGGTAGACCCGTGCACTGTGGGTGCTGACGATCTCCTCCCAGGTGGGCGGAGTCCACGCCTGGGCATCCGCGTCTGAGGCGAAGGTCGCGGTCGTTGCGGAGTTGGTGGTGCGGAGACTGTCAGCGGTGTTTGTCACGGATTTCGGCTCAGCGGACGACCTTCTCAAGCGCCTGCGCGCTCTTCGGTCACCTGCCGCAGCCGCACCTCCCCTGGTGGCTCTGGTGGTGTCCAGTAGAGCCCCTACCATATCCACCTCGCCCGTTAGCTCCGGATAAGCAGTTTTGACCTGCATTTGGTGCTGCTTCTGGTCTTGCCGCATGTCTCGCGCGGTCTTCACCGGTGCATCCCCCCGCTCTTCCCCCTACCCCTTATTAACGCCCGGTCCCATCTGCGGGTTCCCGCAGACAGCGGATACAGTCACGGTTGCGTCAACTACGGGGACAGGAGAGGGCCATTACCGGCAACCGGCAGACGAGCTTGGCATTCGCCGAGGCGTACGGCGCCGGGCCCATCGACGGCACCACCGACGTCGCCCTGCGCTGGTCCCGGGACCGCGCCCGGGAGGCGGGCATCCGTACGGTGTCGACCGGCACCGGCGCCGCCCTGCGCCTGCTCGCCGCCACCGCGGACGCCAAAGCGGTCGCCGAGATCGGCACCGGCACGGGCGTGTCGGGCATCTACCTCCTGCACGGAATGCGGCCCGACGGGGTGCTGACCACCGTCGATCTCGAACCGGAGCGGCAGGCCTTCGCCCGGCAGGCGTTCCGCGAGGCGGGCTTCGCCGGCAACCGGGCGCGCTTCATCCCCGGCCGGGCGCTGGACGTACTCCCCCGGCTCGCCGACGGCGGTTACGACCTCGTCTTCTGCGACGGGGACCTGATGGAGTGCCTGGAGTACCTCGCTGAATCGTTGCGTCTGCTACGACCCGGCGGCCTGGTGTGCTTCGAGGGCGTCTTCGCGGACGGCCGTACGGTCGACTCCGCGGTGCAGCCGGCGGAGGTGCTGCGGCTGCGGGAACTGCTGCGGGCCATACGGGAGAGCACCGCACTGGTGCCGTCCCTGCTGCCGGTCGGCGACGGGCTGCTCTGCGCGGTCAAGCGCGGCTGACCCACACGACCTGCAACCCCACACGACCTGCAACGAAACGGCCCCGGCACACGGCGCGCAGATTCTGCGCGCCGCCTGCCGGGGCCGGGGTACTCGGCTGGGGGGTACCGGGGATCAGTCCCCGGGAAACCGCAGCGGTTGTTCCGCCCTCGTTTAGACGGTGACCTTTTCCAGGGCCTCACCCAGGGCCTTGGCTTCGTCGGGTGTCAGCTCGACGACCAGTCGCCCGCCGCCTTCGAGCGGAACGCGCATGACGATGCCCCGCCCCTCCTTGGTCACCTCGAGCGGGCCGTCGCCCGTCCGCGGCTTCATGGCCGCCATGCTCGTTCCCCTTCCTGAAACCAGCTCATCGCAGCCGACAACCCAGGTGTCACCGGCATCGAACACATTGCTTCCAAGCCATTATCCCGCATCGAACGACCCGATGACCAACATCGGACGGCATCCCTTCTGCAACGCGCTCTCCCAAAACCACTCAATTCGGGGAGCGGGCTGCGATACTTCGCCACTCGCACACTCCCGCCCCACCCTCATTCTTTGATGTACGTCACATGCCGGCGGCTGATGATCTCCGGCATCCTGAGCGCTGGCTGCCATTACCGGGCAGTCGGAGCTGCGACGGAGGGGACCCTCACTATGGCCGACACCGTGCTCTACGACCTGACCGACGGACTCGCGACGATCACCCTGAACCGCCCGGACGCGATGAACGCGCTGAACATCGAGGCGAAGGTGGCGCTGCGGGACACGCTTCAGGAGGCCGCCGCCGATCCGGCCGTACGCGCCGTTCTGTTGACCGCCACCGGGCGCGCCTTCTGCGTCGGACAAGACCTCAAGGAGCACATCGGCCTGCTGGCCGAGGACCGGGCGAACGGCTCGGGCAGCACGATGACCACCGTGCGCGAGCACTACAACCCCATCGTCACGGCGCTGACCGAGATGCCCAAGCCGGTGGTCGCGGGCGTCAACGGTGTCGCCGCGGGCGCCGGTGCGGGCTTCGCCCTGGCCGCCGACTACCGGGTCGTCGCCGACTCCGCGTCCTTCAACACCTCGTTCGCCGGTGTCGCGCTGACCGCCGACTCCGGGGTGTCCTGGACGCTGCCCCGGCTGATCGGCCACGGCCGGGCCGCCGATCTGCTGCTCTTCCCGCGCAATGTCAGCGCCCAGGAGGCGTACGACCTCGGGATCGCCAACAAGGTCGTCCCGGCGGACGAGCTGGCCGAGACGGCCGCGGCCGTCGCCCGCAAGCTGGCGCAGGGCCCGACCGCCGCCTACGCCGCGATCAAGGAGTCGCTCGCCCACGGTGCGGGGCACTCGCTCGCCGAGACCCTCGGCAAGGAGGACGAGTTGCAGGCGCGGGCCGGGGCGTCGGAGGACCACCACATCGCGGTGGAGGCGTTCGTGAAGAAGGAGAGGCCGGTCTTCCTCGGGCGCTGAGCGAGTTCGCTGCGCTTTGCCTGAGCCGACTTGGTGCTCGCCGTTTTCGGCTGTCCCGCCGGTCCGCTGCGCTTTGCCTGAGCCGCGTTTCCGGCTGTCCCACCGTTGCGCCTGCGGCGGGCCGGTCCGCTGCGCTTTGCCTGAGCCGCGTCTTTGGCTGTCCCGCCGTGGGGGTTTGTCGCCGTTGCGCCTGCGGCGGGCCGTCCGCTGCGCTTTGCCTGAGCCGCGTTTTCCGGCTGTCCCACCGTTGCGCCTGCGGCGGGCTGTTGCCGCTGCGCGGGGCTGTCGGGTGCGGTTCCGGACCTCCGGACTCCGTCCTGCGGTCCGGCCCCTCCCGTTGTGTGTGGGGAAGACCGGTGGGGGTGCACGTAAGCGATCACGCGCGCCTCGCGCACCTACGCCGCCGCGGCCTCCACCGCATCGCGCACATGACAGTCCGCGAGATGGTCGTTGACCAGGCCGCACGCCTGCATCATGGCGTACGCCGTCGTCGGGCCGACGAAGCGGAAGCCGCGCTTCTTGAGGTCCTTGGCGAGCGCCGTCGACTCCGCCGTGACCGGCTGGAGATCGCTGAGGGCGCGCGGCACCGGGCGGGCGGCCCGGTCCGGGGCGTAGGACCAGATCAGGTCGTCGAGCTCACCCGGGGCCAGCGCGGCGGCGACCTTGGCGTTGTTGATCGTCGCGGCGATCTTGGCGCGGTTGCGGATGATGCCGGGGTCGCCGAGCAGCCGCTCGGCGTCCGCGTCCGTGAACCGGGCCACCTCCGGGATCCGGAACCCGGCGAACGCGGCGCGGAAGCCGGGGCGGCGCCGCAGGATCGTGATCCAGGACAGCCCGGACTGGAACGCCTCCAGGCTCATCCGCTCGAAGAGGGCGTCGTCGCCATGGACCGGCAGGCCCCATTCGGTGTCGTGGTACGCCCGGTAGTCGGCCATCTGCGCCGACTCCATCCCCCAGGGGCAGCGGGGGACGCCGTCGGGAGCCGTTGACACGCCGCTCATGCCGGCCCCTCGCCTTCGCGCTTGTCGGACGCCTCCGGGGCACCGGGCCGCGCGTCTTCCACGGGGCCGGTCGCGGGCCTGACATCGTCCGCTGGAGCGGGGCCCGGCCGGGTGTCCTGGAGGAGACCCGGGGCACCCATGGCCGCCGCATGCGCCCCTGCCAGCGCCGCCTCCAGCTCCGCGATCCGGGAATCCCGCTCGGCCAGTTCGGCGCCCAGCCGGTCCAGGACATCGTCGACCTCGACCATCCGATAGCCGCGGACGGCCACCGGGAAGCGGACGGCGTCCAGATCGGCGCGCCCCAGCGGGCGGTCGTCGGGCAGCGGGTCGTACAGCCGGTCCGGCTGGGAGTCCCGCAGTCCGCCGCCGTCAACGCCGTCGCCGCCGCCGACGACAACGAGCGTGACCGCGGCCACGACCACGACCATCGCGATCAGCAAGAACCAGAACACGACCAACTCCCCGAACTATGCGTCTGCACTGATCGTGCCATGAGGGTGTGACAGTTAGGGTCGCTGGCGGAACACGGAGAGGGAGTCAAGGAATGCTGCGGCTGGGGAATCGCGAGTTCGGTGCACACGAGCCGGTGATCATGGCGATCGTCAACAGGACCCCGGACTCCTTCTACGACCAGGGCGCCACATTCCGCGACGAGCCGGCGCTCGCCCGCGTCGAGCAGGCGGTGGCCGAGGGCGCCGCGATCATCGACGTCGGCGGGGTCAAGGCCGGTCCCGGCGAGGAGGTCAGCGCCGAGGAGGAGGCGCGCCGCACGGTCGGGTTCGTGGCCGAGGTGCGCCGGCGCCACCCCGATGTGGTGATCAGCGTCGACACCTGGCGGCACGACGTCGGCGAGGCGGTCTGCGAGGCCGGCGCGGATCTGCTCAACGACGCCTGGGGCGGGGTCGATCCGCGGCTGGCCGAGGTGGCGGCGCGGTACGGCGCCGGCCTGGTGTGTACGCATGCGGGCGGCGCCGAGCCGCGCACCCGCCCGCACCGGGTGACGTACGAGGACGTGATGGCCGACATTCTGCGGGTGACGCTCGGGCTGGCGGAGCGGGCGGTGGAGTTGGGCGTCCGGCGCGACGCGATCATGATCGATCCGGGGCATGACTTCGGGAAGAACACCCGGCACAGCCTGGAGGCGACCCGCCGGCTCGGCGAGATGACGGCCACCGGATGGCCGGTGCTGGTCTCGCTGTCCAACAAGGACTTCGTCGGCGAGACCCTCGACAAGCCGGTCAAGGAACGGGTGCTGGGCACCCTCGCGACCACCGCCGTATCGGCCTGGCTGGGCGCGCAGGTCTACCGCGTCCACGAGGTCGCCGAGACCCGGCAGGTGCTGGACATGGTGGCCTCGATCGCCGGCCACCGGCCCCCGGCGGTAGCCCGCCGGGGGCTGGCCTGA
The DNA here is from genome assembly GCF_040654775.1 of Streptomyces sp. NPDC050636. Taxonomy (NCBI): domain Bacteria; kingdom Bacillati; phylum Actinomycetota; class Actinomycetes; order Kitasatosporales; family Streptomycetaceae; genus Streptomyces; species Streptomyces sp. NPDC050636. The sequence goes on from NZ_JBFAIP010000038.1 coordinate 22,227, forward strand.
GGCCCGGCGCGGCCAGGGCCTTTCCGACCCTGACCCATCGGACAGGCCCTACACCCCGGTCTCCTTGGTCACCAGCGCGACCGCCTCGTCGACGTCATCGCTGAGGTGGAAGAGTTCCAGGTCGTGCGGGGATGCCTTGCCCTCGGCGATGAGGGTGTCGCGCAGCCAGTCGACCAGTCCGCTCCAGTAGGACGTGCCGAACAGCACGATCGGGAAGCGGGTGACCTTGCGGGTCTGGACGAGGGTGAGCGCCTCGAAGAGCTCGTCCAGGGTGCCGAGCCCGCCGGGCAGCACCACGAACCCGCGGGCGTACTTCACGAAGCAGGTCTTGCGGACGAAGAAGTAGCGGAAGTCGACGCCGAGGTTCACATACTCGTTGATGCCCTGCTCGAAGGGCAGCTCGATGCCGAGGCCGACGGAGACCCCGCCGGCCTCGTTGGCGCCCTTGTTGGCGGCCTCCATGGCGCCGGGACCGCCACCGGTGATCACCGCGAACCCGGCGTCGACCAGGGCGTGTCCGAGCCGCACCCCGACGTCGTACTCCTTGGAGTCCCGCGGGGTACGGGCCGAGCCGAAGACGCTGACGGCCGGGCCCAGCTCGGCGAGCGCCCCGAAGCCCTCGACGAACTCCGCCTGGATGCGCATCACGCGCCAGGGGTCGGTGTGCACCCACTCGGAGGGACCTTCGGTGTCCAGCAGCCGCTGGTCCGTCGTGCCTGCCTGCACCTGGTCGTGACGGCGCAGTACGGGGCCCAGCCGCTGCTCCTCCATGGCCGGCTCACCCTCGGGGTTGACCATGATGTGCTCCCTCCGCAGACAGATCGCTTGCCGGTTCAGCCTAGATCTACGGACGTGAAGCGCAGGAGAATTCGGCCCGTATGCGATCGGTCGGCGGCCGGTCCCGCGGCCGGCGCCCGCCCGGGTCAGGCCGTCAGCCAGGAGCGCAGCCGCTCCTCGCAGTGCAGGATGCGGTCGACCTCGACCCGCTCGTCCTTCTTGTGCGCGAGCAGGGAGTAACCGGGACCGTAGTTGACGGCCGGGACGCCGAGGGCGCTGAAGCGGGAGACATCGGTCCAGCCGAACTTGGGCATCGCGGTGCCGCCGACGGACTCCATGAAGGCCTTGGCCGCCGGGTGGGAGAGCCCCGGCAGCGCGCCCGGCGAGTGGTCGTCGACGATGAACTCGTCCACCGGGCAGTCCGCGAAGACCTCGCGGACGTGGGCGATCGCCTCCTCGGGGGTGCGGTCGGGCGCGTAGCGGAAGTTGACGGTGACCGTGCAGGCGTCCGGGATGACGTTGTTGGCGACGCCGCCCTCGATGCGCACGGCGTTCAACCCCTCGCGGTATTCGAGGCCGTCGATCACCGGGCGGCGCGGCTCGTACGCGGCGAGCTTCGCCAGGATCGGGGCGGCGGCGTGGATCGCGTTGGCGCCCATCCAGCTGCGGGCGGAGTGCGCGCGCTCCCCGGTGGTGCGCAGCAGGACCCGCAGGGTGCCCTGGCAGCCGCCCTCCACCTGGCCGTCGGAGGGCTCCAGGAGGACGGCGAAGTCGCCGGTGAGCCAGTCGGGGTGCGCGTCCGCGACATGGCCGAGGCCGTTGAGGTGCGCGGCGACCTCTTCGTTGTCGTAGAACACGAAGGTCAGGTCCCGGTTGGGCGCGGGGACGGTGGCGGCCATCCGCAGCTGGATGGCGACCCCGGACTTCATGTCGCAGGTGCCGCAGCCCCACAGGACGCCGTTCTCGTCGAGCCGGGACGGCACGTTGTCGGCGATCGGCACGGTGTCGAGGTGCCCGGCGAGCACCACCCGCTCGGCGCGGCCCAGGTGCGTACGGGCCACGACGTTGTTGCCGTACCGGTCGACGGTCAGATGCGGCAGCGCACGCAGGGCGTGCTCGACGGCGTCGGCGAGGTCCTTCTCGTTGCCGCTCTCGGAGGGGAAGTCGACAAGCTGCGCGGTGAGCTCGGCGGCATCCAGCGACAGGTCCAGGGCGGTGTGATGTGCGGAGCGCTCCATGGATCCGACCCTATCGGCAGCACTCCAGTACGGTGGGCTCGTGTCCGCCCAGCCCACTGCCCTCGCCCGCCGCAAGCGCCTCTGGCGCATCAGCGCGGCCTTCGCCGTGCTCATCGGGCTGGCCGTCTATCTGGTCGTGCAGTACGTCACCGGCGGCCCGGGGGCACCGCGCTGCACGGTGCAAGCCGAGGGTGCCGAGGGCAATACAGAGGCCTACGAAATGACCCCCGAGCAGGCCGCGAACGCCGCGACGATCTCGGCCGTGGCGTCCTCGCGCGGGCTGCCGGAGCGGGCGGTGACCATCGCGATCGCGACCGCGATGCAGGAGTCGGGTCTGCGCAACATCGACTTCGGCGACCGGGATTCGGTCGGCCTTTTCCAGCAGCGGCCGTCCCAGGACTGGGGCACCGTCAAGCAGATCATGGACCCGGTCTATTCGGCCGGGGAGTTCTACCGGCATCTGGCCAAGGTGCCCGGCTATTCCCGGCTGCCGCTGACGGTCGCCGCGCAGAAGGTGCAGCGCAGCGGCTATCCGCAGGCGTACGCGAAGCACGAGGCGAACGCCGCGCGGCTGACCGGGGCCCTCACCGGCCGCGACGGGGCCGCACTGACCTGTACCCAGAGCCGTCCGGTGGACGATCAGACGGGCGGCGGCGCGACGGTGCGGGAGAAGCTGGTCCGGGAGTTCGGGCCCGAGGTGCTGCCGCGGACGACCGGCGCCGGCGGGCGGGACGCGGCGGGCGCGCGGAGCGTGACGGTGCCGGTGCGGCCGGCCGGGCCGGGGACCGCGGGAACCACCGCGCAGCGCGGCTGGGAGCTGGCGACCTGGGCGATGGCGCACTCCGCCGATCTCCGTATCGAACAGATCTCTTACGCCGGCCGGACGTGGACGGCGGCCGATTCGGGGAAGGGCTGGCAGAAGAAGCCGACCGGCTCCGACGCCGCCGCAGGGCGCTCCGCGGGTGACGTTCGTATCATCACCGCGCAATAGTCCGCAGGGCCCTTCGAAAGGGCCGCCGACAGCAATTCCCTTTTTCGATACGGGAGTTCACGTCCGGGCGAGTACGCGAGAACTCTGCATTTTCCCCAATTCCCTTTCCCCTTAAGGGCCGTGACGTTTCCGCACGCCACCGCCGGTACTCATATTGCCATTCTTTATCCAGGGCCGATTATGTACCGCGTTACCAATTCTTTACCTTAGTTCACCGCAACTTTCAGGGATCTGACGCGGTATTCAGGGCGTCCGCCTGGCGGACATGGCACGTCTGTCAGAAGTTACGAGTTTCCTCTCCGTACAAGGAGCACCATGTCCCTCCCCGTTACGCGTCGGATCGCCCGAGCCGCTCTGCTCGTCGCAGCAGGCACGGCTCCTGTGGTCGGTGCGGCCGGCTCCGCGAGCGCCCTGGAACTGCCCGCCAAGGCACCCGGACTGAGCAACCAGGACACCAGCGAGACCGCCAACAACGCCGCCGAGGCCACGGTCGGCGCGACGAACGAGCTCGCCAAGGGGACCGTCACAAAGATCGTGCCGGCGGCCGCCGGCACCCTCGTCCCGACGCTTCTGGAGCTTGCGCCGCTCACGCAGGGGAGCGCCGGCACCACGGGGAAGGTCGTCAAGCAGGCCGCCAACCAGACCGCCAAGCAGGCTGCCAAGCCCACCCTCAAGAAGGGTGTGTCGGCCGGCAAGACCGCCGGAGCGGCCAAGGGCCTGCTCGGCGGAGCGAACAATGCGAACAAGGGCGGCGGCATCATGCTCGGCGGCCTGCCGCTCGGCGGCTGATCTTCCGCTCGCCACAGCACGCGCAGGGCCCGGGGATTCCTCTCCCCGGGCCCTGCGCGTTGCGTGCGATCAGTGCACCACGGTCAGCAGGTCACTCCGCCAGGCGGCGCACCGCGGCGTCCACCCGCTCGTCGGTGGCGGTGAAGGCGATCCGCACGAACCGCTCCCCCGCGGCGCCGTAGAACTCGCCGGGGGCGACCAGGATGCCGCGCTTGGCGAGATCGCCGACGGTGTCCCAGCAGGGTTCGTCGCGGGTCGCCCAGAGGTAGAGCGACGCCTCGCTGTGCTCGATGCGGAAGCCGGCGGCCTCGAAGGCGGTGCGCAGGGCGGCACGGCGGCGGGCGTAGCGCTCCCGCTGCTCGGCGACGTGGGCGGAGTCGCCCAGCGCCGCGACCGTGGCGGCCTGGACGGGCGCCGCGACCATCATCCCGCCGTGCTTGCGGATCAGCAGCAGCTCGCCGAGGACGGCGGCGTCGCCGGCCAGGAACGCGGCGCGGTAGCCGGCGAGGTTGGAGCGCTTGGAGAGCGAGTGGACGGCGACGATGCCGTCCAGGGAGCCGCCGCAGACGTCCGGGTGCAGCACCGAGACCGGGTCGGCCTCCCAGCCCAGTTCGAGGTAGCACTCGTCGCTGAAGACCAGGATGTCGTGCTCGCGGGCCCAGGCGACGGTGCGGCGCAGCTCGTCGGCGCTCAGCACACGGCCGGTGGGGTTGGACGGCGAGTTGAGCCAGAGCAGCTTGATGCCGCTGGGGTCGAGCTCCATGGGATCGTCGTAGACGACCGGCTCGGCGCCGGCCAGTCGCGCGCCGACCTCGTACGTCGGGTAGGCCAGCCGCGGGTAGGCCACCTTGTCGCCGGCGCCGAGGCCGAGCTGGGTGGGCAGCCAGGCGACCAGTTCCTTGGAGCCGACGATCGGCAGCACGTTGGCGTGCTCCAGGCCGCGGGCGCCCAGGCGGTCGGCGGCCCAGCCGGTGAGCGCGTCGCGAAGCGCGGGCGTCCCCCACACCGTCGGGTAGCCGGGGCTGTCGGCCGCGGCGGTCAGGGCCTGCTGGATCACTGCGGGCACCGGGTCGACGGGGGTGCCGACGGACAGGTCCACGATGCCGTCGGCGTGCGCCGCGGCGGTGGTCTTGTACGGCTCCAGCCGGTCCCAGGGGAAGACGGGGAGACGGGATGAGACTGGACCCACGGTGCTCTCTTTCTCGTACGGGGCGACGCCTTCCCGGACGGGGCGACGTCGGGGACGTCGGCGCAAACACCTCGGCCCCGTACAGCGGACAGGCCGTACGGGACCGGGCAGCGCCGCGCGACCGGTGGCGACCTCAAGGACAAGAGGGAGCGGTCAGACTCCCTCCCGATCCCCGGATCGTTACTGGTTCTGCGGCGGCAGCTCTGCGATGAAGGGGTGGTCGCGCTCGATCAGGCCGAGCTTACTGGCGCCACCGGGCGAACCGAGCTCGTCGAAGAACTCGACATTCGCCTTGTAGTAGTCCTTCCACTCTTCCGGAGTGTCATCCTCGTAGAAGATCGCCTCGACGGGGCAGACCGGCTCACAAGCACCACAGTCGACACATTCGTCCGGGTGGATGTACAAGGACCGGGAGCCCTCGTAGATGCAATCGACGGGGCACTCCTCGATGCATGCCTTGTCCTTGACGTCGACACAAGGCTGCGCGATGACGTAGGTCACGCTGTCGTTCCTCCTCGGTAGGGCCGGCGGACCGATTGGCAGTACCGCCGCAGGGCGCGCGGGAGCGCGGCGTCGTCGATGCCCACCACCTAGTATCTCCGTTCCCGGGCGCGAGACGAACAAGAGGGGCGGATAGAGCGATGGAATTCATGACCGGTGGTCGCGCGGAAGTCCGTATCACCCCTGCTGACGTGGGCAAAAGGGTATCGGTCCGGCGCCGGACGGGCGGCGGCCCGGGGTCGGCCGCGTTCACCGACACGGTCGGTGTGCTCACATCCTGGGACGCGGGTGTGCTGAGCATCACACGCCGCAACGGAGAGTGCGTGGAGATCGACGAATCGTTGCTGGTCGCGGCCAAGGTCGTGCCCGCGGAGCCGGCCCGGAGGCGGGGTCCGGCAGCCGATGCGCGCGAGCTCCAGGAGGTCGCGGCCCGCGGCTGGCCGGCCCTTGAGACGGAGCGTCTCGGGGATTGGGCGCTGAGGGCGGCCGGAGGATTTACCCGGCGCGCGAATTCGGTACTGCCCCTCGGCGAACCCGGTGTCCCCCTGGATACGGCGCTGGAGCGGATCACCCGGTGGTACGGCGAGCGCGGGCTGCCGGCGCTCATCGTGGTCGCCACCGGGCGCGCGGACACCGGCGAGCAGCTGGCGGCGGAGCTGGACCGGCGCGGCTGGACGGCCGAGCGGCACACCTCGGTCCGGATCGCGGCGCTGGCACCGCTCGCCGATACGGGGGCGGACACCATGGGGGTCCCCCCTGGTCGAGCGAAGCCGAGAGCTTGGGGGATGGCCGCCCTGGCCCGTGAGCCGGACGCGGAGTGGCTCGGCATGTACAACCGGACCGGCGAGCCCACGCCCGACGCGCTGAAGGTGCTGACCGGCGGTCCCTCGGTGTGGTTCGCGACGGTGCCGTCCGCCGGTCCGCACGCCGGCCGACCGGCGGCCATCGGGCGCGTGGTCGTCGACGGCCGCTGGGCGGGGTTCTCGGCCATCGAGGTGGACCCGGCGCAGCGGCGGCAGGGGCTGGCCACGCTCGTCATGGCGGCGCTCGCCGAGCGGGCGCTCCAGGAGGGCGCCTCGGCCGCGTATCTCCAGGTCGAGGACGACAACATCGATGGCCGCGCGCTCTACGACCGGCTCGGCTTCACCGAACACCACGGCTATCACTACCGGCGCGCCCTTCCGGGCGACGGCGCACGCTGAGCGGGTATCCCTTTCGTATGTCCCAGGAACCCGAGCCGAAGCCGGACGGCGCCCGCGCCGAGCAGCGGCGGCAGTTCGCCGAGGCCGCGCGCGAGGAGCGGCCGGATCTGGCGCTGCTGTGCCTCCTGATAGCCACCGAGGCGGATCCCGCGCTGGACAAAGCGGGCATTGACGCCGCACAGATCGAGCTGGACCGGCTGGCCGGGCTGCTGCCGTACAGACCTGCCGGGGGCCCCGGCGCATGGGCGCGCAATCTCGCCGAGCTGCTCGGCTCGCGCTGCGGCTTCGGTGGCTCGCCCGCCGACTACCGGCGGCTGGAGTCGTCGCTGCTGCATACCGTGCTGCAGCGCCGCCGGGGCCTGCCGATCCTGCTGTCGGTGGTGTGGACGGAGGTCGCACGGCGGGCCGGCGCACCGGTGTACGGGGTGGCGCTGCCCGGCCATTTCGTCGTCGGCTTCGGGGACCCCTACGGGGAACATGTGCTGGCCGATCCGTTCGCCGGCGGCCGGCTGCTCGGCGATGACGACGCGGCGCTGCTGGTCGCGGGCGCGACCGGCGGGGGGCTGACCGCGCGGATGCTGTCGCCCGCCGACCCGCTGGACATCGTGCTGCGGATCCTCAACAACATCCGGGCTTGGGCGCAGGCGCGCCCGGAGCAGAGCGCGGTGCAGCTGTGGGCGGTGGAGCTGTCGCTGCTGCTGCCCAGCCATCCGGCGCGACTGCGGCACGAACGGGCCCAACTGCTCGTCCAGCGTGGTGAGTTCATGACCGGGGCGGCCGAGCTGGAGGAGTACGCGCGGGTGGTGGAGGCCGTCGATCCGGGCACCGCGGACACGGTCCGCCGGCAGGCCGCGGCGGCCCGCGCCCTGCTCAACTGATCTGCGGGCCCGCGCCCCGCTCAACTGGTCCGACGGGTGGCGGACCGGTCGGCCCGCAGGTCCGCGACCGGCTGCGCGCTCACGGCATCGGCGGCATCGGCAGGTGCGGCGGGTTCGACGGGTTCGACGGGTTCGGCGGCGGGGGTGCGGCGGATGATCAGCGCGGTCGCGTCGTCCTTGAGCTCGCCGCCGGTGAACCGTTCCAGGTCGGCGCGGAGCGTACGGGCCAGTTCGGCGGGCTCCAGGTCCGTCCAGCCCGCCAGCCGGTCGCACAGGGGGTAGAACTCCCCGTCCGTACCGCGCGCCTCGGTCACCCCGTCCGTACACAGCACGACCCAGTCGTCCGCGGCGGGGCGGACGCGTGCGCTCAGCCTCGGCTCGGCGCTCAGCGTGCCGAGGCCCAGCGGCAGCCCGCCCTCGCCGTCGCTGCGCTCGGAGACCCGGCCGTCGCGCACCAGGTAGTAGGGGATGTGGCCGCAGGACAGCACCCGGCCCTCGCGCATGTCGCGCACCTCCACCAGCAGCGCCGTGACGAAACGCTCGTCGGTGCCCTGCTCGGCCGAGCGGGTGTTGTAGCGGGTCAACGCCTGCTCCATCCGCTCGGCCACCGACTCCAGGGAGTCCTGGTAATAGGCGGCCTCCCGGAAGGACGCCAGCACCTCAAGTCCCGCCTCGATCGCCGGCATGCCCTTGCCCTGGACGTCGCCGATCATCAGCCGCAGCCCGTGCGGGGTCTCGACGGCCTCGTAGATGTCACCGCCGACCCGGGCGCCCTCCTGGGCGGAGACATAGAAGCCGAACGCCTCGACCGGGCCCGCCCGGAGCGGCAGCTCGCGCAGCATGGCCCGCTGCACGGTGTCGGCGACCAGGCTCGTACGGGCGTGCAGTGCCTCGCGCTCCAGGCGGGTGCGGCACAGCACCAGGGAGAAGACCGCCACCAGGAACGCCCCGAAGACACCGACGACCCTGCTGGCCGGGGCCCAGTCGGGCACCGTCAGGAGGTCGACGTAGGTGAGGCAGACGACGTAGACGACGGCGACGACGAGGGTGGGGCGGTAGGGGCAGCGCAGTGCGGCGAACAACGGGGCGACGCCCATGAAGGAGGAGATGTGCAGTTCCGGACCGGTCGTCGCGTCCAGGATCACGACGGCCACGATGGCCGCGATCAGCAACGCCGCGGTGAGGCGGCCGCTGTCCGGAGGTCGGTTGGCAGGCATAACACTTCAAGCCTGCGGGACGTCGCGCGACACCGCACAGGGGCCGAAGGTCCCACGGGGAGCCAAGGGGGCGTGGGGTGCGTCTCAGGGCCGCCGTGGCCGGTCCGGGGCCGGGGCCGAGTGCCCAGGGCCCGCAGAGGGGCTACAGCCAGCCTTTGTCGCGAGCCGTGCGGGCCGCCTCGGCGCGGTTGCGGGCACCCGTCTTCTGGATGGCGGTGGAGAGGTAGTTGCGGACCGTGCCCTGGGACAGGTGCAGGGCGTGCGCGATCTCGGCGTTGGTGGATCCGTCGGCGGCCACCCGCAGCACCTCGCGCTCGCGCTCGGTGAGCGGGCTGGCCCCGTCGGCGAGCGCGGCCGCCGCCAGCGCCGGATCGATGACCCGCTCGCCGCGCAGCACCCGCCGTACGGCATCCGCGAGCCGGGCCGCCGGGGCGTCCTTGACCAGGAAGGCATCGGCCCCCGACTCCATGGCGCGGCGCAGATAGCCGGGGCGCCCGAACGTGGTGAGGATGACGACCTTCACGCCCGGCAGCTCGTCGCGCAGCACGGCCGCCGCGTCAAGCCCGGTGATCCCGGGCATCTCGATGTCCAGCAGGGCCACGTCCACGTCGTGCGCCCGCGCCGCCGCAAGCACCTCGTCGCCGCGCGCCGCCTGGGCGACGACCTCCAGGTCCGGCTCCAGCGACAACAGCGCCGCCAGCGCTTCCCGGACCATCGACTGGTCCTCCGCCAGCAGCACTCTGATCATGCGGGCCAGCTTAGAACCGCTGGGATATCTCGGGGCCGGGGGCCGCGGCGGCGGGGGCGCCCAGGGGGACGTAGGCGCGCAGGGCGAAGCCGCGGCCACGGGGGGCGGGGCCGGTTTCCAGGCGGCCGTCGGCCAGGGCGAGGCGTTCGCGCAGGCCGCTGAGGCCGTTGCCGTCGTGCTGGGCGCGGGGCGGGCCGGCGCCGTCGTCGAGGACGCTGAGGCAGAGGTAGCGGCGTTCGTCGGACTCCCGTTCCTCGGTGAGGAGGAGTTCGCAGTGGTGGGCGCCGCTGTGCCGTACGACGTTGGTGACGGCCTCGCGCAGCGCCCAGGCCAGCGCGCTCTCCTCGTCGGCCGCGAGCGCGGGGTGCTCGCCCTCCAGCGCCGGGTCGACGGTGGCCTTGACCCCGGCGGTGCGCAGCACGGCCCGCACCCCGGCCAGCTCGACGGGGAGCCGGGGTCTGCGATAGCCGGTGACGGCCTCCCGGACGTCGACCAGCGCCTGCCGGCTGACCCGCTCGATGTCGGCGACCTGCCGGGCGGCGTCCGCCGGCCGGTCGGGCAGCATCCGGCCGGCCAGCTCGCTCTTGAGCGTGATCAGCGAGAGGGAGTGGCCGAGGAGGTCGTGCAGATCGCGTGCGAGCCGGAGCCGCTCCTCGCCGGCGGCGAGGCGGGCGACCTCCTCGCGGGCGGCGCGCAGCTCCGTGGTCGTACGGATCAGATACTGCACCCCGACCATCATGAAGCCGCTGCCGAGGCAGGGCAGGGCGTAGGCGGTGAGGTAGTAGTTACGGATCTCCGGGTAGCACGCCCCGACGGCGAGCAGCATCGCGGTGATCAGCGGGATGGTCCAGCGGGACTGCGGCCAGGGCAGCACCACTCCGGAGGCCACGCTGGTGAAGATGAACAGCACCAGCCAGGGGAAGCCCAGCGTCATCGAGAGTGCGCTGGACAGCGCCAGCATCAGGGCCAGCGAGCCGTACATCAGCCGGTGGGCCAGGGCCCGCCACATGTGGCGGAACACCAGCAGGAAGTAGGTGAGAACGAAGAGCGCGAGCCCCAGGCCGCCCCAGATCCGCGCGGCGGTGGAGGTGCCGGGCTCCAGCAGCCCGCCCACCGGCCCGCCCAGATACAGCAGCCAGACGGCGATCCACATCGTCTTGCCGAGCGCCTGGCGGCGGTTGCGGGGCTCCTGCCCGATCAGTACGGGGTTGCGGTCGTCGGGCTCGCTCCTCGTCTCCACCGGTCTCATGCCTTCCGGGTGTCCTTGCGGTACAGCCAGGCCGCGCCGGCGGCGAACACCAGCAGATAGCCGGCCAGGATCGCCATGTCCTTGATGTGCGGCGCGCCACCGGCCTCGACGGCGGTGCCGAGGGCCGCGTAGGCGTGCGTCGGGAGCCACTCCGCGATGTTCTGCACCCACTGCGGCAGGATCGTCAGCGGCATCCACAGGCAGCCGAGGAACGCCAGCCCGAAGTAGAAGAGCATGGAGATCGGGCGGACCGCGTCGCCGGTTGCTGTGGTGGTAGCTGTCGTCGTCATGCCATTCAGCGTCACGGATCCGCGGTCCGCCCGGCAGTGTCAGCTGTACTCAGCCTCCCATGACAGATGTCATGGGTGAGGCCCCCTGGGGGATTCCCTGAGGAATCCCCCCGCGGGGGCCTCTACCTGCGCTTTCCCGTACTGCGGCAGTCGTCGGCCGCCAGCAGTGGCGACGGCCGGCCGACCGTCGCGATGGTCAGCCGTCCGCGCCGATTTCCTGGATCCGCTCGGCGGGGGCCCGGCCGAGCAGCGCCTTGCCCACCGCGCTCGCGACCTCCTTCACACTGACTGGCTTCTTGGAGCCATCGCCCTTGGTGAGCAGGATGCCGTTGAACGTGTCGCCGTAGAGCTGCTTCAGGGCCGGCAGGTCGTAGTACGGCACGAGTTCGCCGTTGTTGATGGTGAACGACAGGAACTTGGGGATGGACTTCTGCGGGCTGAAGGACACCGTGTGCGTCGGGTCCGTACGGACCGTGACCAGGCCCGACATCGCGGGCTGCGCGTACTGCTTGAGCGCCTTGTCCACCGCGGCCTTGCTGACCTTCGGCTGCTGAGTGCCGGCGGCCAGCACCACGGGGGTGTCGGTGCCGCTGGTGGCGCGGTCGAGGTACGCCTCGGAGACCTTGGACTTGGACGCCTCGACGTCGACGGACTTGTACGGAGTGCCGTAGTGCGGCACCGCCTTGCCGTTCTCGAAGGTGATCCCGCCGTCCTTGGCGGCGCTCGCGGGCCCCGCCACGTTCTGCAGCGCGACGCCCAGCTTCTCGTTGTCGACGATCATCTTCGGCTCGGCCGTACGGGTACCGCCGAACAGCGAGCCGATGACGGAGACCGGGTTGTAGTCCCGGCCGGCCGCGTTGCGGACGGTGGCCTGGACGTCGACGTCCAGGCCCGCCTTGGCGGGCTGGAGGGTTGCGGGCTTGCCGTCGACGGTGAGCTTCAGCGGCGCGGTGCGACGGTCCTTGAGCGCCGTCTCCAGCTTCTGGACGGCCTCTTCCTTGCTGGTGCCGCCGATGTCCACGCCGAGAGCGGTGGTGCCGTTGGGCACATCCGCATGGTCGAGCAGCAGGCCCGCGCCGTAGGCGAGACCGGCCACGACCACGATGCCGACACCCGCGAGGACGATCTTGTTGCGGCCCTTCTTGGGCGGGTTGATCGGCTCGGGGATCTTCGGGCGTGCCGGGGCGGCGCTGTCGCCGCTGCCGGACGTGCCGGGCTTGGCGGACGAGAAGGGCGAGGGGGGCGACGGGCTGTCCGCCCCGGGCGTCGCCGGGATGCCGCTGACCAGGGTGTCGCCGGACACCCTGCCGCGGGGACCGCCCCCACCGGGCGCACCACCGCTCACACCGCCGGGCGCGCCGGAACGCTCACCGGGGGCGCCGCCCGTCGGGCCGCCCGCCGGACCGCCCTTGGGGCCGCTCGTCGCGCCGCCGGGCAGACCGCCCGAGATGCCGCCGGTGACGCCGAGGCCGCTGCCCGGGCCCGCCAGCGGGGGCGCCGGGGGCTGCGGGGTGAGCGGGGCGGTGTCGTCGCGCAGTTGGCGGGTGCCGCCGGTGCCCGGCCCGGGGTCGCTGAAGCCGGGCGGGAGGTTGAGTGCGCTGTCGCCGCGCGCGGGTCCTGCCGTAGGGCCGCTCGGGCCGACGGGGCCTCCCCCACTCCCGGCTCCGCTGGAGCGGGAGGTTCCCCCGGCCCGGGGAGCGTCGAACGGGCTGGCCTCACGCGGGGCGCCGTCGAAGGGAGAGCCGCCGCCCCGTGGGGTGTCGAACGGGGAGCCGCCCAGCGGGTCGGTCAACGGGTCACTCAGCGGGTCACCGCCCTCGAACGGCGAACCTCCGGGGGTACCCCCGCCGTGCGGCGCACCGCTGTCGAACACGGGCCCGCCCTGCGAAGCCGAGGCCGGAGCCGGGCTGTCCGAGAAGAACGGCAGGTCGGGTCGGTGCGGGGACGTCGCGCCGGCCGGGCCGCGCGGCGCCGGGGACGGCCCGCCCGGGGCGGGCGGGACCGCATGGGAGCCGGTGGTCGACGTCTGGCCGGTGGGCCCGGCCTGCGCCTTGCGTGGCGCGAACCAGTCGCTGGTCTTGTCGGCCGGGCCGCCCACGGGTGCCTCGTCCGCCGCAGCGGCGGACGAGGTACCCGTGGGGGTGTTCGCCGTGCGCTCCGCGTCCCGCTCGGTTCCCCGGGCGGGACGGGGCGCACCCCGGGATCCGGCGGAACCGCCGGATGCAGCCGATCCGTTCATGCCGGGCTCCTCACCGACGGGCTTGCGCACGACGACCGGCGGGATGGGGCGCGACCCCGGAATGTTGATCTTGATCCGCGTCGTCAGTGTGGTCTCGGTCTTCTGCTCCTCCGGCTGCGCGCCAGAGGCCAGCGCCTCGTCGCCATCTCCCCTGGGCGAGCCGTACGGCGGCGTCCCCGACGGGTACGCGGCTCCGCCACGACCCTGAGGGCCGGAGGACGAACTGTCAGATTCACGACTCAAAGCAGGTTCTCCCGGTTGGCTCCGCCGCTCGTCAGAGATGATCCCCGGCCTCGGGCCGAGAGGTGCCCCCAGGGCGTCGCGGCGGCGCGCACCACCATACTGTCCGTCGCCGACGGGCACCTGAAGAGCGTACGAACACCGCCGTCACGGGCGAACCCCCGACACAGCGGTTTCCGCGCGGCATCCGTCCTGGTATGGACCACGTCATCCGCCAACTCGGCCGCGGGTGACGCCCGTAGCGCGCATCTGGACGACGGTGGCACAGATCACACCCACCAGGATGCCGCCCAGCAGGAAGATGTACGAGCCGAGCCCCGCCGGGAAGAGGAAGTCACCCTCCGGCCGGGCGTCGCTGAGCAGCAGAAACACGGTCACCAGCCAGGCCGCGCCCGGCACCAGGACACCGGCCGCGGTGCGGGTCGCCGTGACGCCGCCGTAGAAGAGGCCGCCGGTTCCGGCCAGCGCGAGCAGCAACCCGCCCGGGGCCCACGCCCCTTGGACGAGCGTCCCGGCGAGCGCGACCAGCACTCCCCCGACGAGCAGCAGCACATACATGGCGATGCGGCCCGCGGTCAGCGGCGCGCTCAGGGCCGAGGCCGGGCCGGGAGGCCGTCCCGCCGGGCCCCCGGGCCGCGCGCCGGACGATCCGCCGGTGCCCGCCCGCGCCCGCCGGCCACCGTTGTCGGCGGCCCCGCCGCCCTTGGCCGCGGTCATTCCGCCGCCTCCTCGATCCGGGCGCTCCGCGCCACGCCCGCCGGCCCGCCGACCCCCACGAAGAGATCGTCCTCGCGCCCGCCCGTCGCCGGACCACCACTCCGGCCCGAAGCGTCCGCGGCACCCGGGAACCCGTGCACCAGTTGATAGTGCTCGGTGCGGAACAGCGGCTGGCCCAAGTCGTTGGAGAGCGCGAAGAACGGCCCGTCGACGGCGATCTGGGTGTAATGGGCGCGCATCGCCTCGGTCTTCGCGGCCGTGTACGCCTCGCTCCCGGTGATCGACACCGCGACATCGGCGTCCGGCACCACGCCCGGCACATCGTCGGCCGAGGCGATCCCGGGGAAGGCGTGGCCGGCCGCGCGCAGCCGCTCCAGGCCCTCCTCGACCTCGGAGCGGGGGTTGCAGTTCCAGTAGATCTTCCCGATCGCGTGCGCCGAGCCCAGATCCGGCCGGAACTCCGCCTGCGCGGCGAGCTCGGCGGCCCGCATCGCGACGCGGTGCGCCTGGATGTGATCGGGGTGGCCGTATCCGCCGTTCGGGTCATACGTGACCAGAACCTGTGGTCCGACCTCTCTGATGACGGCCACGAGATGGGTGGCCGCCTCGTCGACGTCGGCCTGCCAGAAGGCGGTCGGCCGGTCGTTCTGGGGGGCGCCCATCATCCCGGAGTCGCGGTAGCGGCCGGCGCCGCCGAGGAAGCGGTGGTCGGTGACGCCCAGGGCCCGCATCGCGGCGGCCAGCTCGCCGACGCGGTGCGGGCCCAGGGTGTCGTCGCGGTCGGGGGCGAGGTGGGCGAGCTCGGCCGGGATGACCTCGCCCTCCTCGCCGAGGGTGCAGGTCACCAGGGTGACCAGCGCGCCCTCGGCCGCGTACTTGGCCATGGTGACGCCGTTGTTGATCGACTCGTCGTCCGGGTGCGCGTGCACCAGCAGCAGACGGCGGGCGCCAGCGGTGGCTGGGGGAGGGTGGGCGGTCATGCGAACAGCCTACGAGCCGCCCGCCTCGCCTTCAGCACGCGATCCCAGCCGCCGCACATACGCCCGATCGGAGTACCGGGCCACGGCGGGGAGAGGACAGACGGGACAGGGCGGGCAGGACCGGACGGACAGGACCCGGCCCCGGCGGGTCAGAACTTGATGCCCCCGATCATCCCGGCGACATTCGTCGTCAACGACTTGACCGTCGGAGCGATGGACGAGCTGGCCAGATAGAAGCCCAGCAGCATGCAGACAAATGCATGCGCGGCCTTCAGCCCGGACTTCTTGACGAGCAAGAAGACGATGATCGCCAGCAGCACCACCGCCGAAATTGAGAGTGCCACGGCGGCTCACCTCCAAGTACACACGGACCGGACAGAGTTGACGGTGCACGGACCTCATGGACGGAACCGCGTACCGGCGTATGCCAAGGGCTCTTTACCCCGTACTCACGACGCGCAAGGGATCATAACTTTCCGTCCGCGCGCATATGTCGGTGCACGGGAGCAGAGTGGGGGCGCACGGGCCGTTCGCGAGCGCGACCAGGCGAGCCTCTGCACCCGTAGTCTCGGCCATATGACCGGACAGCTTTCCTTTCCCCGGCAACACGCCCGTACACAGCGCTTCACGCTGGGCGCTCCGCGCGGCTATGCCATTTCCCCGGACGGCGCGCGCGTCGTCTTCCTCCGCTCCCTCACGGGGACCGATCGCACCCAGCAGCTGTGGGTCCTCGACCTCGCCGAGGGACGGGAGTTCGCGGCCGCCGATCCGCGGGCCCTGCTCGCCGGCGCGGACGAGCGGCTCTCGCCCGAGGAACGGGCACGCCGCGAGCGTACCCGTGAGGGCTCGGCGGGCATCGTCGGCTACGCGGTGGACACGGCCGTCGAGTTGGCGGCGTTCACGCTGTCCGGCCGGCTGTTCGTCTCCGAGCTGCGGGCCGGCACCACACGTGAACTTCCGGTCCAGGGGCCGGTGGTGGACCCGCGGCCGTCTCCGGACGGCCGGCATATCGCCTTTGTGGCGCAGGGCCGGCTGCGGGTGGTCGCGGTGGACGGTGCCAACACGGCGGACGACGGCGGGCCCGGTACCGGCAGCGGATCGGCTCGCGCGGGCGCCGACCGGGTGCTCGCGGAGCCCGACGGTCCCGAGGTCACCTGGGGCCTCGCCGAGTTCATCGCGGCCGAGGAGATGGGCCGTTACCGGGGCTTCTGGTGGTCGCCGGACAGCGACCGGGTGCTGGCCGCGCGGGTCGACGAGTCACCGGTGCGGCGCTGGTGGATCTCCGACCCCGCGCATCCGGACCGCGAGCCCGCGCAGATCCCCTACCCGGCGGCCGGCACCCCCAACGCCAAGGTCACGCTTGCCCTGTTCGGCCTGGACGGCGCGCGGACGGACGTCACCTGGGACACCGAGCGCTACCCGTATCTCGCGCGCGTCCACTGGTCCGCGGCCGGTCCGCCACTGCTCCTGGTCCAGTCCCGGGACCAGCGCGACCAGCGCTATCTGACCGTCGACACCGGGACGGGCGCGACCCGCACGGTGCACGAGGAGGAGGACGAGGCGTGGGTCGAGCCGTTCCCCGGGGTGCCGGCCTGGACGCCGGACGGCCGGCTGGTGCGGATCGCGGACGAGGGCGGCGCGCGCAAGCTGTTCGTCGGCGACCGTCCGCTGACCGCCGCACCGCTGCACGTCCGGGCGGTGCTGGACATCGGCGAGGACGATGTCCTGTTCTCCGCGAGCGGCACCGAGATGCATGACATCGGCGTCTACCGCGCCTGGTTCCGCGGCAGCGGCGACCAGGGCGGCTGGGAGCGGGTGGGCGACCGCCCGTATCCGACCGTCTCCTCCGCGGTGCGCGGCGGCGGCGGGTCGGCCACCGTCGTGCTGTCCCAGGCGTCGCTGGAGCGGCCCGGCGCCCAGGTGGAGGTGGTCCGGCTGGCCGCGGACGGCGGCGAGAAGCCCCTGGCCGCGATCGGTTCGTACGCCGAGGAGCCGATGCTCACCGCCCGGCCCCGCCTCGTCCTCGCGGGCGAGCGGGAGATCCCGTGCGCGGTGCTGCTGCCGGACGGCTATGCGGAGGGCGACGGTCCGCTGCCGGTGCTGCTGGATCCGTACGGCGGCCCGCACGGTCAGCGGGTGGTCGCGGCACACAACGCCCATCTGACCTCCCAGTGGTTCGCCGACCAGGGGTTCGCGGTGATCGTCGCGGACGGCCGGGGCACCCCGGGCCGCTCCCCCGCGTGGGAGAAGGCGGTCTCCCGGAACCTCGCGGAGGTCGTCCTTGAGGACCAGGTGCACGCCCTCCAGGCGCTGGCCGGATCCTTCCCCCTGGACCTGGAGCGGGTCGCCATCCGCGGCTGGTCCTTCGGCGGTTATCTCGCCGGGCTCGCGGCGCTGCGCCGGCCCGATGTGTTCCACGCGGCCGTGGTGGGCGCTCCGGTCACCGATCTCCGTCTGTACGACACCCATTACCAGGAGCGGCATCTCGGCCACCCGGACGAGGAGCCGGAGATCTACGCCGCCAACTCGCTGATCACGGACGAGGGTCTGTCGGGAGCGGCGGAGCAGCACCGTCCGATGCTGATCGTGCACGGTCTGGCCGACGACAACGTGGTGGTGGCGCATTCGCTGCGGCTGTCGTCGGCGCTCCTCGCGGCGGGCCGCCCGCATGAGGTGCTGCCGCTTTCCGGGGTGACCCATATGACGCCACAGGAGCAGGTCGCCGAAAACCTGCTGCTGCTCCAGGTCGACTTCCTCAAGCGGTCTTTGGGGATGGCGTAGGGAACGGACAGCGACGCCGGCGCCCAACGCGCCGAGCACCAGGAGCGGATCGAGCACCGACGTGGCCCAGGCCGTGAACTCCCGCGGCCGCCGCGCCTCATCCAGCCACGTCCACCAGACATCCGCGGGCCGGCCGGCGATGCCCACATCCCGGACGATCCAGATCACGCTCAGCAACGCCGTCAGGAGACAGGCCAGTCGGGCGATGCCTCGCGCGCCACGTCTGAGAGCGCTTACCTGCAGTGTGGACACGGCCCGTCCCCGTCCGCGTCGATCACGTGTCACCCCGACGCCCTCTATACGCGGCGCTTACCGCACGTCTACTCCCGTCCCGGCATATGGACACCAGAGGCGAGGGCGAGCGGGTGTCGAAAGCGGACAAAGCAGTAACCGGCCGGGGCGCCGAATGGCATCCCCGGCCGGTCTACGGCACCCGCACGGCCGTACGTTCTGAAGCATGGCGCGTCCGTATATCGGTGTTGCGACACTGAAGTTGCCTTCTTGTTAAAGAAGTTGGGCGCGATATGTCCCCCATGCCGTACATCTCGACTTCATGTCAAGCACGCCCGTGCGTCAATCTGCGCAATCTTCGCTCAAGAAGCGGACGACCTGCACACCAGCACACCCGATCCCCTTGACTCCGCCGTAAATCACTTGCGAAAGTCCGCTCATCCAGCGGTGCAGACCGGCGCCGCTTCATGTTCCAAGAGAACTCGGCGCGGGGGCACTTCGCGATGACTAGTCCATCCCAGGCCACGGTGACTGAGACCGACACCCCAGGTCTTGGCCCCGAAGGTCTGAACTCGAAGGAAAAGCGCAAGACCAGCGCTCTTACGGGTCGTTCACCCGGCCAGCTCATGTGGGCACGCTTCAAGCGCGACCGCACCGGTGTCGTCAGCGCCTGCGTCGTGTTGTTCTTCTTCGCGGTCGGACTTCTCGCGCCGGTCATCTCCAAGATCTACGGCAAGGACCCCTACACCCGGTACGGGCAGGACACCCCGGGTCTGCTGATCAACGGGTACCCGGCGGCGCCCAACGGCGGCATTTCCAGCGAGTTCTGGTTCGGTCTTGAACCAGAACTGGGCCGCGATGTCATGATGCAGCTGTTCTACGGCATCCGGAACACACTCGGCCTGGCCGTCGCCATCACCCTCGTCGCGGTGCTCACCGCAATCCTCCTGGGCGTTGCGGCCGGCTATTTCGGCGGGCGTATCGACTACTTCATCGGCCGTTTCATCGACCTGCTGATGGCCTTCCCGAACCAGCTTTTCTACGTCGCGTTCGTGCCGATCGTGGGCGCCATCCTGGTGGCTCCCGAGGACGAGATGCCCGAATGGCTGCGCGCCGTGATCATCATCCTGGTGATGTGGTTCCTGGGCTGGATGAGCCTGGCCCGGCTGCTGCGCGGCCAGGTTCTGTCGCTGCGCGAGCGGGAGTTCGTCGAGGCGGCGAAGGTCAGCGGGGCGTCTCCCGGGCGCATCATCCGGCGCGAGCTGGTGCCGAACGTGATGACCCCGATCCTGGTGCAGACGACCTACATGCTGCCGAACTTCGTGACCTCGATCGCCGGGCTCTCGTTCCTCGGTGTCGGTCTGGTCGAGCCCACCCCGGACTGGGGCCGGATGTTCCATTACGCGGCCGACTACTACCGGAACGACATCACGTACTTGTTCTTCCCCGGCCTCGCGATGGTCATCTTCATCGTCGCGTTCAACCTGCTGGGGGACTCGGTCCGGGACGCCTTCGACCCGAAGAGGGCTCGATGACGCCGTTCCGCGGGGGGGTGCTGCCACCCCAGCACCGCATCAGTCAGGCAGCAGCATCGGATCAACGACAGGCAGGTGCTTCCAACACTATGAGCAACGTCCGCAAGCGCAGAGCGCACGCCGCGATCGTCGCCCTCACCGCGGGGGCACTCGCCCTCACCGCGTGCAGCAGTGGCGCGAGCCAGGGTGCGGCCGACGACGACGCGCGCAAGCACGCCGAGAAGCAGCGCGCACAGATCACCTTCGGCGACGCGGCGGCTTCCAAGGGGCCGGCCGAGCCGGTGCCCGGCGCCCGAAACGGCGGCACCATCAAGGTCTACCAGCGCGACACCTTCGCCCACCTGGACCCGGCGCAGATCTACGTCTCCGACCAGGGCGCCGTGTCGACCCTGCTCTTCCGCAGGCTCACCACGTACCACCTGGACAACGACGGCAAGTACACCGTCGTCGGCGACCTCGCCACGGACAGCGGCCAGAAGTCCGACGGCGGCAAGACGTGGACGTACAAGCTCAAGGACGGCATCAAGTTCGAGGACGGCAAGCCGATCACCTCGGCCGACATCCGGCACACCGTCGAGCGGACGTTCGCGGACTACATCTCCAGCGGCCCGACGTACCTCCAGCGCTGGCTCGCCGACTCGACGGACTACCGCAAGCTCCTCAAGGGCGGCCCGTACGAGGGCAAGCACCTGCCCAAGGACGTCCTGGACACACCGGACGACAAAACCATCGTCTTCCACTTCAAGAAGCCGGTCAGCGACCTGCCCTACGCGCTCGCCATGGCGGGCTACGGCGCGGTCGAGAAGAGCAAGGACACCAAGGAGAAGTACGACAAGGCCCCGGTCTCCTCGGGCCCGTACAAGATCCAGCCCGGCTCGTTCAAGAACGGCAAGGGCATCACGCTGGTCAAGAACACCCACTGGGACCCGAAGTCCGACATCTCGCGGCACCAATACGTCGACAAGTTCGACGTCCAGTTCAGCGTGTCCTTCGCCGACTCCACCCAGCGTCTGATGGCCGACAACCCGGACAACCAGACGGCGATCAGCTTCACCAACCAGGTCGACGCGCCCAGCATGCAGCAGGTCGCCACCGACCCGAAGATCAAGAAGCGTTCGACCTCCGGCTACCAGCCCTACGTCGGCGTGATGAACTTCAACATGCGCCGCCTGAAGGACAAGAAGGTCCGCGAGGCCATCGCCCACGCGCTGCCGACGCAGCACATTCTCGACGCGTACGGCACCCCGGGCGGCGGCGAGCTGGCGGGCAGCTACATCAGCCCGACGCTGACCGGCTACAAGGACATCGACCCCTACGGCAAGCTCAAGAAGCCGCGGGGCGACATCGAAAAGGCCAAGAAGCTCCTCAAGGAAGCCGGCAAGACCGGCATGAAGCTGACCTACGCCCACAACACGGCGGCCGAGCCCACGAAGTACTCGGTCGCGGTGGTGGACAACCTGAAGAAGGCCGGCTTCGACGTCCAGAACAAGGAACTGCCCTCAGACACGTACTACGACGTCATCGGCAAGGTGGACAACCAGTTCGACATCTACCCCTCGGCCTGGGGTGCGGACTGGCCCAGCGCGCTGACGGTACTCCCGTCGGTCTACGACGGCCGCCAGATCCAGGACGGCGGCACGAACTACTCGCTGTACAACAGCCCCGCGACCAACAAGGAAATCGACCGCATCGAGGGGATCACGGACCAGAAGAAGGCCGCGGACGAATGGTTCGCACTCGGTGAGAAGATCCTCAAGGAGGACCTGCCGCAGATCCCGACCTTCTACTACAAGCAGATCCAGCTGCACGGTTCGAAGGTCGGCGGCGTCGTGAACAACGACATCACCAGCTCCGTCGACGCGACCAAGCTGTACCTCAAGAAGTAACCGCGCACTCGCACCGGTTACTCAGGCGCTCGGTGTGCCCGTCCCATAGGACGGGCACACCGGCGCCCCTCATCTCCCCCACAATTCCGCTGCCCCACGAGAGCTGCGATCTGCCATGCTTCGATTCCTCTTCCGCCGGTCTCTCGGCGCGATCGTGATTCTGCTGCTCATCAGCGCCTTCACGTTCTTCCTCTTCTTCGCCGCCCCAAGGGACCCCGCGCTGCTGGCCTGCGGAAGGAACTGCGGCCCCGACGCACTCGCGATCATTCACAAGAACCTGGGCCTGGACCAGCCCATTCCGGTGCAGTACTGGAACTTCATGTCCGGCATCATCACCGGCCGCGATTTCGCCCAAGGGCCCTGCCCGGCACCGTGCTTCGGCTATTCCTTCGCCACCGGCGACGCGGTCTGGACCACCATCGTCGACCGCTTCCCGATCACCCTCTCGCTCACCATCGGCGGCGCCGTCGTCTTCCTGCTCGTCGGTCTGAGCACCGGAATGCTCGCCGCCTGGAAGCAGGGCACGGTCATCGACAAGGTCCTCAGCTCCGCCTCGCTGGTGCTGAGTTCCATGCAGATCTATTTCATCGGCCCGATCGTGCTGGCATTGCTCGTCTACAACACCAACCTGCTGGGGCAGCCGAAATACGTGCCCATCACCGAGGACCCGGCAGGATGGTTCATGGGGCTGCTGATCCCCTGGTGTGTGCTGTCCATCATCTTCACCGCGCAATACACCCGTATGGCGCGCTCCGCGATGATCGAACAGCTCCAGGAGGAACATGTCCGTACGGCACGCGCCAAGGGCATGTCGGCCCGTACGGTCTTCTTCCGCTACGCCTGGCGCGGCTCGCTCATCCCCATCGTCACCATCTTCGGCATCGACCTGGGAACGCTCTTCGGCGGCGCCATGATCACCGAGGTGACGTTCTCCCTGCCGGGCCTGGGCACCCTCTCGATGCAGTCGGTGCTCAACACCGACCTGCCGACGGTCATGGGCGTGATGCTCTTCGCGGCGGCCTTCATCATCCTCTTCAACATCGTTGTGGACGCCTGCTACGCGTTCATCGACCCGCGCGTGCGTCTGTCCTAGGGAGCCACCAGTGACCACACTCACCAAAACCGAGGGTGCACCGGTCCCGACCGGATCGGACGCCTTTCTCTCCGTACGCGACCTGCATGTGCGGTTCTCCACCGAGGACGGCATCGTCAAGGCGGTGGACGGTCTCTCCTTCGACCTGGAACGCGGCCGGACGCTCGGCATCGTCGGCGAGTCCGGCTCCGGCAAGTCCGTCACCAACCTCGCCGTCCTGGGACTGCACAACCCCAAGTCCACCGACATCGGCGGCGAAATCCTGCTGGACGGCCAGGAGTTGACCGGGGCCAAGGAGCGGACCCTGGAGAAGCTCCGCGGCAACAAGATGGCGATGATCTTCCAGGACCCGCTGACGGCGCTGTCGCCGTACTACACCGTGGGCCGCCAGATCGCCGAGCCGTTCATCAAGCACACCGGCGCCAGCAAGCGCGAGGGCCGGCAGCGCGCCATCGAGATGCTGACCAAGGTCGGCATCCCGCAGCCCAACCTGCGGGTGGACGACTATCCGCACCAGTTCTCCGGCGGTATGCGTCAGCGCGCGATGATCGCCATGGCGCTGGCCTGCAACCCCGAGCTGCTGATCGCGGACGAGCCCACCACCGCCCTCGACGTGACCGTCCAGGCACAGATCCTGGACCTGCTCAAGGACCTCCAGCAGGAGTTCGGCTCCGCGATCATCCTGATCACCCATGACCTGGGTGTGGTCGCCAACACCGCCGACGACCTGCTGGTGATGTACGCCGGCCGGGCCGTCGAGCGCGGCTCCGTCAAGGAGATCCTCACCCGGCCCCAGCACCCGTACACCTGGGGCCTGCTGGGCTCCATGCCGCGGCTGACGGCGAGCGTCGACGAGCCGCTGATCCCG
This sequence comes from Streptomyces sp. NPDC050636, assembly GCF_040654775.1. NCBI lineage: Bacteria > Bacillati > Actinomycetota > Actinomycetes > Kitasatosporales > Streptomycetaceae > Streptomyces > Streptomyces sp. NPDC050636. The sequence continues at coordinate 45,866 of NZ_JBFAIP010000038.1, forward strand.
ATCCCAGGCTCCCCGCCGAGCCTGCTCGACCCGCCGTCCGGCTGCCCGTTCCACAGCCGCTGTGCCTTCGTGAGCGAGGTCGGCGGCACCCGCTGCCAGGACGAGCGTCCGCCGCTGCCCGCCGGGCGCGGCGCCGCCTGCCACCTGAGCGCCGAGCAGAAGCAGACCTTCTTCACCGAGCAGATCAAGCCCCGGCTGGGCTAGGGAGCGACCAGACATCATGAACGCAACCGAGAGTGTCACCCTCCCCCAGCCCCGCGATGCCGCGCCGGGCGAACCGCTCCTGGTCGCCGACGGGCTGACCAAGCACTTCCCGATCCACGCGGGCTTTCCGTTCAAGCGGAAGGTCGGCGCGGTGCAGGCGGTCGACGGCATCGACCTCACCGTGCACGCCGGCGAGACCTTCGGCCTGGTCGGCGAGTCGGGCTGCGGCAAGTCCACGACCGGACGGCTGCTGACCCGGCTGATGGACCCGACCTCCGGCACCATCACGTATCAGGGCCAGGACATCACCCACGCGAACCGCAAGCAGCTCGCGCCGGTGCGCTCCGAGATCCAGATGATCTTCCAGGACCCGTACTCCTCGCTGAACCCGAGGCAGACGGTCGGCACGATCATCGGCGGCCCGATGGAGATCAACGGGATCAACCCGCCCGGCGGCCGCGAGAAGCGGGTCCGCGAGCTCCTGGAGACCGTCGGCCTCACCCCGGAGCACTACAACCGCTTCCCGCACGAATTCTCCGGCGGCCAGCGGCAGCGCATCGGCGTGGCCCGTGCGCTCGCCCTGGAGCCGAAGCTGATCGTCGCGGACGAGCCGGTCTCCGCGCTCGATGTGTCCATCCAGGCGCAGGTCGTCAATCTGCTGCAGGAGCTCCAGCGCGAGCTGGGCATCGCGTTCCTGTTCATCGCGCACGACCTGGCGATCGTGCGGCACTTCAGCCAGCGCGTCGCGGTGATGTACCTCGGCAAGATCGTCGAGGTGGGCGACCGCGACGAGATCTACGGCCGGCCGCGCCACCCGTACACCCACGCCCTGCTGTCGGCCGTGCCCGAGGCCCGGCTGGTGGAGTCCGACGAGGAGGGGCGCGAGCGCATCCGCCTCGCCGGTGACGTCCCCTCCCCCGTCAACCCGCCCTCCGGCTGCCGGTTCCGTACCCGCTGCTGGAAGGCGCAGGACAAGTGCGCGACGCAGGAGCCGCCGCTCGTCCAGCTCACCGGGAGCACGGCGGGGCATCTCACCGCCTGCCACTTCCCCGAGGAGCCGACGACCGCGGCCCGGGGCGAGGACATCGTGCTCGACCCGGCGCTGGCGGCTATCGAGGAGGGCGCGGCGGAGGCCGACAAGGGCGGCAACGGCGGCAGTACCGGCAAGACCGGCAAGACGCTTTGACCTGGTGTCGCTAAGCGGCTTGACCTGGCGTAGCCAGGCGGCTTGACCTGGCGTCGCTAAGCGGCTTGACCTGGTGTCGCCAGGCGGCGACTTACCGATCACGTGGTGAGTCATGGGAATACCGCCTGGTGACCCCGCGTTGTGGCCCCGCAGGGGGCCTCTGCATCCCCTACGGGATGCGTTCGCCCACGCCTTAGGGGGTGTCCGGTCCATCAGGCCGGACACCCCCTTTGCTCGTACGGCTGCCCCTCGGCTCGTACGGCTACTCGGCTCGTACGGCTGCCTCCTCGGCTCGTACGGCCGCCCCCTCGGCTCGTGCGCCTACTCGCTGGCCACCACGTCCCGCTCCTCCGCGAAGTGGCAGGCCGAATCGTGCTTGTCCGGCCGGTCGCTGTCGCGGAACTTCTCGGGGACGGCAAGCGGCGGGACCACCTCCGCACACAGCGGCTGCGCCTTCCAGCAGCGCGTACGGAAGCGGCAGCCCGACGGCGGATCGGCGGGCGACGGGACATCCCCCACCAGCAGAATGCGCTCCCGCCGCTCGCGGGCCTCCGGATCAGGTACTGGCACGGCGGACAGCAGCGCCTGGGTGTACGGGTGAGTGGGATGCTCGTAGATCTGCTCATCCGTCCCGATCTCGGCGAGCCGCCCGAGGTACATCACCGCGACCCGGTCGGAGATATGGCGGACGACGGACAGATCGTGCGCGATGAAGACGTAGGACAGGTCGAATTCGTTCTGCAGCTGCTCCAGCAGATTGACCACCTGCGCCTGGACGGAGACATCGAGCGCCGAGACCGGCTCGTCGGCGACGATGATCTCGGGGCGCAGCGCGAGGCCGCGGGCGATACCGATGCGCTGACGCTGGCCGCCGGAGAACTGGTGCGGGTAGCGGTTGATGTACTCGGGGTTGAGCCCTACGACGTCCAGGAGATCCTGCACCTTCTTCCGGCGGTCTCCCTTAGGGGCCACCTCGGGGTGGATCTCATACGGTTCGCCGATGATGTCGCCGACCGTCATCCGGGGGTTCAGGGACGTGTAGGGGTCCTGGAAGACCATCTGGATGTTGCGGCGTACGGCCTTCATCGCGCGGCCGGAGAGCCTGCTGATGTCCTCGCCCTGGTAGAGGATCTGACCGGCCGTCGGCTGCTCCAGGCCGACCAGCAGCTTCGCGACCGTCGACTTCCCGCAGCCCGATTCGCCGACGATGCCGAGCGTTTCGCCTTTGTGCAGGTCGAAGGAGACCCCGTCCACGGCCTTGACCGCGCCGATCTGCTTGCGGATCACGATGCCCCGGGTGAGCGGGTAGTGCTTGACCAGGTCGCGGATCTCCAGGATCGGCTCGCCGACGGCTGCGCGCCCGCCGGTACCGGCGCCGCCCCCGGCACCGCCCCCGGCACCGTCATCGACGTGCTCCATCGAGCGTCTCCTTCCAGAAGTGGCAGGCGCTGGCCCGGCCGGGCCCCACCTCGTAGAGCGGCGGGAGATCGGTGCGGCAGACGTCCCGGGCCATCGGGCAGCGCGGGTTGAAGGGGCAGCCCGGCGGGATGGCGGTCAGGTTGGGCGGCAGGCCCTTGATCGCGTACAGCTCCTGGCCCTTGAGGTCCACCCGGGGGATGGAGTCCAGCAGGCCGCGGGTGTACGGGTGCGCGGGTGCCTTGTAGAGCTGGTGGACGGGGGCGGTCTCGACGATCCGGCCCGCGTACATCACCGCGATGGTGTCGGCGACATCGGCGACCACCCCCAGGTCGTGGGTGATCAGGATCAGTCCCATGGTGAACTCGCGCTGGAGTTCCGCGAGCAGGTCCATGACCTGGGCCTGGACGGTGACGTCGAGGGCCGTGGTCGGCTCGTCGGCGATGATCAGGTCGGGTTCCAGTGCCAGCGCCATCGCGATCATGATGCGCTGCCGCATTCCGCCGGAGAACTGGTGCGGATAGTCGCCTACCCGCGCTCTGGCGGCCGGGATACCGACCCGTTCCATCAGCTCCACGGCCTTGCCGCGGGCCGCCTTGCGCGACAGACCCTCGTGGACGATGTACATCTCCCCGAGCTGCGCGCCGACGCTGAGCACCGGGTTCAGCGAGGACAGCGCGTCCTGGAAGATCATCGCCATCTTCGCGCCGCGGACCTTACGGCGTTCCTCGTTGCTCAGCTTGAGCAGATCGCGGCCCTGGAAGAGGATCTCGCCGCCGGTCACGAAGCCCGGCGGCGAGTCGAGAATGCCCATGATCGCCTGGGCGGTGACGGACTTGCCGGAGCCGGACTCGCCCAGCACCGCCAGCGTCTGGCCCGCCGCCACGGTGCAGTCGACGCCGTTGACCGCCTTCGCGATGCCGTCCCGGGTGCGGAATTCGACCTGTAGGGCGCGTACGTCGAGGAGGGGTGGCTTGCCGGTGGCGGGCGGGGGTTCGCTGGTGGCCGGCTTGTGTTCGCCGGTGGTCAGCCGGGGTTCACCAGTGGTCAGTCGGGGTTTGCCGGTGGTCAGTCGGGGTTCGCCGGTGGTCGACTCGGGTTGGTCGGTGGTCGGCCCGGGGTCGCCGCCCGTCGGCCGCCGGTCGTCGTTGTCCGTCATCTCCCCGCTCCTCAGCGCAACTTGGGATCGAGGGCGTCGCGCACCGCGTCGCCGAGCATGATGAACGCCAGCACCGTGATGCTCAGGGCGCCCGCGGGCCACAGCAGCATGTGCGGGGCATTGCGGATGTACGTGGACGCCGCGGAGATGTCGATGCCCCAGGAGATGGTGGGCGGCTTGAGGCCCGCGCCGAGGTAGGACAGCGTCGCCTCCAGCGCGATGTATGTGCCCAGTGCGATGGTGGCGACGACGATGACCGGCGCGATGGCGTTGGGCGCGATATGCCGCAGCAGCATCCGCCCGTTGCCGGCGCCCAGCGCCCGTGCGGCCTGTACGTAGTCGTTGTGCTTGGCGGTGACGACGGAGCCGCGTGCGATACGGGCGACCTGCGGCCAGCCCAGCAGCACGATGAAGCCGACCACGGGCCAGACGGTGGAGTTGGTGATGACGGAGAGGAACACGAGGCCGCCGAGGATCACCGGGATGCCGAAGAAGATGTCGGCGACCCGGGAGAGCAGGTTGTCGCCCCAGCCGCCGTAGAAGCCCGCCAGCCCGCCCAGCAGGCAGCCCAGGAGGGCGGCGCCCGCGGTCGCGCAGGTGCCGACGGTGATGGAGGCGCGGGCGCCGTAGACGACCCGGGTGTAGACGTCCCGGCCCTGGGTGTCGAAGCCGAAGGGGTGGCCGGGCTCGGCGCCCGCCTGCGCCTTGGCCAGATCCGCGCGGTACGGGTTGCCGGTGGCGATCAGCTGCGGCCAGATCGCGATGACCACCAGGAAGACGATGACCAGCCCGGAGACCACAAAGACCGGGTTGCGGCGCAGATCGTGCCAGGCATCGCTCCAGAGGCTGCGCGGTTTGCCGGTGGACACGCCGCCGGGCGGTCCCGCTCCCGGGGGCCTCTCCAGCGACTCCGCCTCCCCCATGGCCAGTGCGGCGGTGCCGCCGTCGCCGTGGGTGATGGCCTCTTTCGGTACGTACGACTCAGACATAGCGGATCCTCGGGTCGAGGACGGCGTACAGAAGGTCGACGAGGAGGTTCGCGACGAGGAATACCAGCACCAGGATCGTCACAAAGCCCACCACGGTCGGCGAATTCTGCCGGAGGATGCCCTGGTAGAGCTGGAATCCGACGCCGTGGATATTGAAGATCCGCTCGGTGACGATGGCGCCGCCCATCAGCGCGCCGATGTCGGTACCGATGAAGGTGATGACCGGGATCAGCGAGTTGCGCAGCAGATGCCGGGAGATGACCCGGTGTCTCGGCAGCCCTTTCGCGATGGCCGTACGGACGTAGTCGGCGCGGGCGTTCTCGGCGATGGAGGTCCGGCTCAGCCGGGTCACATAGGCGAGTGAGACGAGTGCCAACACCAGCCCTGGCAGCAGGAGTTCACCCAGCGGCGCATCCGTGGAGACGCTCGGCTTGACCCATTCCCATTGCACCCCGAACAGGAATTGCAGCACATAGCCGCTGACGAACGTCGGAATGGACACCACGACCAGGGTGAAGACCAGCACCGAGGTGTCCAGGGTCCGGCCGCGCCGCAGTCCGCTGAACACGCCGAGCACAATGCCCACGATCATCTCGATCAGGATGGCGACGATGGTGAGCCGCAGCGTGATGGGAAAGGAGGAGGCCATCAGCTCGGTGACCGGCTGGCCGTTGAACGCGGTACCGAAATTCCCCTGGAAGATCTGCCCCATGTAGTGCAGATACTGCTTCCACAGCGGCTGATCGAGATAGAGGTCGTGGCGGATCTGGGCGACGGTGGCGGGGTCGGGTGCCTTGTCGCCGAACATCGCGGCGACCGGGTCACCCAGCGCGTACACCATGAAGAAGATCAGGAACGTGCTGCCGATGAACACCGGGATCATCTGGAGCAGCCGCCGGATCACATAGCGTCCCATGAGGGCTCCGGGTTCTGTGGAACGACGGCTCAGCTGACGGTGATCTCGTTGTAAACGGGCACACTGAACGGATTCAGCGTCACATTGCTGATCCGGTCTGTGTATCCGCCGCTGCCGTTCTGGTACCACAGGGGAATGGCCGGCATCTGTTCGGCGAGGATCTTCTCCGCGTCCTGGAACGTCGACACGGCATCTGCGATGTCCGTCTCGGCATTCGCCTCGTTGACGAGCTTGTCGAACTCGGCGTTGCTGAACTTGCCGTCGTTGGACGAGGCGCCGGTGTAGTACAGCGGCTGCAGGAAGTTCTGGATCAGCGGGTAGTCCATCTGCCAGCCGGCGCGGAACGGGCCGGTCAGCTGCTTCGCCGAGATCTTGTTACGGAAGTCCGCGAAGGTACCGACCGGGGCGCTGACGCACGCGTTGTCGTTGCCCAGCGAGTTGTTGATGCTGTTGCAGATCGCGTCGACCCAGTCCTTGTGCGACCCGGTGTCGGCGTTGTAGGTAATGGTCATCTTCCCTCCGGGAAGCCCGCCGCCCTCCTTGATCAGCTGCTTCGCCTTGCCCGGGTTGAATTCGCACGCCTCCCCGCACAGCCCCTCCTTGTACCCCCCGTCGGTCTTCAGTACCGGCGAGGTCCAGTCCGTCGCCGGCGTCCGCGTCTTCTGGAAGATCTCGTTGGTGATCTGCTCACGGTTGATCGCCATCGAGATTCCCTGCCGCACCTTCTCCTTGCCCTTTGCGCTCCAATTTGCTTGGTACATGGGGAAGGCGAGGGTCTGGATGATCCCGGCCGGCTGATTGATGTACCGGTCTCCCAGGTCCGCCTTCACATTCTTGAGCTGCGAGGCCGGCACATCATCGACAAGGTCAAGGTTCCCCGCCTGAAGATCCGTATAGGCGGTGTTGCTGTCGGTGTACACCCGCAGATCGATGCCGCCGTTCTTCGCCGCATCGTCCCCCGGGTACTTGTCCCACTTCCGCAGCTTCATCACGGAACCCTTGTCGTACGCGTCCACGGCATACGGACCGTTCCCGACCGGCTTCTCCAGCCATGCGTCGTGGTCGGTGTAGAACGCCTGCGGCAGCGGCATGAAGGCCGCGTATCCGAGTGTGTCCGGCCAGCTGGAGAACTTCTGGTTCAGCTTGACGGTGAAGGTCTTGTCGTCCTTCACGACGAGCCCCGACATTTTTTTGGCGGTCGGTGTGCCCTGCTCCGGGTGCACCTTGTCGAACCCGTCGATGTACTGGAAGAAAGAAGCGTTCTTCTGCTTGTTGTCCAGCAGGGCACCGTAATTCCACGCATCCACAAACGACTTCGCGGTGACCTTCTCCCCGTTACTGAAGGTCCAGCCGTCCTTCAGCGTCACGGTGTAATTCTTCGAGTCGGTCGTCTCGATTTTCTCCGCGATGACATTCTCCGCGGCCGCGGTCTTCGGGTTGTACCGCTTGAGCCCCCGGAAGAGCATCTCCAGGACCTTGCCGCCCTGGACCTCATTGGTGTTCGCCGGCTCCAGCGGGTTCTGCGGATCCCCCCAGGAGGAACTGACCACCCCGGCACTGTCCGAACCACCGCCGCCTCCACAGGCCGTCGCCGTGAAGGCGACGGCGACGGCGACGGCGACGGCGCATACGGCCCACTTGGCGCGCGTGGCTCCACGCATGGGGTGCCTCCTCAGGTCCTTAGTCGCACTTAGGCGACATGAGAGCGCACACGCGGACGCATCGCACTCCGGCAGGGACCGTCACTGCTCCGAAAACCTGAGAAAACCCCCGTATGGACTCACCTGCACGCCGCCGACTCCGCCCGTCACCACGGTGGCGCGCGGGGCCGCCCGGAGCGGCGCGGCGGGTGGCAGGCATAATCACCTGCCACGGTTGCACGTCACACGGGGGAATGGTGAGTGACATAAGCGGCATGAGTGGCATGAGTGGCATGAGTCATGGATACGGGGCGAATACCGCTTCCATAGACGGAAGCGCGAATCTTCTCGTGGAAATTGCCGGCCTGCTCCAAGAAGGCCGCCTCGACAAAGACCTCGGCACCTTGGCGCGCGTGCCGCACTCCCACCACGAAGTAGGCACCGAGGTCGACCACTTCGCACGCTTCGCCGCCGACCAGCATCAAGACCTGGTCCTGCTCCTCACCGCACTCTCCACCGCGCTGAAAACCACCGGCAACAACTACACCGCAGTCGACGAAAGAACACGCGACGATTTCCGAGCCTTTCTCGACTCCGCCAGGTGCGAGGCGCCGAAGGGAACCCACACGTGACGTACCACTCCGACGTCAAGTTCCTGGACGACTGCAATCCCGCGCTGATCGAGCGCAATGCCGCCGAGTTCAAGCGGATGTACGACCTGCTGCATTCCGTGGTCCCATCCGTCAAAAAGGCGGAGAATCTCGACTGGACGAGCGCGTCCCGCACCCATTACGACGCCCGGCTCCGTGACGTCGACGGACTCACCACCGGCCTGATGGACGGTTACCACAACGCCTGGAAGGCGCTCCTCACCTACGCGGAAGCCGTCGAACGGGCCAAACGCCACCTCGAAACCGGCGAGGAATGCCAATCCGCCCTGTCGGACCTCCTCTCCCGGTCAGGACGCCCCCTCACCCCCAAGGCCAAAGCCGCGGAGCCCATGCGCCAGTGGGAGGATCTGCGCGAGACGACCGGTTTCCTGGACTGGCTCAGCGAGCTGACCACCGACGCGGACGCCATCCGCGACAAGGCCGACCACTGGCACAGCCAGGCGTCCGACGCCTTCCGTGCCGCGTTGGAGACCGAGCAATCGGCCAGGAAGGCCTGCACGTTCAGCCTCCGCTCGGCCCGCGACCGTATCCCTGAATTCCGTACGGACTTCAAGGACGCAGCCGGCCTGATGGAACGCGTCGGTGCCTTGCAGTCCGAAGCGGACCAGGCCCGCCGTGATCCCCACACCCATCTCGCCGGCAGCGGCGAGAAGGCCGACTTCTTCCCGGGCGCGACCGGCTCCGACGCCGCCGAGACCCCCGCCCTGCGCCGTATCCGGCAACTCTGTGCCGACCTGCCCGAGGGAAAGGGGATCAACTACCTCCTCCCCTCCGACTCGGACGAGCACCGCAAGGAATGGATCGGCGCCAACCGGGAGATCCTCAACGCCGCAGCCGCGGAGAACGGACTGCCTCCCGAGATGCTCGCCGGCATCGCCTGGCAGGAGGTCGAAGGTGACCCGGCCGTCGTCGATGACGTTGCCAATTGGGCTCGCCGGCACGGCGTGGGAAAGGACGCGGACCAGACATCCATGGGCCCGATGTCCATCCAGATCCGGCGTGCGGCCGAAGTGCTGGGCTACGACCCCGCACATCTCACGGATGCGCAGCGGTCCCAGGTCACGGAATCCGTCAAGGACCCCGCCCAGAACGCCTTCATCGTCTCCGAGTACCTGTCCCAGCTGAAAGCGGAAAGTTCATTCGCCGAAGTACCGGCGGACAGAATGACCCCCGAGCAATACCAGGAACTCGCCGCGCGCTACAACGGCGGCCCGTACTGGGAAAGCGACGCCGCGCAGGGTTACGGCCGACGCTTCATGAGGACCTTCAACGACTCCAGCCAGGCGCTGAAGTGACCGATCCCCGCACCCGCCGCACACCCGGCGACCTCGCCGGGGCCGCCATCAGCGCCACACTTCTCCTGGCGTCAAACGGCCTCACCCTCTATCTCACCTTCCTCGCCGCCCTCCTCATCACCCCCGACGGCTCATGGGACGCCCGCGAGACGGCAGACACCGTCCAAGTCCTGTGTGTCGTTTCCGGCGCAATGGCCGCCACGGTGCTGGCGCTCACCACGTTCATCCGGGCAACCCGCTGGCTCCGCAGCAGGTGGTGGCTCGCCCCGCCGGCTCTCTTCTTGCTCTGCTCGGTGGCCCGTTGGCTGTTCCCCTCGTGACATCTGTCGCGGCAGTGGCCACCTCGGACGCACGTTGCGGCAACGAAAACGCCCCGCCGGACCCGAGGTCCGGCGGGGCGCATCAATGCAGCTCAAGCCCAGCGCAGCGTCACCGCTTGGCGCGGTCCCTTAGCGCTTCGCGCGGGAAGCCGTGCGGCCGCGCTCCTTCTGGTCCAGGACGACCTTGCGGATGCGCACGGCCTCCGGGGTCACCTCGACGCACTCGTCGTCGCGGCAGAACTCCAGGGACTGCTCCAGCGACAGCTTGCGCGGCGGCACGATCGCCTCGAAGGAGTCGGCCGAGGCGGAGCGCATGTTGGTGAGCTTCTTCTCCTTGGTGATGTTGACGTCCATGTCGTCGGCGCGGGAGTTCTCGCCGACGATCATGCCCTCGTACACCTCGGTGCCCGGGTCGGTGAAGAGCACACCGCGCTCCTGGAGGTTCGTCATCGCGAAGGCGGTGACGGAACCGGCGCGGTCGGCGACCAGCGAGCCGTTGTTGCGGGTCTTCAGCTCGCCGAACCACGGCTCGTGGCCCTCGTGGATGGAGTGGGCGATGCCTGTACCGCGGGTGTTGGTCAGGAACTCCGTACGGAAGCCGATCAGGCCACGGGACGGCACGACGAACTCCATGCGGACCCAGCCGGAGCCGTGGTTGGACATGTTGTCCATCCGGCCCTTGCGGGTGCCCATGAGCTGGGTCACGGCGCCCATGTGCTCCTCGGGCACGTCGATCGTGATGCGCTCGACGGGCTCGTACGTCTTGCCGTCGACCTGCTTGGTGACGACCTGCGGCTTGCCGATGGTCATCTCGAAGCCCTCACGGCGCATCTGCTCGACCAGGATGGCCAGCGCCAGCTCACCGCGGCCCTGCACCTCCCAAGCGTCGGGGCGCTCGGTGTCCAGGACGCGCAGCGAGACGTTACCGATCAGCTCGCGCTCCAGGCGGTCCTTGACCTGGCGGGCGGTGACCTTGCGGTCCTTGACCGCGGCCTTGGCGTCCGCGCCCTTGCCGGTGCCGCCACGGCCGACCAGCGGCGAGGTGTTCGTACCGATGGTCATGGAGATCGCCGGCTCGTCGACCGTGATCAGCGGCAGCGCGATCGGGTTCTCCGGGTCGGCCAGCGTCTCGCCGATCATGATGTCGGGGATACCGGCGACCGCGCAGATGTCGCCCGGGCCTGCCACCTCGGCGGGCTTGCGGGTGAGCGCCTCGGTCATCATCAGCTCGGTGATGCGGACGTTGGCGGTGGTGCCGTCGCGCTTGATCCAGGCGACGTTCTGGCCCTTGCGCAGCTCGCCCTGCTCGACGCGGAGCAGCGCGATACGGCCGAGGAAGTTGTCCGCGTCGAGGTTGGTGACGTGGGCCTGGAGCGGCGCGTCCTCCTCGTACGTCGGGGCCGGGACGTGCTCCAGGATGGTGGAGAAGAACGGCTCCAGGCTGGTGGAGTCGGCCGGGACCGTGCCGTCCTCCGGCTTGGTCAGCGAGGCGATGCCGTCACGGCCGCAGGCGTAGACGATCGGGAACTCGATCTGGTCCTCGTCCGCGTCCAGGTCCAGGAAGAGGTCGTAGGTCTCGTTGACGACCTCGTCGATGCGGGAGTCCGGGCGGTCCGTCTTGTTGATGCAGAGGATGACGGGCAGGCGCTGCTGGAGGGCCTTGCGGAGCACGAAGCGGGTCTGCGGCAGCGGGCCCTCGGAGGCGTCGACCAGCAGGACGACCGCGTCCACCATCGACAGACCACGCTCGACCTCGCCACCGAAGTCGGCGTGGCCGGGGGTGTCGATGATGTTGATCGTGATCGGGGCCCCGCCGTCCTTGGGGTGGTACTTCACCGCCGTGTTCTTGGCGAGGATCGTGATGCCCTTCTCACGCTCCAGGTCGTTCGAGTCCATGACGCGGTCGTCGACCGACTCGAGCTGGTGGGCGGCGAAGGCACCGGCCTGCTTGAGCATGGCATCGACGATGGTCGTCTTGCCGTGGTCGACGTGGGCGACGATGGCTACGTTACGAATGTCATGGCGCGTGGGCATACTGGCGGCGCTTCTCCCGGAATCGTGGTGGGCGGCGCGTACGGTCCGGTACGCGTGCCTGCCGGGCAGAAGACGCCACGGCCTCACCCCATGGTACGGGGCTGCGGCCGGAACGGCCGCCCCAGCCCGTACGTAAGCCGTCTGACCTGCGATTTCTTACCAGTTGTTCACTGCCGTCGAGCCGCTGTTCACCACTGTCCGGCCGTTGTTCACCGAGCTCCCGCCACTCGTCGTCCGCAGCTCCGGCCCCGACCCCGACCCCGACCCATCGGACAGGCCCTAACCCTCCCGGTACCCGATGTCCTGGAAGCGGGGCGCGGCGAAGCCGAAGGCCCCGACATTGGCGAGCGTCTTCTTCGTGGCCACCAGCTCGGGCCGCTGGTAGAGCGGGATCGAGCCCGCGGCGGCCCAGATCCGGGCGTCCGCCTGCGCCACGAGATCGCGCGCGGAGTCCTCGTCCAGCTCGGCCGCGGCCTGTTCGAAGAGCTGGTCGATGTGGTCGGTGCCGACCCGCGTGTAGTTCTGCTCGACGGTCAGCGAGCCGTCGGCCGCGGGCTGCGGCTTGGCGTAGATGGGGCGGCCGTCGGTGGCCGGGTAGGGGGTGCCGGGCCAGGAGTACAGCGCCAGGTCGTAGTCGCCGGAGGCGATGTGGTCCCGGAAGTAGCTCTCGTCGGAGACCTTCTCGATCGAGGTCGTGATGCCGATCTTGCCGAGCATCTTGGCGATCCGTCCGCCGACGGCCCGCAGCTGCTCGGAGGCGGCGCCGTCGGGCAGGACGAAGCGCAGCGCCAGCGGCCTGCCGTTCTTCTTCGCGACGGGTACCCGGGCGGCCGTGTCGGCCCGGTCGGCGGCGGGCCGCTCGGCGGCGGGGACGGGGGCGGCCTGCGCCTGGGCGGGCCTGGCCTCGCGGCCCTGGGCGGCGCTGCCCGGCTGGGCGCCCGCGTTGCCGCCGGCCCCGGGCAGATTCGGGGCCTGCCCGGTCTCGATCATCTCGGCGGCGCCGAGCGCCTGCGCCGCCCGCCGTGTGTACTGCTTGGAGTCCGCATAGGCCACGGACGCGGTGTCACCGCCGGCCGACTCCTTCTGGGTCGCGGCGGCCTCCTTGTAGAACGAGGCGCTCTGCCGCAGCAGGGCGGCCTGCTGGACCTCCGAGCCCACCGCGCCCACGAACGACAGCGGGGCCTCGGCTGCAGCCGGCCGGGCGCCGTCCGCCTTTCCGTCCGTCCCCTTGAGCGCGATGGTGCGGCCGCCGCCGGGCCCCTCCGGGTTCCGGCCGTCGCCGGTCTCCGCGCCTGCCGAGGCAGCGGGCTTCGACGCCGCGGCCGAGCCCGGCTGAGCGGACGCGGAAGCGGCGGCGCCGGATACGCCGGGAGCCGGTACGTCCCCCCGCCGCTGGACCGGCTGCGGCGGGACGACCTGCTGCGGGTGATCGGACGGCTTCCAGCCGGCATCGGCGAGCAGCCCCTTGGCCGCCTCGGCGTCCTGGCCGCCGATCGCGTCGCTGTGGTCCGCGTAGCCCGGCTGCCCGGCCATCAGCAGATGGCTGCCGAGCGGTCGCGCGGGCAGACCGACCGGCTTGAGGACGGTGTCGGCGAGCGCCTGCCGGTCGAGGGCGCGGGCCACCGCGCGACGCACCCGCTCATCGGTGAGCGGCCCGTTGCTGCCGTTGAGGGCGAGCTGGGTGTACGCGGGCTCCAGGGCCTTGCGGACGGCATAGGCGTGCAGCGAGCCGTTCCCCGCCGCCTTCTTCGCCTCGCCGTCGGCCAGGTCTCCGACCTTCTTGGCGGTGGCCCGGTCGACGTCGGCGACGTCGACGGCCCCGGCGGCCAGCGCCGCGGGCCGCTTCTCCAGGGGCAGCGCCGTCAGCACCAGCTTGTCGAGCTTGGCGGGCGCGCCCCACCACCCCGGATTGCGTACGAGGGTGACGGTGCCCCTCGCCGTGTCCTGCTTCTGGACCGCGAACGGGCCCGCCCCGACCTTGAGTTGCTTCCGTGTGGCGTCGTTGAAGGCGTCCGCGTCACCCATCACGCTCCTGGGATAGAGCGGCGTGAAGAGGGACTGCCAGTCGGCGTACGGCTTACCGAAGGTGACCTTGACCTCGCGTGCGTTGGCCCCCTTCTTGACCTTGGCGATCCGGTCGTAGCCGGCGTTGCGGGCGGTCCAGTACGCGTTGTCCTTGCCGCGCAGCGCCTTCCACTGCGCGATGAAGTCCGCGGCCCCGATCGCCCGGCCGTCGCTCCACCGCGCCTTGGGATTGATCTTGTACGTGACGACCTGCCGGGGCTCGCGGGCGCTGATGTCGGCCGAGTCGAGATAGTCGGCGTTGCGCTGCGGCCGGCCACGCCCGTCGGCGCTGAACAGGCTGGGCAGCACCGCACCGGTGACCCGCCCGGTGGTCGCGTTGGCGTCCGCCTGGAACGCGTTGAGGGTGGCCGGCATCGCGTCCACCGCCCAGCGCAGCGTGCCGCCGGCTTTGAGCTTGTCGCGGGCGGCCGGGGCGATGTCCTGGGACGAGGTGGCGGACGACTCCGAGCCGTCGTCTCCGCATCCGGTCAACACGGGCAGCGGGAGCAGCACCCCCGCCGCGACGAGCGCGGCACAGCGGCGCCTTCGGCACGCCGCGCGGCCTGAGCGGCTGTCGGAGCTGACGTGGTCGGTCATGACGGTTACCTCCGGGCTCGCCCGCGCCGCGCCGAGCCACTGCCTGAATCCTCTCGGCGCACCACGTTCGGCCGACTTTCCGGCTCATCACATCTATGGCCCCCCTACTGAAATCGACCGACCATGCGGCGGCCGCCCGACACGTCGGTTGCCGTACCAAGGCCACCCGCACGGCCCAACGCCTGGTCATCCGGCGTCCCGTGGGCCACAGCCGACGGCCCGTCACACACCGTTCACCGCCGTGCCGCACCGGCGTTCGACCCCCACCGCGGCGCATGGTTGCCGAAACGCACCGGTTCGAGTCGTAATCGCGCCAGACCCCTTCCCAACCTCTACTGTGACGCGCGACACTCTCGGGCGCATGAGATCGCCCACCACACCTTCGGAGGTGAGCGCACGTGATGGCCCTGCAGAACGAACTGACGGCGGCTCAACGCAGCCTGGACGACCTGGTCCGGTCGGTGGAACGCCTCTCGCAGCAGGTCGGCTCCGGACTGGAGATCCGCCGGGTGCGCAGCGATACGGACCACCTGCGCGAAAGCATCGGACTGCTGAAGGAAAGCGTCGCGGCCGCACCCCCGGGCCGTGGGGGTGCCAAGAACGGGAGCGAGGCGATGGTGCTGGTCCCGGACACCCCCTACGACTCCAAACTGTGGACCGACGTCGACGAGGAGGGCCTCGGCGCCAAGAACCGGCGCGCGCCCTAGCGGACGTCCCCTAGGGGCTGCTCTCGCCCCACTCCATCCCTACCCCGTTTTCGCCCCGACGGAGCGCCGCCCCCGACGGAGCGCCGTTCACGGAGACCGACGTTGGCCACTGACATCGAACCCTCACCGCAAGCGGGCGCGACCGGCGTGCAGGACGCCTCCCGCGCCGCCATCCCCGCCCGCCATCTGCGGACCGACCGCTGGTGGCTGGCGCCGGCCGTCACCGCAGCCGGGCTGCTCGCGTTCATCGTCTACTCGACCTGGCGGGCGTTCGCGAACGCCGACTACTACCACGCGCCCTATGTCTCGCCGTTCTACTCGCCGTGCCTGGCGGAGAACTGCGAGACCATGCGCGGCGGACCCAACTGGGAGATCTTCGGCAGCTGGTGGGCCCTGTCCCCCGCGCTGCTGATCCTGATCTTCCCGCTGGGCTTCCGGCTGACCTGCTACTACTACCGCAAGGCCTACTACCGCGGCTTCTGGGCCTCGCCGCCGGCCTGCGCGGTCGCCGAACCGCACAAGAAGTACACCGGGGAGACCCGCTTCCCGCTGATCCTGCAGAACATCCACCGCTACTTCTTCTACTTCGCGGTACTGGTCGCCGGCATCCTCACCTACGACACCGTGCTCGCCTTCCGCGACGAGCACTACGCATGGGGCCACATGGGCCTCGGCACGGTCGTCTTCCTGGTCAACATCGTGCTGATCTGGGCGTACACCCTCTCCTGCCACTCCTGCCGGCACATCGTCGGCGGCCGGCTGCGGCACTTCTCCAAGCATCCCGTGCGCTACCGGATGTGGGGCTGGGTCGGGAAGCTCAACGAGCGGCACATGCTGCTCGCCTGGTCCTCGCTGATCAGCGTGGCCCTCGCCGACTTCTATGTGTTCCTGCTGGCGACCGGGGCCTTCGAGGATCCGCGGTTCTTCTAGGACCGCTTCCAGGGACAGCTTCCAAAGCCGTTCTCCTTCAACTCTCTTCTACGGAAAGGCGTGCCTTCTGATGGCGCATGTGGACCGGCAGGCATGGGATGTGGTCGTGGTGGGGGCGGGCGGCGCCGGTCTGCGCGCCGCCATCGAGGCCCGCGAGGCGGGCATGCGGACCGCCGTGATCTGCAAGTCCCTGTTCGGCAAGGCCCATACGGTGATGGCCGAGGGCGGTATCGCGGCCAGCATGGGCAATGCCAACGAGCACGACAACTGGCAGGTCCACTTCCGGGACACCATGCGCGGCGGGAAGTTCCTCAACCAGTGGCGGATGGCCGAGCTGCACGCACGTGAAGCCCCCGACCGGGTATGGGAGTTGGAGACCTGGGGCGCGCTCTTCGACCGCACCGCGGACGGCCGGATCTCGCAGCGCAACTTCGGCGGCCACGAATACCCTCGCCTCGCGCACGTCGGCGACCGTACGGGCCTGGAGCTGATCCGCACCCTCCAGCAGAAGATCGTCTCGCTCCAGCAGGAGGACGAGCGGGAATTCGGCGCGTACGACGCCCGGTTGAAGGTCTTCCAGGAGTGCACGGTCACCCGTGTACTCAAGACGGACGACCGCGTTTCCGGCGCCTTCTGCTACGAGCGTGAATCCGGCCGGTTCTTCGTGCTGGAGGCCCCTGCGGTGGTGCTGGCCACCGGCGGCATCGGCAAGTCCTTCAAGGTGACGTCGAATTCCTGGGAGTACACGGGCGACGGCCATGCGTTGGCGCTGCTGGCCGGTGCACCGCTGATCAACATGGAGTTCGTGCAGTTCCACCCCACCGGCATGGTCTGGCCGCCGTCGGTGAAGGGCATCCTCGTCACCGAGTCCGTACGCGGCGACGGCGGGGTGCTGCGCAACAGTGACGGCAAGCGCTTCATGTTCGACTACATCCCGGACGTCTTCAAGGAGAAGTACGCGCAGACCGAGGAGGAGGGCGACCGCTGGTACGAGGACCCGGAGAACAACCGCCGGCCGCCCGAGCTGCTGCCTCGTGACGAGGTCGCCCGCGCCATCAACTCCGAGGTCAAGGCGGGCCGCGGCTCCCCGCACGGCGGCGTCTTCCTCGACGTGTCGACGCGGATGCCGGCCGAGGTCATCAAGCGCCGGCTGCCGTCCATGCACCACCAGTTCAAGGAGCTGGCGGATGTGGACATCACCGCCGAGCCGATGGAGGTCGGCCCGACCTGTCACTACGTGATGGGCGGGGTGGATGTGGATCCGGACACCGCGGCGGCGACCGGCGTACCCGGCCTGTTCGCGGCCGGCGAGGTCGCCGGGGGCATGCACGGCTCCAACCGCCTGGGCGGCAACTCCCTCTCCGACCTGCTGGTCTTCGGCCGCAGGGCGGGACTGCACGCCGCCGAGTACGCGGCGTCGGTCACCGACCGGCCGCCCGCCGACCCGTTGCAGATCGACGCCGCGGAGGCGGAGGCGCTGCGCCCCTTCAGCGCCGAGGACGCTTCGGCAGTCGAGGAGGGCTCCGCTGACGAGCCGGGCCCGGCCGAGAATCCGTACACCCTGCACCAGGAGCTCCAGCAGTCGATGAACGACCTGGTCGGCATCATCCGCAAGGAGGGTGAGATGCGGGAGGCCCTGGAGCGGCTGGCCGGGCTGCGGGTGCGGGCCCGGCGGGCCGGCGTCGAGGGGCACCGGCAGTACAACCCCGGCTGGCATCTCTCCATCGACCTGCGCAACATGCTGCTGGTCAGCGAGTGCGTGGCGCGCGCGGCGCTGGAGCGCGAGGAGAGCCGCGGCGGGCACACCCGCGACGACCATCCGGCGATGGACCGGCGCTGGCGCAACGTCAACCTGGTCTGCGAGATCGCCGATCCGAACGGCGAGCGGGCGAACGCGGACCCGGCGCTGGGCCAGATCCGGCTGTCCCGCCGCGAGACCCCGCCGATCCGCCCCGACCTGCTCGGGCTGTTCGAGAAGGACGAGCTGCTGAAGTATCTGACGGACGAGGAGCTGAGCCGGTGAGCGCGCAGCAGGAAGTCAAGCAATCCGCGGCCTACCTGGCGCGCTTCAGGGTGTGGCGCGGCGACACGGACGGCGGCGGCCTGGAGGACTTCAAGGTCGAGGTGAACGAGGGCGAGGTGGTCCTCGACATCATCCACCGTCTGCAGGCGACCCAGGCGCCGGATCTCGCGGTCCGCTGGAACTGCAAGGCGGGCAAGTGCGGTTCGTGCAGTGCGGAGATCAACGGGCGGCCGCGGCTGATGTGCATGACCCGGATGTCGGTCTTCGAGCAGGACGAGACGATCACGGTCACCCCGATGCGGGCCTTCCCCGTCGTACGGGACCTGGTGACGGATGTGTCCTTCAACTACACCAAGGCCCGTGAGATCCCGTCGTTCGTGCCGCCTGCGGAGCTGGCGCCCGGCGAGTACCGCATGCAGCAGGAGGATGTGAACCGCTCGCAGGAGTTCCGTAAGTGCATCGAGTGCTTCCTGTGCCAGGACACCTGCCATGTGGTGCGCGACCACGAGGAGAACAAGTCCGCCTTCGCCGGGCCGCGCTTCCTGATGCGTATCGCCGAGCTCGATATGCATCCGCTGGACGCCGCCCCCGAGTCCGGCCTGGACCGTAAGGCCACCGCCCAGGACGAGCACGGCCTGGGCTACTGCAACATCACCAAATGCTGCACGGAGGTCTGCCCCGAGAACATCAAGATCACCGACAATGCGCTGATCCCCCTCAAGGAGCGGGCGGCGGACCGTAAGTACGACCCGCTGGTGTGGCTGGGAAACAAGATCCGGCGCCGCGATTAAGGGGTAGGGATTGGTGTGGGGCGCTGCGGGCCCGTACGGGACATCCCGTACGGGCC
>NZ_JBFAIP010000039.1:0-61350 GCF_040654775.1 Streptomyces sp. NPDC050636
CGGCCTGCTGGGCATCCGTTACCGACAACGGCGGGATCTTCGGGCCACGATGATTCACACCAAACCAACGAAGAATCTCCGACTCAGGTCACTAGGGTCTGTCCGATGGATCAGGGCCGGGCAGACCCTACCGGGCGAGGCGCTGCTCGTACCCGACGAGCCGTACGCACGTGGTGAGCCCGAGCATCGCCTGCTCCAGGTCGGCCAGGCCCGGGTAGCTGGGTGCGATCCGGATGGTCGCGTCGCGCGGGTCGTCGCCGTACGGGTGGGTCGCGCCGGCCGGGGTCAGCACGATGCCGGCCTCGGCCGCCCGGCGTACGACGTCCTCGGCGCAGCCGTCCGGTACCTCAAGGGTGACGAAGTAACCGCCCTTGGGCTGCGTCCACTTGGCCAGGCCCGTGCCGCCGAGCTCGGCCTCCAGAATGCGCTGCACGGCCTCGAACTTGGGCTGCAGCAGGGCGCGTTGGCGAGCCATGTGGGCCCGTACGCCCTCCGCGTCGCGCAGGAAGAGGACGTGGCGCAGCTGGTTGACCTTGTCGGGGCCGATGGAGCGCTTGGCGTTGTTGGCGAGCAGCCACTGCACATTGGCGGGGGAGGCGCCGAAGAAGGCGACGCCCGCGCCGGCCGCGGTGATCTTCGAGGTGGATCCGAACACGAACGCCCGGTCCGGGTTCCCGGCCTCGGCACAGGCCGCGAGCAGATCGGCGATCTCGGCGGGCTCGTCGGTGAGGTGGTGGGCGGCGTAGGCGTTGTCCCAGAAGACCCGGAAGTCGGGGGCGGCAGTGCGCATGCCGGCGAGGCGGGCCACCGTCTCGTCGGTGTAGCAGACGCCGTCCGGGTTGCTGTACTTCGGTACGCACCAGATGCCCTTGATCGCCGGGTCCTCGGCGACGAGCCGCTCCACGACATCCATGTCGGGGCCCTCGGCGGTCATCGGCACCGGGATCATGTCGATCCCGAACCTCTCGCAGAGCGCGAAGTGCCGGTCGTAGCCGGGCACCGGGCACAGGAACGCGATCCGCTCCTGCTCCACCCAGCGCGATTCGGCGCCCGGCAGCACGCTCAGCAGGGCGTGCACCAGGCAGTCGTGCATCAGCTCAAGGCTGGAATTCCCGGCTGCGAGCAGCTGCCCTGCCGGCACCTGGAGCACCCCGGCGAAGATCTCCCGGAGCTCTGGCAGCCCCTGCAACCCGCCGTAGTTGCGCACGTCCGTGCCGTCGGTGGAGGTGTACCGCCCGCCGGGCAGGCTCAGCAGGTCCTCGGAGAGGTCGAGCTGCTCCGGTGCCGGCTTGCCCCGGGTGAGGTCGAGCGAGAGCCCGCGTCCCGCGAGGTCCTGGTAGTCCTGGCGGGCCCGGTCAAGGAGCCCGGTCAGGGCGTCGGGGCTCAGCTCGGTGGTCATGGTGTTTCCTCTCAGGGGCCGCTCGAGGGCCGGGTCGATGGGTGGCGCCTGCCGAGAATACAAACCGGCCAGGGTCCGGCAGGCCTACCCCTGCCCCCCCTCCCCCGCCGGCCACGACTCTCTCCTGCGCCTCGGCCAGGTCCTCCTCTGTCGGAGCGTCGTCCTGCGTGAGCTTGCGGCGCCAGTAGCCGGTGAAGTCGATCTGACGCTTGTCGATGCCGCGCTCCCCCACCAGGTGTCGCCGCAGCCCACGCACCGCGCCCGCCTCGCCGGCGAGCCAGGCGAACACCGAGCCGGACGGGAACGGGCCGGCCTCGCGCAGGGCGCTCAGCAGGGCGTCACCGTGCCCGGCTTCGATGCCGTTGCGGTGCACCCAGTGCACGGTCAGGTCGGCCCGGGTGGGGAAGGTCTGCTCCTCCGCCGCGTCGGCCACTTCGATATAGGCGACCGCGCGGGCGCCCGGGGGCAAGGATTCGACGAGGGAGCCGATAGCCGGCAGTGCCGTCTCGTCGCCGGCCAGCAGCAGCCAGTCGGCGGTGTCGAGCGGCAGTGGTCTGGCGTAGATCGCCGCCGGGCCGTACCGGGCGAGGGTGTCCCCCACGGACGCGGAGGCCGCCCAGCGGGTCGCCGGACCACTCGCCGTGTCCGCTGTCGACGCGGATGTGCCGTGCAGGACGAAGTCGACGGTTATCCGCTGACGGGCCGGGTCGTAGGACCGCACCGTGTAACTGCGCATCCATGGCCGCTCGTTCTCGGGGATGGCGAGGAATGCCTGGTACCAGCGCATGACGTCGCCGTCCGCACCCTCGTCGGGCAGTCGGGGCTCGGTCTGGCCGGGCTTGGGGAAGCACAGCTTGAGCTGCTGGTCGGGCCAGGTGGGGAAGTCGTCGAGTCCGTCCCCGGCGAAGGTGATACGGGCCATGTGCGGGGTGATCCGCCGGACGTCGGTGACCTGGATGAGCGCGACGGGTACGTCCGCCATCGAATCCTCCATGCAGGGTGAGTGGGTGGGGGGTGGGGTGGGCCGGCAGCCGTCCTCCCTCGCACCGCGAACCTCCATCACACCTCCCCCTGATATCCTTACAGCGTAAAGAGTTATCTCCGCCGAGATTACTTTATGCCGTAAGGAGTTGCAAGTGGTTCTCTTCGCCGGCCAGGGCGACCCCCGCCGTTCGATGTCGCTGCTGTGGCGCACCGAGGGCTCCGCGGGAACGCGATCGACCCCCGGACCGAAACCGGCGCTCAGCGTGGACGCGATCGTCGACGCGGGAATCGCGGTGGCCGACGCCGAGGGCATGGCGGCGCTGTCCATGCGCGCGGTCGGCGACCGCCTCGGGCGTACCGCGATGGCGCTCTACACCTACGTCCCCAGCAAGAGCGAGCTGGTGGACCTGATGTACGACCGCGCGCTCGCCGAGCTGCCCACCGACTACGACCTCGCACCGGGCTGGCGGGCCGCCGTGACGTCCTGGGCCGAAGACACCTGGGAGTTCTATCTGCGCCACCCGTGGGTGCTCCAGGTGTCCCAGGCGCGGCCGGTCCTCGGCCCCAACGAATATGTCGCCCTGGAGACGCTGGTACGCCTGCTGTACGCGACGGAACTGCCCTCCGCCGCGCTTCGCCGGATCGTCGGGGCGCTCTTCCATTTCGTCCGTGGGTCCGCGCAGACCGTCACGGAATCGCGGCTGGCCGCGGCGGCGACGGGCGTCTCCGACGAGGAGTGGTGGCAGTCCCGCTCCACCGTGCTCGGCGAAATCGTCCCCGACTTCTCGGACCGCTTCCCGCTCGTCGTCCGCCTGGAAACCGAGGGCGCCTCCCACCACCCGGGCGACTCGGCACCCTACGACGACTCAGTGCCCTACATGGAACGCGAGGCAAAGACGACCTTCGAGGTCGGCCTGACCGTAATCCTCGACGGGATCGAGGCGACGATCCAGAAAGGCCGTTAAGGCCGGGGGCTCCCCCGCGCACACCATGGGCGTCTCCCCAACTCGCCCCGGAGTCAGGTGCGACCCGCTGGAACGTAGTTTCTGCCCGTCACCACCGGAGGGGCATCTGACGGCCCTAGCGGCCCCGCCCCGCAACTCGGAGACAGATTTCGGGTTGAGTCCGGACATGGACGCCAAACCGACCGCCGGTCACCGTTTCCAGCGCATCTCCGGCCCGCACCAGCCCCCGCCGCCCGCGCCCCCGTACGTCCCCCGGCCACCGGAGGAGGGCACGCCGATCTTCGATCAGCTGCTCAAGGACTGGCGCGCCGGCGCGCTTCGGCCGGTCGTGTCATGGCCGGTGGACGAACCGGGGAAGAACCGGCCGGGCGCCGGTGTTGTGACCGATGATGGCCGTCCCTGTCCGCGGCCCCGCAACGAGGAGCATGCCCGTGAGCCTGTACGACATTCCGCTGCGCACCCTGACCGGTGAGCCCGCTTCGCTCGCCGACCACCGCGGCAAAGCGCTGCTGGTCGTCAATGTCGCGTCCAAGTGCGGGCTGACCCCGCAGTATTCGGGTCTGGAGCGGCTCCAGGAGCGCTACGCGGCCCGCGGCTTCAGCGTGCTCGGCTTCCCCAGTAACCAGTTCGCGGGCCAGGAGCCGGGCACCGCGGAGGAGATTGCCACGTTCTGCTCGACGACGTACGGGGTCAGCTTCCCCCTGTTCGAGAAGACCGACGTCAACGGGCAGGCCCGGCACCCGCTTTACGAGGTGCTGACCGGCACCGAGGATGCCGAGGGCGCGTCCGGCGATGTGCAGTGGAACTTCGAGAAGTTCCTCATCGACCACAAGGGCGAGGTCGTGGGCCGGTTCCGGCCGCGTACGGAGCCGGAGGCCGATGAACTGGTCGCGGCCATCGAGGCGGCACTGCCCGCCTGACCCGCCCTGACAGCGCGCCGACCGGATGCCTCGCCCCTACGGACCGGCCGGCCCGGCGGCGCGCGATCAGTGCCGTTACATCCCAGTTTGCGCCTCTACACCCATAGTTGCACCGTTCCATCCCTGCACCTCGGCTACACCACGGCTACACCACAGCGCCATCCGCGACATCCGTGACGCCGGAGACGGCGACGCGGCCGATCATGCTGATGTGGTCGGCCACGATGCCCTCGACAATGAGCCCATGGGTGGCGGGGCGGTCGGCGACGATCTCGAACTCGCCGGTCAGGCCGGTCATCCGCAGCAGCCGCGCGACGCTTCCCCCGGCGGCGACGCCGGTCAGCCGCAGCCGGCCGCCCCGGTCCCGCGTCCGCTGC
Source organism: Streptomyces sp. NPDC050636 (assembly GCF_040654775.1). Lineage (NCBI taxonomy): Bacteria > Bacillati > Actinomycetota > Actinomycetes > Kitasatosporales > Streptomycetaceae > Streptomyces > Streptomyces sp. NPDC050636. The sequence goes on from NZ_JBFAIP010000039.1 coordinate 4,646, forward strand.
CCGGCGCGGACCAGCAGGGACAGCCCGGCGCAGTCCATGAAGGTCACCGCGCGCAGGTCGAGGAGCAGATCGGGGCGGCCGCCGGTGAGATCGTCCAGCCGGTCGGACAGCACCGCCACGGCGAAGATGTCCAGCTCGCCCCGGAGTTCGAGCACGGTGGTGGTGCCCGCCGCTCGTATGCGTCCGACGAATCCTTGGTAGTCCTGGCCCGCGCAGTCGTGGCCCTCGGTGTCCCGGCCCACGACGTCCTGGCCCTCGTCCATCATCAGCCCGACCCACTTTCGTGCCAGTGCGCGGGACGCGGGATTTCGCCAACGCGCGTGCGGAGGAGGCGTACGGAAGGTGAGGGGAGCGCCCGGCGCGATCCTGGCGGATCCGACGTATCCGGGTCGTCGGCTGTAGCCCTTACGCGTCTACGGCATACCCACCGGACGGGGCGTCAAGTCCCGTCCGGTGCCACGAAAATTAGTTGTCTCAAAGTCATCCCGAAGGGAGCCGGGGCAGAGCGATCCAGATGGGTGGCGCCGCCCTCGCTCATGCCTTGCGTGCGTAACCGAGATAGGTGACCAACGGGCTGGCATCAGGGGCGAGTTCGAAGTCGACCATGCGCGCGACCTCGTCGTCGGTGATCCGGCCCCGGCGCCGGGCCAGGACGGCGGTGATCAGGCTGCGCACGGTGCGTGGCTTGAAATCGCAGATATCGGCATTGCGCAGGCCGTGGCGTGCCAGGAACGCGGCGACCTCGGCCGGTGTACGGAGGCGGCGCGCGGCATAGCGGCCGGCCGGCATGACCCGGGTCATCGGCAGGCCCTGGAACGCCACGAGGTAGACCAGGCGGGACACCGGGGTGCGGTTGACCGTGTCGTAGACGAGGACGCCGTCGGGCGTGAGGGCGCAGGCGACTTGTTCGATCACCCGGCCGGGACCCGCTGTGATCTCCAGCGTGTCCGCGAGGTAGACGAGGTCGAACTCGGCGGTGGGGAGTTCGAGGCGCTCCGCGGGTGCGGTGCGGTGGTCGATGTCGAGGTGTTCCCGGTCGGCCGCCGCGCGTGCCATCGCCGTCGCGGACCGGGACGGATCGACGGCGGTGACGTCGAAGCCGAGGCCGGCCAGACCTCGCGCCAGCAGGCCGCGGCCGCTGCCCACCACCAGGGCGCGCCCGGCCGTATCGCGGCCGACGCGTTCCAGTACCTGCGCCGTGTACGCAAGGCGCACGTCCTGGAAGGCGACGGCGCGGATCTGGCGCCCGTCGACCGCCTCCGGGGCGGGTGAGTCCAGTTCGATCAGCGGAGCGCTGCCCATCAACTTCTCCCTCGGCCGCCGGCCCAAAGACGAGGATCTCCAAGGTGACCCCAGGGGGACCCAAGCGGAACCCAGGGAACCCCCTGACGAGTTCCCTGAGGGAACTTACCATCCTTAGTTTCCTGAGGGAACTCAGATACTCTCGAAGTGTGACCCGCACCCCCCTCTCCGACGTAGCCTGCTCGATCGCGCGCGCCACCGACCTGTTCGGCGACGCGTGGACAGCGCTGATCATGCGCGACGTCCTGACCGGCATCGGCCGCTTCGACGATCTCGCCCATGACCTGGGAATCTCCCGCAAGGTCCTCACCGCCCGGCTGTCCAGGCTGGTCGAGGAGGGCGTACTGGCCCGCGAGCGCTACCAGGAGCGGCCGCCGCGCGAGCACTACGTCGCAACGCCCAAGGGGGCGGAGCTCTACCCCGTACTGCTGGCCCTGATGAACTGGGGCGACCGCTGGTACGCGGGCGCGGCCGGGCCGCCGGCCCGAGTCCACCATCTGGCCTGCGAGCGGGACACCACGATGGTCGCCGCCTGCGCGCACTGCGGCGAACCGCTCACCGTGGACAACACCACCCAGCTCCCCGGCCCCGGCGGCCAGGTCGGGCCGGGCACTCGGGTGATCGGCCCGCTGATCGCGTCCCGGGCGCCCCGGTCCTGACGGACGCCAGAAGCCACCGCGCCCCGTCCTGCGTCAGCGCGCGCTCGGCCTGACGAACGGCAGATCGCGGGCGGCCAGTCGCGACGCCGGGCCGGCGGCACGCAGGACGATGTCCAGGGTCAGTTCCGGGTCGCTGGCGTAACGGCCGCTCGCCCAGGCGGCGTTGGCTTCGATGACCGCCCAGCGGCCGTCGATGCGGCCCCGCCCTTGTCGCCCTCGCCCCCGCGTCGCATGCCGGCCATCGTACCGACGGGTTCAGCCTTGCCATCAGCCCTGCCATCAGCGCTTCAGCAGGCTCAACGGGGTTCACCGGACTCGCCGACGTCGCCGGACTCGCCAGCCCGATCGACGGCACCGGCCCCATCGCCCGCATCGCCCCGAGCATGAAGGCACCCCCGGAGGTACCCCGGAGAGTGACCGAACGGGAATCCCTTGACCTCAAGATTGGTTTAGGTCCTAGGTTCCTTTCATGTCGCCGGTCAGCCACGGCGATCGTTCCCGTGACGACCACGACACCTTGGAGGCCGCGATGGACATGGAAGTCACCGCCTGGCATTCGCTGCACAGCACGATGACCGCGCAGCAAGGCAGGCGCCCGTTCTCCCGCACCACCCTGCGCCGCATCCTGGCCTTCGCCCGCCCGCACCGCCGTCGTCTGATGTGGTTCCTGGTGCTGAGCACGGTGACGGCGATGCTCGCGGTCGCCACCCCGCTGCTCGCCGGGCGGGTGGTCGACGCGATCGTGGGCGGCGACTCGTCCCGCCTCGTCGTCGGACTGTCCGGGCTGATCGCCGCCATCGCGGTCGCGGAGGCGGGCCTCGGTCTGCTGACCCGCTGGCTGTCGGCGAGCATCGGCGAAGGGCTGATCCTGGACCTGCGGACCACCGTGTTCGACCACGTGCAGCGGATGCCCATCGCGTTCTTCACCCGTACCCGCACCGGAGCTCTGGTCAGCCGCCTCAACAACGATGTCATCGGTGCCCAGCGGGCCTTCAGCGACACCCTCTCCGGAGTCGTCAGCAATATCGTCACGCTGCTGCTCACCCTCGCCGTCATGCTGAGCCTGTCCTGGCAGATCACTCTGATCGCGCTGGTACTGCTCCCGGTGTTCGTACTGCCCGCACGCCGGGTGGGCCGGCGGCTGGCCGATCTGCGGCGCGAGGGCGCCGACCACAATGCCGCGATGGGCACGCAGATGACCGAGCGGTTCTCCGCTCCGGGCGCCACCCTGGTCAAGCTGATGGGCCGCCCGTCCCGTGAGTCCGCCGAATTCGCCACCCGAGCCCGGCGGGTGCGCGACATCGGCGTCCGTTCGGCGATGGTGCAGACGTACTTCGTCACCGCGCTGACCCTGGTCTCCGCACTGGCACTGGCCGTCGTCTACGGGCTGGGCGGGTTCTTCGCGCTGCGCGGCCAGTTGGAGGCCGGTGCGATCGTCTCGCTCGCCCTGCTGCTGACCAGGCTCTACGCCCCGCTGACCGCGCTCTCCGGCGCGCATATCGAGGTGATGAGCGCGCTGGTCAGCTTTGAGCGGGTCTTCGAGGTGCTGGACCTCAAGCCGCTGATCTCCGAGAAGCCGGATGCCCGCGCGGTGCCCGAGGGCCCGGTGTCGGTGGAGTTCGACTCCGTACACTTCGGCTACCCGTCCGCCGACAAGGTCTCCCTCGCGTCCCTGGAAGAGGTCGCCAGCCTCGACACCCGGGGCGGCGAGGAGGTACTGCACGGCATCTCCTTCCGCGCCGAGCCGGGCCAGATGGTCGCCCTGGTCGGTTCCTCGGGCGCCGGCAAGTCGACCATCGCGCAGCTGCTGCCTCGGCTGTACGACACCGATGCCGGCGCGGTCCGGCTGGCCGGGCACGACGTACGCGACCTGACCGCCGCCTCACTCCGTGACGTGCTCGGCATGGTCACCCAGGACGGGCATCTCTTCCACGACTCGATCCGCGAGAACCTGCTGCTGGCCAAGCCGGAGGCGGCCGATGCGGAGCTGTGGGACGCACTGCGCCGCGCCCGGCTCAAGGAGCTGGTCGGCTCCCTCCCCGACGGCCTGGACACCGTCGTCGGCGAGCGCGGTTACCGGCTCTCCGGCGGCGAACGGCAGCGGCTGACGATCGCCCGGCTGCTGCTCGCCCACCCCCGGGTGGTGATCCTGGACGAGGCCACCGCCCACCTGGACAACACCTCCGAGGCGGCCGTCCAGGAGGCGCTCACCGAGGCGCTGGAAGGCCGGACCTCGGTGGTGATCGCGCACCGGCTGTCGACCGTACGGGCCGCCGACGTGATCCTCGTCGTCGAGGGCGGGCGGATCGTCGAGCGGGGGACGCACGAGACGCTGCTGGCGGCGGAGGGGCGGTACGCGGAGCTGTACCGGACGCAGTTCACGACGTCGGATTCCGGCCAGGATGACGTGGTGAGCATCAGCCCGGACGACGCACTCGGCACCGGCCCGGACTTCGCAGGCGAGACGGCGCTGGTCCGCTGACGGCACGCCGGACGGTCCCCGCCCCTTGGCGGGGACCTCCGCATGCCGAAAACTGAGGCGATGACGCAGCGTTCGGAACACTCGACTGTCATGGACCGCCTCGCCATCGACGATCTGATCACCGGATACGCCATCGCCGTGGACGACGGCGACTGGCCGGGCTACCGGGCTCTGTTCACCCACGACGGCCGGGCCGACTACCGCTCCGCGGGAGGCATCGAGGGCGGCACCGAAGAGATCGCGGCCTGGCTCGCCGAGACCCTGCGCCACTTCTCCGTACGCCAGCATCTGATCGTGAACCGCCGCATCACCCTCGCACGGCGCGACGGCGCCCCTGGTGACACGGCCACCGTCCAGGCCGACTACCTCAATCCGATGCGCCTCGCCGACCTGGCGACGGACACCGGCGACGGGGCCACCGCCCCCGATTACACCTGTGGCGGCCGCTACCGCTTCGCCGCCCGCCGCACCACCGACGGCTGGCGGCTGACCGAGGTCGTCGTCCACGAGAAGTGGCGGCAGGTACGCCCCGCCGGCGACTGAGCCTCCGCCAGCCGCGCTGCACCGTACGAATGCGGACGCGTTGACCCGTACGGATGCGGACGCGCCGCGGAAGACGGACCGCGGACGCACTCTTTTCTTGATCGGTCCGCCCCCCGCACACTGGCCGTCCGCACACACCGGCCGCCCGACCGGCGGACACTGGCGGGACACGGCAGACTCCGGTGCACACCGGAGAAATCCGGCAAGAGGGGAGACGGTATGCCCAGACCGCTCGGCCACCGGGCGCGGTGGCTCGCCTCCCCCTGGAAACGGGGCGTGGCCGTGGCGCTCGCCGGCGCGCTGCCGGTCCTGGTCTTCCCCGCCCCGTCCTGGTGGTGGCTGGCATACATCGCTCTGGTCCCGTGGCTGCTGCTGGTGATGTCGGCGCCGACGAACCGGCGAGCACTGCTGGACGGCTGGCTGGGTGGTGCCGGCTTCATACTGGCCGTCCACCATTGGCTGCTGCCGAGCCTGCACGTCTTCATCCTCGTACTGGCGCTGCTGCTCGGTGCGCTGTGGGCGCCATGGGGGCTGCTGGTGCGCGCTCTGCTGGGCGGCGCGCCCGAAAGGCGGCGGGCGGCGGGCGGGAGATACGCGGCCGCCCTGGTGCTGGTGCCGTCCGGCTGGCTGATGGTCGAACTGGTCCGGTCCTGGGAATACTTGGGCGGCCCGTGGGGGCTGCTGGGCGCCAGCCAGTGGCAGCTGCCACCCGCGTTGCGGCTGGCGTCGATCGGCGGGGTGTGGCTGCTGACCCTGCTCATCGTGGCGGTGAACACCGCGCTCGCCGAGCTGATAGCCCGCCCGGCGGCCCGGGTGCCCGCCGTCGCCGGACTGCTGGTGTGCGCGCTCGCCGGCACCGCCGCCTGGCTCTGGGCACCGCTCCCCCGGTCCGCGGGCACGGTGCGGATCGCGGTCGTCCAGCCGGGCCTCGGCGACGGCCCCGAAGGGCGGCTGGCCCGCAGCGAGGCGCTGACCCGTTCCCTGGCGGGCCGTGGGGTGCGGCTGGTCGTCTGGGGCGAGAGCAGCCTCTACCGGGATCCGGCGGAACGCCCCGCCCTCGCCGCCCGCCTCGCCGCGCTGTCCCGCCGGACGGGCGCGGACCTGCTGGTCAACACCGACGCGCCGCACGCGGACCGGCCGGGCATCTACAAGAGCGCGGTGCTGATCGGTCCGGACGGGCCGATCGGTGAACGCTACGCCAAGATGCGGCTGGTGCCGTTCGGCGAATACATACCGGCCAGGGCCGTCCTGGGCTGGGCGACCCAGGTCGGCAAGGCCGCCACCACCGACCGCCTGCGAGGCACCCACCAGGTGGTGCTGCCGGTCCCCGCGGCCGACGGACTGCGCATCGGGCCGCTGGTGTGCTTCGAGACGGCCTTCCCCGACATGAGCCGCCGTCTGGCGCGCGACGGCGCACAGGCGCTCGTCGCCCAGTCCTCGACCTCGACGTTCCAGGACAGCTGGGCGCCCGCCCAGCACGCCTCGCTCGCCGCGCTACGCGCCGCGGAGACCTGGCGGCCCATGGTGCACGCCACGCTCACCGGTGTCAGCGCGGTGTACGGGCCGCGCGGCGAGCCGGTCGGCGAGCGGCTGGACACCGACCGCAGCGCCGTCGCCGTCTACGACCTGCCGCTGGCCGAGGGCACCAGCCCGTACACCCGGTTCGGTGACTGGGCGCTGTACGGGGCGATGGGCGCCCTCGTGCTCTACGGCCTGGTCGGCGCCCTCGCAGGGCTGCGGACGGTCAGGCGGCCTGCGCGAGCGCCTCGGTGACCACCCGTTCGCACAGCTCGTGGGTGCGCAGCGCGTCGCGGGCGGACGGCTGCCGGCCGGCCCGTACATCGTCCAGGAACGCGAGGACGATCTGCTCGATGCCTCGCTGGCGGGCCACCGGCACCCAGTCGCCGCGGCGGCGCACGGTCGGCTGCCCCTTGTGGTCGATGACCTCGGCGAGGTTGGTCACCTGGCGCTTGGTGTCGTGCCCGGAGACATCGAGGATCTCCTCCGAGGAGCCACTGAGGCGGTTCATGGTGCCGATGGCGGTGAAGCCGTCACCGGAGAGCTGCAGGACGACATGGTGCATCAGCCCGTCGCGGATCCTGGCGCGCACATCCACCTGCTCGATCTCGCCGGGGACCAGGAACCGCAGGGTATCGACGACGTGGATGAAGTCGTCGAGCACCAGGGTGCGCGGGTCCTCGGGGAGGCCGATGCGGTTCTTCTGCATCAGGATCAGATCGCGGGCGTGCTCCAGGCACTGGGCGTATCCGGGTGCGAAGCGGCGGTTGAAGCCGACGGTCAGTCCCACTCCTCGTTCCTCGGCGAGCCGCACGATGCGCGCGGATTCGGCGAGGTCGTAGGCGATCGGCTTGTCGACATAGGCCGGCACGCCGGCCTCGATCAGCCGGGTCACGATCTCGGGGTGCACGGAAGTCGGCGCGTGCACAAAGGCCGCGTCGAGGCCGGCGGAGAGCAGCGAGTCCAGGTCCGTGTGGAGCTGGCTACCCGTCAGTCGATAGGTTTCGCCGACCCGTTGGAGTGTGGCCGGGGTACGGGTCTGCAGATGCAGTTCGACACCGGGGTGTGTGCCCAGCACGGGGAGATACGCCTTCTGGGCAATATCACCGAGTCCGATGCAGCCGACCTTCACTCGCTCTCCTCGGGTAGTTCCACGGTCCTGGTGCCCCGCGCCCCGGAAGCATACGTGGCGGCCGGCGGCCGCCAGTCCGCGATGCCGTCCAGGCTGCGCAGCGCGAGATCCGGCGCGAGGCGGGCGCTCGCGGCCATCAGGGCGGCGCGCAACGCGCAGGCCGGACGGGACCGCCAGGTGGTGAGCCGGCCGATCCGCTCGGACCGCCGTACCACGTCCATGGTGCGCGGCATCCGCTGCCGGGTGTACGCGGCGAGCGCGGCGCCGAGATCGGCGTCCGGCGCGGCCTCATGCGCCAGCACCACGGCGTCCTCGATGGCCTGGCAGCCGCCCTGGCCGAGGTTCGGGGCCATGGGGTGGACGGCGTCACCGAGCAGGGCGACCCGCCCTCGGTGGAAGGCGGGCGGCGGGGCGGCCGCGGAGCGGACGTCGTTGCGGAGGATGGCGGCCGGGTCGACGGCGGCGAGGAGGCTGGGAACGGGGTGATGCCAGTCGCCGAAGCGGCGCAGGAGTTCGGCCCGTTCGCCGTCCGCGGCCCGCCCCCGGGGCGGCACCGCTGCGGCGGCGTAGGCGTAGACGCGTCCGTCGTGCAGCGGCACGGTGCCCCACAGGCTGCCGGGGCCCCAGGTCTCATGGGCCGTATACGGGTGCGCGGGCGCGGGGGCGACGAAGCGCCAGGTGGTGAAGCCTGCGTAGCGGGGTTCGGGGTGGCCGGGGAAGAGTGCGCGGCGGACGGCGGAGTGGATGCCGTCGGCGGCGACTACGAGGTCGGCGGTGAGCTCCTCGTCGGGCTCGCCGCCCTCGGCTCCCTTGATCCGTACACGGGCCGGGCGGCCCCCCTGGACCGGGTCGCCCGCATCGACGAGTTCGGTCGCGGCTCGGGTGCGTATCGCGCCTTCGGGCAGCCGGGCCGCGAGCAGGCCGATCAGTGCGGCGCGGTGTGCGATGACGACCGGGCCGCCGAAGCGCCGGACGGCCGCTCCGTTGTCCGTACGGGCCAGCCGGCGGCCGCCGGGGAGGCGGATCTCGCCGGCCGCCTGCCAAGCGGCCATGGCGCGGACCGCGTCACCCGCGTCGATCGCGTCCAGCGCGCGCTGGGCGTTGGGCGCGAGACCGATGCCGGCGCCGACCGGTTCCAGCGCGGCAGCGCGCTCCAGGACGGTGACCGACCAGCCGCGGCGGTCCAGGGCCACCGCGGCGGTGAGCCCGCCGATCCCGCCGCCGATCACGATCGCGGTGCGTTGCCCCATGATCCCTCCCGTGCTCTTGCCGACCGCTCCTGTCGATGCCTTCCACTGGAACTACACCTGTAGTTCCAGCGACTCCACACTACACCTGTAGTTAGCGCGATAGGCTCACCTGCCATGACCGTCCGCAGCACCCCCCGCAATGAGCTGATCGCCGATACGGCACTGGCGCTGCTCGCCGAGCGCGGGATGCGCGGACTGACCCACCGGGCCGTCGACGAAGCGGCCGGGCTGCCGCAGGGCTCCACGTCGAATCTCGCACGCACCCGCGCGGCCCTCCTGGAGGCGACGGTACGGCGGCTGTCCGAACGCGAGACGGCGGTTCTGACGCCGGGCGAGATGCCGCACGCCCCGACGGCAGCGGCAGCCGGGGGCGATGCCGCGGCGGCGGTCGCCGACGCGCTCTCGCTGGCGCTGCACCGCTATCTGTCCCGGCACCGGCAGCTGGTCGTCGCCCGTTACGAGCTGGCGCTGGAGGCGACCCGCAGGCCCGAGCTGCGGGCGATCTACGACCGGGCGGGCCGCGCCTTCCGCGAGCCGATGGCGGCGATGCTGGTGGCGGCCGGGTCCACCGACCCCGAACGGCATGCGCTCAGCATGGTCGCCTGGTGCGACGGTGTGCTGTTCTCCTGCACGGCGGGCCAGTTCCACGCCGCGGTCCCGACGCGCGACGCGCTGCGCGCCTCCTGCGCGGAACTTCTCGACGGCATGCTCCGCCGATAGCGCCGGCCGCGCGCCACCGCGTCCCCTCGGCGATGCACCGTTCACCCCTGGGGGGCATTCCCAAACGCCCATACGTCAAGGACAGTTGCGCGGGTGCGCCGACTACTCGCTGTGGCCATTCTGGCGGGGCCGGTTCTGGCGGCGGCGGTCGCGACGACCGTCGCCAGCTGCTCGACCGACCCGCCTCGTACCGTCCCTGAGCCCCTACCCGGGCCGCCCTCGCTCTCCGTGGAACCGCGGGGTCCCCGCGTTCAGGCCCCCGGCGACGACCGGGTGGCGATGGTGGTGCCCCCGCCACCCTCGCAATCGCCGTCGCAGTTGTCATCACAGTCGCGGTCGTCATCACAGTCGCGGTCGCCTTCGCTGTCGCCGGGCAGCCGCATCCGTCCGGACAAGGGTCGGGATGGGGATCGGAATGGGGATGGGGATGAGGGTCGGGATCAGGTCTCCGGGGCCGACGACGCCGGTAGCGGGAGCGCCCGGCAGGGCAGGCGCAGCCGGCCGTTCCCGGCCGCTGACGACGCCGGCCCTCGGCCCACCGACCGGGGAGGCGACGGGGCACCCGCTCGCCGAGCCGGACCGCCCCGTGAGCGCCACCTGCCCCGGAGCGAGCACAAGCTCGCCGCACCACCCGACAGGGACGGCTGTGCCCCGGGCCAGGCGTACGGGCACGGGAAGCGTGGGGGCGGGAAGCATGGGGACGGCAAGCATGGGGACGGCAAGCATGGGGACACGGCGCGGCAGGATTGCGGCCGGCCCCACGACGAGTGACATACGCCGACTGACGTACGCCGAGTGAGGCGGGCGTAGTGAGGCGGGCGTGATGAGGCGGGCGTGATGAGGCGGGCGTGATGAGGCGGGCGTGATGAGGCGGGCGTGATGAGGCGGGCGTGATGAGGTACGCCCGGCTACGACGAACGCCCGGCGGCCCCGTCGATCCGCGATTCCAGACGCTCGATCGCCTCTCTGAGCCCCTGGCGGTATTCGCCGTCGGCGAGAGCGTTGGCCGACGCGCGGGCCCGCAGCAGCTGGGCGCGTGCGTCGGCGAGCCGGTCGAGCCCGGCGTAGTCGGCCGCGAGGTTGAGATGCAGTGAGGGGAAGAACGCCCGCAGCGCGACGAGGGGGTGGCGCGGCCCGGGACCGTCGGCGACGCTCGTCGCTCCGAGGGCGGCGCCGGTGTCCACGGCGCGCTCGGTGACAAAGCCCTCGGCCGCTTCCAGGGCCCTGAGGTCCCAGTCGAGTTCGTCCTTGGGGTCGTCCTGGGTGTCGGCCATGTAGTGGGCGAGGGTGCAGCGGTGGAAGGCGTCGCCGTGCGGCCCGATCTCGTGCCATAGCTCCGAGAGGCGATTGCGCGCCTCTTCCCGGTCACCGGCGCGATGCAACATGATCGCTTGCCCGATCCGGGTCAGGACACCGTCCTCGGCTGCGTCCTCCCGCCGCCGCTGATCCGCTCGCCGCCGCTCCTCGCGCCACTGCTCCCCTCGCTGCTCCTCCGCCACCGCGCACTCCCCGCGTTCGCTCGCCGCCGCCCAGTCCGGCCCGGCGGATCCGCGCGTCCCGGTCCCGGCCCTTCCCCTGACGCTAACCTCCAGGGGAAGGCTCCGCGCGGTGTGCGCGGCGCGCCGGGGTGCGGCTCAGCCCAGGTCGGGGATGCGCCAGTCGATCGGGGCGTGGCCCTGCTCGGCGATCGCGGCGTTGATCTGGGTGAAGGGACGGGAGCCGAAGAACTTCTTCGCCGACAGCGGGGAGGGGTGCGCGCCCTGCACCACGGCATGCCGCTCCTCGTCGATCAGCGGCAGCTTCTTCTTGGCGTAGTTCCCCCAGAGCACGAAGACGGCCGGGTCGGGCCGGGCGGCCACGGCGCGGATCACCGCGTCGGTGACCTTCTCCCACCCCTTGCCCTTGTGCGAATTGGCCTCGCCCTCGCGGACCGTGAGGACGGCGTTCAGCAGCAGTACGCCCTGCTGGGCCCAGGGCATCAGATAGCCGTTGTCCGGAACCGGGTGGCCCAGCTCCTCCTTCATCTCCTTGTAGATGTTCCGCAGCGACGGCGGCGTCTTGACGCCGGGCTGCACGGAGAAGCACAGGCCGTGGCCCTGCCCCGCGCCGTGATATGGGTCCTGGCCGAGGACCAGCACCTTCACCTGGTCGTACGGTGTCGCCTCCAGCGCCGCGAAGACCTCCTCACGAGGCGGGTAGACCGGCCCCTGGGCCCGCTCCTGCTCGACGAAGTCGGTGAGCTCCTTGAAATAGGGCCTCTCCAACTCCTCGCCGAGGACCCCGCGCCAGGATTCGGGCAGCATGTCGGTCACCACGTCAACAACCTCCGGTGTGCGTTGCGTTCTCACTCACAGAACTTACCGGCGACCACTGACAACGCCGTCCACAGGCCGGATCCGCCGGCCGGAGCGGGTGCCGGAGGCAGGGCCGTGCCACGTCTCACGCGGTGTCGAGCCGGGCCCGCTGGTACGGATCCAGGTCGACGTCGAGCGCCGCCAGGCATTCGTCCAGCTGCCCCACCGAACTCACACCGATCACCGGGACCACCGGCACCAGGCCGCCCATCAGCCAGGACAGCACCACCTGATTCTCGGTGGCCCCACACTCGGCCGCGACCTCCGCCAGCACCCGCAGCCGCGCCACGGAGCCCGGATGGTCATACCGTTCCGGCAGCGGCTTGTCCTCGCGGGTGTAGGCGCCGTGCATCAGCGTCGAGTAGCCGAGCAGCGTCAGGCCGGGGTGCGCCGCCGCGTAGTCGAGGAGTTCCTCGTCGGCCTCTCTCTGAAGGCCGTACGGCAGGCCCTGGCGCGGCCGCAGATAGGTGTGCCGCTGCTGTACGGCCCGGAAGCCTGGCAGTCCGCGCCCGGCGGCGAGGTGCCGGGCCTCGGCGAGCCGCCACGTCGGATGGTTGCTGACCCCGAGGGTGCCGACCCGGCCGTCCTGGACGAGTCCGGCGAGCGTCTCGACGGTCTCCTCCAGAGGGACGCCGCGGTCCTCGACGTGCGCGTAGTAGAGATCCACCCGGTCGGTGCCCAGGCGGCGCAGGCTCCCCTCGATCGCGGCACGGATGGCCGACCGGCCCAGCCCCTCCGTGTTGGCGGGCCACTGGGGGCCGCGGGCCGGGTCGGGCCGGGCGCCGACCTTGGTCGCCAGGACCGTACGGCCGGCCGCGCCCCGGCTGCGCAGCCAGCGGCCGAGCAGCAGCTCGCTCTCGTCCCCGGTGGCGCCGGGCACCCAGAAGGCGTAGTTGTTCGCGGTGTCGACGAAGGTGCCGCCGGCCTCTGCGAAGCGGTCCAGGATGGCGAAGGCGGTCCGCTCGTCGACGGTGGTGCCGAACGGCAGCGCCCCCAGGCAGACGGCGCTGACCCGGGGCCCCTGATCGCCGCCGAGACTGCGGTAGTGCATGGCGTGTCTCCGTCCAAGAGGTCCGCGAAGAGGTCCGCTGATGAGTGTGGTGCCGGCCCCGAAAAGGACCGGCACCACAGACTCTGCCTCTTGGAGTGCACGCCAAGGCAAGGCTCCCTGGGCCCCGGCGTTTCAGACCCCGGGCGTTTCAGACCCCGGCGTTTCAGACCCCGGCGTTGAGGAACAGCCCGCCATCCACGACCAGCGTCTGCCCGGTGATCCAGCCCGCGGCGTCGGACAGCAGGAAGGCCGCGGCCCCGCCGATGTCCTCCGGGACGCCGAGCCGCGCCATCGGGTACCCGGCCGCCGCCTCCTCCTCGCGGTTCTCGTACAGCGCGGCCGCGAACTTGGTCTTCACCACGGCGGGTGCGATGGAGTTGACCCGTACCAGCGGCGCGAACTCGTGGGCGAGCTGCAGCGTCAGGTTCACCATCGCGGCCTTGCTCATGCCGTACGCGCCGACGAAGGGCGAGGCGTTGAGGCCGGCGACGGACGCGATGTTGACGATCGCGCCGCCGTTCTCCTTCTGCCACGCGTGCCAGGTGCGCTGCGCGAAGCCGAGCGCCGAGACGACATTGGTCTCGAAGACCTTGCGCGCCACGCTGAGATCGAGGTCGGCGATGGGGCCGAACACCGGGTTCGTACCGGCGTTGTTGACGAGGTAGTCGACCCGGCCGAACGTCTCCATCGCGCGCTCGACGGCGACGGCCTGGTGTGCCTCGTCGTGTGCCTTGCCGGCGACGCCGATCACCCGGTCCGCGCCGAGCCTGTCGACGGCCTCCTTGAGGGCGTCCTCGTTGCGGCCGGTGATGACGACCCGGTCACCGCGGGCGACCAGTGCCTGGGCGATGCCGTGGCCGATGCCGCGGCTGCCACCGGTGACCAGCGCCACCTTGCCGGAGAGCTCGGGCAGCCCACTGTCCTGTGCGGTCATGTTCGGTACTCCTGAAGTCGGTGGGGCGGCGGTCAGTTGAGCGGGCCGCCGGCGACGTACATGACCTGGCCGGAGACAAAGCCGGCCGCCTCGCCCGTGAAGAAGGCGATGGCGTTGGCGATGTCCTCGGGGCGGCCGACGCGCTGCACCGGGATCTGGGTGGCGGCCGCGGCCTGGAAGTCCTCGAAGCCCATCCCGACGCGCTCGGCGGTGGCCGCGGTCATGTCGGTGACGATGAAGCCGGGGGCGACGGCGTTGGCGGTGACGCCGAACTTGCCGAGCTCGATGGCGAGCGTCTTGGTGAAGCCCTGCAGACCGGCCTTGGCGGCCGAGTAGTTGGCCTGGCCGCGGTTGCCGAGCGCCGAGCTGGAGGAGAGGTTGACGACCCGGCCGAACTTGGCGTCCACCATGTGCTTCTGACAGGCCCGCGACATCAGGAACGCGCCACGCAGATGCACGTTCATGACGGTGTCCCAGTCGGTTTCGCTCATCTTGAACAGCAGGTTGTCACGGAGCACGCCCGCGTTGTTCACGAGGACCGTCGGCGCGCCGAGCTCGGCCGCGACCCGTGCCACCGCCGCCTCCACCTGCTCCGCGTCCGAGACATCGCAGCCGACGGCGATGGCCTTGCCGCCGGCCGCAGTGATCTTCTCGACGGTGTCCTTGCAGGCCGCCTCGTCGAGGTCGAGTACGGCGACGGCGCGGCCCTCGGCGGCCAGGCGTACGGCGGTGGCCGCGCCGATGCCGCGGGCCGCGCCCGTCACGATGGCGACGCGCTGCTCGGTGGTGGACATGCGGGTTCTCCTCACCCTCGAAACCTCGACAAGCGGTCCGTCGCCCACCAGGTCCCGAAGGTGAGCAACCGCTTAGTAGCTTCAGCAGGGCTGACGCTAGAAGCCAGGCCACCCGCTGTCAACGCCCCACCACCGCGCCGTTGCCCACCTCACCAGCGACGCGGGCCGGGACGTGGCCCGATCCCGCCCCGTCCCGGCCCGCCGCCGCCCGTTCCCGGCTCAGCGCACCAGCAGCTCCAGCAACCGCTCCGCCTCCACGGCGGGATCCGCGGTCAGCCCGGTGTGCACCGGCCCCGGCTGGACGATCGTGCTGCGCGGCGCGATCAGCCAGCGGAAACGGCGCCCCGCGTCGTCCCCCGCCGCCTGTCCGGCCTGTTCGCCGCCATGGCAGATGCCCTCGACGGCGCCGAGCGCAGCCCGTACGCCCTCGACATCGGCCGAGGGATCCAGGGCCAGCAGCCGGGCCTCGTCCAGATGCGTCCGGGCCTCGACGAAGCGCCGGGCGTGGCAGTACACGACCACTCCGGCATTGATCATCTCGCCGCGCTCGACCCGCGGGACGACCTTCAGCAGGGCGTACTCGAAGACATCGCGCCCGTTGTGCAGACCGCTCATGCCGAAACCTCGCTCCGCTCGGCCTCGCACTCGCGAGGCGCGCACCTCTCCATGGCTCGCTCGCTACGCTCCCTCACGCCGAAACCTCGCTCCGCTCGGCCGCGCATTCGCGAGGCGCGCGCCTCTCCATGGTTCGCTCGCTGCGCTCCCTCACTTCACTGCCCTCCGCGGCGGCCTGCCCGCCAGCCACCCCGGCACCTGGGAGGGCTTGGCCTTGGTGGGCTCCCCGATGGTGATGTGGTCGCTGATCGTCCCGGCACGGGCCAGCAGTGTGGCCACATACGCCCGGCGCAGCGCGTCCGGGGAGTCGAAGCCGGGCTCGTCAACCAGCCATTCGTCGGGGACTTGGGCCGCGATCCCGGTCAGCATCTCCTCGGTGACCTGCGGCGCGAACTCGGCGGCGGCCGCCGCGACGTCCGGTGCGAACGTGGCGAGGACATGGTCGGAGGCGTCGTAGGGCTTGGTCGCGGCCTTCTCGGCGGTCGGCCAGTTGTGGTGCCAGATCATCGTGGCGCCGTGGTCGATCAGCCACAGTTCGCCGTGCCAGACCAGGGCGTTGGGGTTGCGCCAGGAGCGGTCGACGTTGTTGATCAGCGCGTCGAACCACACCACGCGGCCCGCCTCACGGGAGTCCACCTCGAACGCGAGCGGATCGAAGCCGAGCGACCCGGGGAGGTAGTCCATACCCAGATTCAGTCCGCCGCTGGCCTTCAGGAGCTCCTGCACCTCCTGGTCGGGCTCGCTGAGGCCGATCACGGGGTCGAGCTGCATCTGGACGAGATCCGGTACCCGCAGGCCGAACCGGCGGCCCAGCAGACCGCAAATGACCTCGGCGACCAGCGTCTTGCGGCCCTGTCCCGCACCGGTGAACTTCATGATGTAAGTACCGAGATCGTCGGCCTCGACGATCCCCGGGAGCGATCCACCCTCACGCAAGGGCGTGACGTAGCGGGTCGCTGTGACTTCTGTCAGCATTTTCCCAGGTTATCTAACCCAGCGGCCTTACAATCAACAATTAAATCCGGACCCGCACAAACCGGGAATCCGCCGCGAACAGGCCCTGGGGAGAATCTGGCTAAGAAGATAGCCACTAGGCGCTGATCTCGATCTGCGACCAGCGCGCCTGGCCGACGCGCACACAACGCCCTTTGTCTGCTGCGCGCGCTTCGTCGAGCTACCGCTCGCTGAGCATGCCGTCCTCCAGCGAGTCGTGCGGCCAGGCGGCGGCCAGTTCATCGCTCCCGCCCCACGCGTGGATGCCGTCGGCGACCGTCTGGCCTGGCCTGCAGATCCTCAGCCGAGCGGCGCCCCGCCTCGTCCCGCTGTGCGGCATGCACGGCGCGCGCGACGGCCTCGACCTGGAGCAAAGTCATCGACTGAAACCGCAACTCCTCTACCTGCGGCAGAGGTCAGGAGTGCATCAGCCCTTTCGGATGCCGCGCGGCGCCGCTGGGTAGAAAAACGGAGGAGGAACCGGAACCGGTCTTCCCCAAGGCACCCGACAGTGGGACCTCCTGCACACCGAGAACTTCGCCCCCTCATCCGGGTGATCGAGGTAGTACGAGATGAGCTGCTGCCCACTTGGCGGGACGGGCTTCCCGACTCGGTTCGGCTACCCGCCCGGGTCTCAGTCCCCCGCTCGTGGCACGGGCCGGCTGTTGTCCGCCGCAACCGGGCGTTCGGCCGCGGGGCTCGGCTCGGGGGTAGCCGGAGCGCCCGCCGCGGGGTCTGCGCCCGGGCGGAGGAAGAGGGCGACGGCGGCCGTTACGGCCAGGATCGCCACTCCCGCGATGAGCAGGCTCAAGCGCAGCCCGTCCGCGAAGGCTTCGGTGAAGTAGTGGTGCACGGTGTCGGCAGGAATGCGGAGCGATGTGGGGGCCTGGCCGTGCTGGGCCACGATTTCGGCGGCGGTGTCGCGGGCACCGGCGCCGGCGGCGTCCTTGATGTCGGCGGCCATGTCCGTCGTGGCACGGGCGCTGAGTACCGAGCCCAGCACGGCGATGCCGAGGGCGGTGCCGGCCTGCCGGGCGGCGTTGACCGTGGAGGCGGCGGCGCCGGAGCGCTGGCGTGGTACGGCCGAGAGGGCGGCCGCGTTGGTCGGGGCGATGGCCAGCCCCATTCCGGCGCCGAGCACGGCGAAGAGCACGCCCACCGTGACGTATCCGGTCGTCGGGGAGAGCACGAGCAGGCCCAGCAGGCCGACGCCGATCAGTCCGTATCCGCCGATCATGGTGCCGCGCGGTCCGAAGCGCGCCGTGAGCCGTCCCGCCTGGGTGGAGCAGAGCGCGATGGCGATCGAGTACGGCAGGAACTTCACACCGGTCATGGCGGCCGAAGTCCCCTGGATCTGCTGGAGGTAGAGGGAGAGCAGATAGAACGTGCCGTAGGCGCCGAAGCCGAGGACGAAGGAGGCGATGTTGGCGACGGTGAAGCGGCTGTCGGCGAAGAGGGAGGTGGGCAGCATGGCGCGGGGGCTGTGCCGCTCGACGGCCACGAAGACGGCGAAGACGAGGACGGCGACCGCGAGCAGGCCGAGGATGAGCGGGTCGGTCCAGCCCCGGTGGCCGGCTTCGATGACGACGAAGGTGAGCGCGGCCAGCCACACCACGCCGAGGATCTGGCCCAGCGGATCGGTCGCGGCGTGTTCCGGGTCCGCCGACTCCCGGATGCCCTTGGCCCCGGCCACCAGCGCGATCAGGCCCAGCGGCACATTGATCAGGAAGATGTACGGCCATCCGGGCCCCTGGGTCAACAGCCCGCCCAGCAGCGGGCCGAGGACGACGGCCAGTGCGCTGACCGCGCCCCACAGCCCGATCATCCTGGCCCGGCGCGCCTGGTCGGGGAAGCCCTGGGCGAGCAGCGACAGCGCGCCCGGTGTCACGGCGGAGGCGCCGATGCCCTGGAGCATCCGGCCCGCGATCAGCGTCTGGATGTCGGGGGCCAGCGCGCACAGGACGGAGCTGAGGGTGAAGACGGCCAGCCCGCTGAGGAAGACCTTCCGGCGACCGAAGCGGTCGCCCAGCGCCCCGCCGGTGAGCATGAAGGCGGACAGGCACAGGACGTATCCGTCCACGACCCACTGGACGTCCGTCATCCGGGCGTGCAGTTCGGTCTGCATGGCGGGGAGCGCCACGTTGACCACGCTCATGTCCAACAGGGCCATGAACGTGCCGAGGAAGACGGCCGTGATCAGACCGGCCGGGGTGCGCTGGGTGGACACTGCGTGCTCCTGTGTCGGGTGCTGGTGGAAGGCCGCGGCGATCCTTGTCGCGGGGCGCGGGTCACTACGGTGCCGCCTCAACTCGGGTTGAGGTCAAGTCCGATGGGGCGGTGTGCCGGCCGGGCCGGACGCGCTGGACTTGACCAGTTCCCCGCGCTGCCAGACATGGGTGACGCGGTCGGGGTCCGCCAGCACCGAGATGTCCCGCACCGGATCGGCGGCGAGCACGATCAGATCCGCGTCGTACCCCGTCAGCACCCGGCCCGATGCCGGGCCTGCGGCCCGAGGGTGAGGGGGGCGTGCGCGGTGCAGGCGTCGATGGCCTCGCGGGTGCTCAGTCCGGCCGCAACGAGGTGTGCGGGCTCGGTGCCGTTACGGCCCCAGGACAGAGCACCGTCGAGCGTGATCAGCCCCAGGTCGGTGCCGGCGGCGATGGTCACTGATGCGTGCTCGATGGTGCGGCAGCCCGCACGCAGCGCCGCGAGGATGCCGGCCTTGCCGTGGCAGTGCGCCGCCACGGTGCGTTCCGCCCGCTCGGCCTCCGCCCCGACCACCCCCTGGTGGCAGCTGCGTCTGTCACTGTCGATGGCTCGCGCGCATGCCCGGCTCGGCGACCCGCAGCGCGCCCTGGCCATGGCTCTGCCGGGCCGGCCAGTTGGGCGTCGCGCTAGGTGCGCACCGGCTGGCCGACCACGCCCAGCGCTCGCTGCGCGCGGTCGGCGGCCGGCCCAATCCGGGCACCGTCACCGCCCAGGACCTGTACGGCCATCGGGACCTTGCCCAGCTCATTGGCGAAGTTCCGCATGGTCAGCCCCGGCCGCGCCCTCGCGCTCCACCAGGCGCAGCCCGGCGGCGACGATCTGCGGGCGGGTGAGTGTGCGCGTGCGCGTCCGGCGACGGAGGTTCGACGGCGCTCGTCCGGTGGCCATGTCACCTCTCCGGTTTCTGCCGTCGGTTCGGGGCGGCGGCGCTGGGAAGTGCCGCCGACCGTGCAGCGTCAACCCGGGTTGAGGTCAAATGGAAGGCATGGAACCCCGCCTTCTCCCCATTGGAACCGTCGCCGAACGATTTGAGGTAGCGGTCTCGACACTGCACTACTGGGAGCGTCGAGGCATCATCCAGCCCACCGAGCGCCGGTCCGGACGGCGGTACTACGACGCGGACGAGGTGTACCGGATATCGTTGATCGTCATATGGCAGGAGACCGGGCTGATGAGCCTGGACGAGATCGCCGCCGTACTGGCCGGGCGCACGGGCTCCACCGACTGGCGGGACATCGTGGGCAGTCGGCTCGCGGAGATCGACACTCAGATCCGGCGGCTGGCCGACGCCCGCGAATACCTGGGCCATATGCTCGCCTGCCCCCGCGACAACCCGGCGCGCGATTGCCCGGAACTGCGGACCGAGGTGGATATGCGGCACGCCGAGCGCCACTGATCCCGCCAACCCGGCCGCAGGCCGATTCCGCCTTGACCTCAACCCGCGTTGAGGCGGCAGCAACGCCGTCGTCCCCAAAGGGGGGATCGGCATCGACCTGCCCGGGGATGAAGTCCAGTACCTCCCGGCCCTGATCATCCACGCCGTGCGCCTTCGGCACTCCTGTGAACCCGACTACGGCCAGATGGTTCAGCAGGGCATGGACAGCTCGGGTCCAGGGGCCAGTGGGTCGGCGCACCGTCTCCCCGACGCGAACAACGTGGTTCACTCCTCCACCTGTCAGGATCTCTTCGTCCATGTCGGGGAAGCTATCGCGCCGTCTCGTCGAGCGAACACCGACATCTCGGCGTCACAGGTGCCTCACGCGGGGAGCTCCGCATCCGGCCGTGCAGCGGCTGACGCGGGTCAGCGGACGGTTGCCGTCACCCGCACGGTGGCTCCCACCCGCGCCGCCGGGAGTAGCAGCCTGGCCCCGTCTGGGCCGTTGGACGCCACTACCACCACCGGGCCGGCCCCGGTGACGGATACCCGTGCTCCGTCGGGGAAGGCGGTGGCGGGCAGGGAGAGCAGCGTCCAGGCGCGCCGCGTGGTGCGGTCGGCGGTCAGGGTGAGGGTGTAGGTCCGGGTGGCCGGGGCGTAGGACTCGGTGCCTGGGGTGCCCGCCACCGCCGGTGCGTATGGCGCGAAGGCCGGCTCCTTTCCGGGGGCGGGGCTGCCGTCGCGGTCGTAAGCGCAGTAGCCGCCGCCGTTGTTGGCACGGCAGCCGTACCACAGGGCCCAGCCCGAGGCGAAGCGGTCCATGGAGGCCACTTGGCGCCGTATCAGCTCGACGTTTCCGGGGGTGGTCGCCTGCGGCGGGCCCCATTCACCGACCAGCACCGGCAGCCGGTGAGCGGCGGGGTAGCCGCCTATGGCGGTTTCGTAGTTCTCGATGAAGCGGCCTGAGGGGTCCCAGTCGGCGCCCGATTCAACGCTGGTGTCGTAGTAGTGCGGGGCGTAGCCGAGTCGGTCCGCGCCGGGGCGCGGGTCATCGAAGCCGGGCAGGCTGGTGGGGACGCCCTGGCCGACCAGGACGGTGGGTTCGAGGAAGAGCCACGCGTCGGGGTCGGCGGAGCGGACGGCGTCGATCAGCCGCCGGTACATGGCCGCCAACCGGCCACGCTCCAGGGCGGCGGATGCGTCGATCTGGTCATCGGGGTTGGTCGGGTCGCCGGGAATCGGCCCGAAGGGCTCGTTGAACAGGTCGTAGCCCAGCAGGGAGCGGTGTCCGCGCAGAACGGCCGCGACCTTGGCGTAGACGGCGGTCTGGGCGGCGCGCAGGTCGGGGTCGTCATACAGGTGGGTGAAGGCGGCCTGTACGGCGGGCTGGAAGTAGTCCGCGAACCAGTCCTCGGGGTTGGGCTCGAAGGGCAGGCCGTCGGTGCGGGTGGCCCAGTGGGGGATGCCGTTGTGACCGAACGCCGGGCCGAAGACGTCCTGGTGCCAGTCGATCAGGACCAACACCCGGTGGCGGTCGGCCCAGCCCAGGACCCGGTCGAGGTAGCGCAGATAGCCGGTGTCGTAGCGTCCGCGGTGCGGTTCGGCCTTCTCCCACTGGATGTTGAGCCGCAGTAGGCCGAAGCCATCACTCACCAGCCGTGCGATGCGCCCCTCGGTCACCGTGTCGGTCTTGCCGAGGTTGAGACCGCGCAGTCGCAGGACACGACCGTGCCGGTCGGTGAAGTGCGTACGACCGTCGGGCGAAGTGACGGTGCCGGACGGTACGGGCCAGGCTGTGGCCCGCCCGCGCTGGGCGGCCGTCGGCTCGGACCGGGAGACGGTCGACTCGGACCGAACGGCCGTCCGCGCGGACACTTCCAGCGCCGCAGCGGGGACGGCGGCGGGGACGGCGCACAGCAGGGCCACACCCAGGACGAGGGTCGTGGCGACGCGACGCAGACGCATAACGGCCTCCTGATGGCAGCGACTTGACGACTAGTCAGCTCTCTGCGGTCAGCCGCTATCTACCCAGGGGACGTCATCAACCACCACCGGGCCTTGCACGACGCGGGGCTGCCGCAAGAACAAGGACCATGTCGCTCTCCCCGGCCTGGCCTCGCAGGCCCGTATCTCAGTTGCACGGAGGCGAGTTGTTGCTTTCCTGGGGCGACCGAGCCAAGGCGTTGTGTCGCACAACACGCCGTTCGTTCCTGGGGTACGAGTGAACTTACGTAACAGGAGAGCCGCGTTAGACACCCGTCGAGTGGTTTACGGTTCTCATCCGTGGGAACGCACTTCCGCCGTGTCGCTCATATGCCAAGAGTGATGCGCGATGAGCACACAAGACATGAGCACTCCAGATGTCAGCATTCCTGCCACGAAGAACGCGAAGGTATCGAGCGAGGAGCAACTCGCTTCGGATACCTCACACACCTCCTACCCCTCACCCCCGTCGCACGGCGCGCGGCCCTCGCGGCGCTCCATCGTCACGGCGACCGGCGCCTCGGCGCTCGCTGCCGGGCTCACCGCCGCCTCCGCCGCACCCGCGACCGCGCTGAGCCCTGCCAGCGCACCTTCGACGGCGCCGGCCGCGGTGCCGCCCGGCATCGACCGCAAGGCATACACCACGGTCGCCCGCGCCATCGTCGTCTACGACGAGCGCGACAGACCCCTCGTCCCGGCCTACGTGAAGGTCATCGAGAACGGCCTGCCGGCCAGCCGGGCGAAGGCAACGAAGCGGGTCCTGATCGTCGGGGCCGGACCGGCCGGTCTGCTCGCCGCCGACCTGCTCAACCGGGCGGGCCACGATGTCGTCGTGATCGAGGCCAACGGCAACCGCGTCGGCGGCCGCATCAAGACGTTCCGCAAGGGCGGCCACGAGAACGGAGAGCAGCCCTTCGCCGATCCCCATCAGTACGCCGAAGCCGGGGCCATGCGGCTGCCCGACAGCCACCTCCTCCTCATGGCACTGATCAAGAAGCTCGGCCTCGCGCTCCAGGAGTTCTACCTGGTGGATGTGGAGGTCGACCACCCGACGAAGCCGGCCAACCACACCTGGATCCACGTCAATGGCATCCGCATGCGCCGGGCCGAGTACGAGAAGAACCCCGAAAAGATCAACGACACCTTCGGTGTCACGGGCCCCAACCGCACGAAGACCGCCTCCGCCATCCTCGCGCACGCCCTCGAACCCGCACACCGGCTCATCCGGGGCAAGGAAGGGACCGCGCTCGTCAACGGGTGGGTCAAGGTCCTCAAGAAGTACGGCCACTGGTCCATGTACCGGTACCTCACCGAAGTCGCCAGGCTCGACACCAGGACCATCGACCTCATCGGCACGATCCAGAACCTGACCTCACGGCTGCATCTCTCCTTCCTGCACAGCTTCCTGTCCAGCGCGCTGATCGACCCCAAGACCAAATTCTGGGAGATCAAGGGCGGCACCGCGCTGCTCGCCGACGCGCTGTACAAGCCGGTGAAGGGCAAGGTGAGACTCGACAGGCGCGCCGTACGCATCGAACGCAATGGCAGCAAGGTCAGGGTGCACACGGTTTCCGAGGACTGCCAGACCGGCGAGGGGGGTGTCACGGAGGTCTTCGAGGGCGACGAGGCGATCATCACCGTTCCCTTCTCCGGACTGCGCCACGTGCCCTTCGACCCTCCGCTCACTTACGGCAAGCGCCGGGCCATCACGGAACTGCACTACGACGCCGCGACCAAGGTGCTGCTGGAGTTCTCCCGCCGCTGGTGGGAGTTCACCGAGGAGGATTGGAAGCAGGCGCTGAACTCCATCGAGGACAAGCTCTACGACAAGTACCAGGCGGGACAGGTCAAGGACGGCAAGTACCTCGGCGCGCACAAGTCCGTGAAGGACCTGGGGGTGACGATCCCCGACGAACTCAAGGAGTGTTTCGCCGCATTCCGCCCCGTCATGAGCAGCGAACCCGAAGCCGCCCACACCCGTGGCGGCGGCTCCGTGAGCGACAACGCCAACCGCTTCATGTACTTCGAGCACTCAGGGGGTGCGGAAGTTGGCGACGGAGGCATCACGCTCGCCTCCTACAGCTGGTCCGACGACGCCCTCAAATGGGACGCGTTCGCTGACGGCGAGCGTTATCTGCGCGCACTCGCCGGACTGCAGGACGTCTACGGCCGCCGCTGCGAGGTCTTCTTCACCAACAAGTGCAAGACCCAGTCGTGGATGCGCGACCACTACGCCTACGGCGAGGCTTCCGTGCTCTTCCCGGGCCAGCACGCGGAGCTGTTCCCCGACATCCCCGCCTCCGAAGGACCGCTTCATTTCGCGGGGGACCACACCTCCATCAAGCCCGCCTGGATCGAAGGCGCCCTCGAATCCGCCGTCCGGACCGCATTGAAGGTCCACACGGGCTGACGGGGGCGGTGGGACGCCCAGGCCGCGCCCCGCTTGTCGGGACGCACGCCGCGTGCCGGCGGAGCGGCGGGGAAGGCGACTGCGGCCGGTGGGTGCGTGGAAGTCCGTCGCCCTGGGAGAGTGGGCCGCAGCGGGCTGCGCACGTCAACTCCGAGGCGCGCGCCGTTGTCGAGTGGTACGGCTACCCGTGGTGACGGTGGCCGTCGCCGAGGACTACGCAGCCGCCTGCCGCATTCTCAACCGGGCCCCGGAACCACCGGAAACCGATGTGCTGCCACCCACCCGGTCCCCGGTGGCCCCCGGTACCGGTCGCCACCGCAAACCCTGACCCACGGCACAACCAAGGCGGCTCCGCCCGGGATAGGCGGGGCCGCCTTCGTGTGC
This sequence comes from Streptomyces sp. NPDC050636, assembly GCF_040654775.1. Classification (NCBI taxonomy): domain Bacteria; kingdom Bacillati; phylum Actinomycetota; class Actinomycetes; order Kitasatosporales; family Streptomycetaceae; genus Streptomyces; species Streptomyces sp. NPDC050636. The sequence goes on from NZ_JBFAIP010000039.1 coordinate 29,413, forward strand.
GCGTCCGGCACCGCGTCGAATCGGATCTCGTTGACCAGAGGATCGATCAAACTGCGCACGTCGGGAGACGGTGACGGGTTGTCAACCCGGATGAAAGCCGCGTGCGCCGCTGGCCGGCCGGGGAAACGCCCCGCGATCCGCTGCCGCAACCGATCGCCGACGTCCTCGCCGAGCGTGCCGACCGTCCGCTGCCCCGTCCCGGCCTCGGGCTGCCCAGCTCCCGGGGATCATCACTGCCGAGTACGTGCCTTCCCAGTGTCCCGGGCACTGCGCGCCGCGTTGCCTTGTTGCGCACTTCCGCGTTGCCCAGTTGCGCTCCTCGGCGTTTGCCCGCCGTAGACCTCTATTCAAGGAAGTTCCGATATGACCCTTCCAGCCCATATCGCCATGATCGGCACGCCTATGGTCGGCCATGTGCTGCCCAGCCTGGAGATCATCCGTGAGCTGGTGGCCCGTGGCCATCGCGTGACGTACGCCAACGCCGACCACGTCGCCGAGCTGATTACCCACACCGGTGCAGAGCTGGTCCGCTTGACCTCCACTCTGCCGGCCGCCGCCGGCGACTGGCCGCAGGATCCCCTCGCCGCCGCCTCCCTCTTCCTCGACGAGGCGATGGCCGTACTGCCACAGCTGCACGCCGCGTACGACGACGACCCCGCCGACCTCTACCTCTACGACATCGGCGCGTACGCGGGCCGCGCGCTGGCTGAGGCGCAGGGCCGCAGCCTCGTCCAGCTGTCACCGACGCATGTGGCCTGGGAGGGTGCCCAGGAGGAGATCCGTGCGGCGTTCGCCGGGCTACCCGGAGGTTCCGCCCACCGAGCACGGTTCGCCGCCTGGCTGGCCCGGTGCGGTGCGGTGACCACGAACGTGGAAGAGTTCACAGGTCGGCCGCGGCGGGCGCTGGCCTTGATCCCGCGCGCCATGCAACCACATGCGGACCGGGTCGACACCGAGGCGGTGACGTTCGTCGGCCCGTGCTTCGGCGCCGGTGAGGAGCAGGGCGGCTGGGTGCGGCCGGCCGGTGCGGAGAAGGTGCTGCTGGTGTCGCTGGGCGGCTCGGCTTACCCCAGGCAGCGGGAGATCTACTGGCAGTGTGTGGCGGCCTTCGCCGATCTTCCGGGCTGGCATGTGGTGCTGCAGATCGGCGGTGGCAGCGATCCGTACCAGATGGAGGAACGGATTCCTCCCAACTTCGAAGTGCAGCCGTGGGTGCCGCCGTTGACGATCCTTGAGCAGGTGGACGCATGGGTGACGCACACCGGTATGGGCAGCAGCGGTGAGGGCCTGTACGCCGGCGTACCGATGATCGCGGTACCGCACGGGGCTGAGCAGTGCCTCTACGCAGACCGGCTCGTCGAACTGGGTGTCGCCCGTCGGATCGACACCGCGGACGTCACGGCGGCGGTGCTGCGTACGGCCCTGATGGAACTCATCGGCGATCCGCAGGTCGCCGCGCGCTCGGCATGGCTGTGGGCCGAGGTGCGCACCGAGGGCGGCACCCGTCGGGCCGTGGATCTGATCGAGGAGCAGCTGGTAGAGGAGCGAGTGGGCTGATGGCGCCGGGCAGGCACCGCGCGGGGCCGGCCGACCAAGGAGGCGCTCTCGTCACAGCGAGGACGCCCCACCGCACTTCGATCACTGTCCTATGACAGCGAGGCTGAGCGCGTGCCATCCAAGGTTGACTGCCCGGTTCGACGGTCAGGGGACGGAGTGCCCGGCGCGGACAGGCGGGGAATGGTCCGCCTTCCCCGACCCGAGAGTTCGGCCTGAGCAGCTTCGCGACGAGCTCGTTTGCGATCATCAGGCCGCGGTTGTGAACGCCATATGAACTCAACTAGGCGGCCTGACCTGCGAGTTACCGCCTAGTTCGACATCATCCGGAACCGACAGTCGGGTAGGTTTCCGGTGTCGCCGCCACACCGGGAACACTGGGTTCCCAGGGACTAGCGGCACGTAGGGACATCGTCTCTTGACGACAGCGACCGAGATTTTTCACGTCCGTCCGTACACCCCGCACTGCCAAGTCATCACCGACGAAGGCGATCACGCCGTCATCGGCATTTCTCCGGGGAACTCCTACTTCACCCACCAGCGAGTGCTCGGCCTCGCCGCCTGGGGATTGGAGAACTTCCGTCAGGTCGATCTCATCTATACGGATCTGCACGTCGCCGACATGTATGAGGCGCTCGGCTATCCGGCCATCGAGGCCCAGCGCAAGGCCGTGAAGAACCTGCGCGGTGTACGGGCCAAGGTGACCTCCGCCGTTGCCGCGCTCGACCCGGACGGCACCAGGCTCCGCGGCCGCCCCATGTCCGCGCTGCTGGACATCCCCGCCTATCGGGTCATACGCGAGAGCCTCGACGATCGGCTGTCCACCGACCTGGCGTTCCGCGAGGTCTGTGATCAGCTCGTGGTCCAGTTCCTCACCAGCAAGGTTCTCGACGGGCAGCAGCCCACGGACCGTCAGCGTCAGGTCTGCCTCGACTACATCTGTGCCGAAGCGCCGCTGTTCATCGACACCCCCGCAATCATGGGCGTCCCCTCGTCGCTCAACTGCTACCACCAGGCATTGCCGATGGCCGATCTCCTCTACTCACGCGGGCATGGCCTGCGCGCCACACGCAACCAGGGCCACGCCGTGATAACCCCCGCCGACACCATCGCCGAAGGACACGACCAGTGACGACCGCCCCGACCCTGATCGACTTCCCGTTCTCGCCGCGCGGCGACCGCCTCCCCCCGGAGATCGAGCGGCTTCGCGCCACCCCGGTCACCCGGGTGCGCACCATCGCCGGGGATGAGGCGTGGCTCGTCTCCTCCTACGAGCTGTGCAAGCAAGTGCTCGAAGACCCCCGCTTCAGCCTCAAGGACACGTCCGCCCCTGGCGTTCCCCGGCAGTACGCGCTGACCATCCCGCCCGAGGTGGTCAACAACATGGGCAACATCACCGGCGCCGGTCTGCGGAAGGCCGTACTCAAGGCGATCAATCCCAAGACCGGTGGCCTGACGGAGTGGATGACCGACCACGCCGCCCACCTGGTCGACGGCATCCTCAGCTATGGCCCGCCGGTAGACCTGCGCGGACAGTTCGCCAACCCCTACGCCGAGCACCTCCACTGCCACATCCTCGGCATCCCCCGCGATGACGCACCGCTGTTGGCGTCCAGTCTCGACATCGCGTTCATGAACTCGGCATGCCCCATCACCGGGGCGCGCCTGAACTGGGACCGGGACATCGCCTATATGACCGGGCGGCTCAACGACCCCGCTACTGACGGGCTCATGGCCGAACTCGCCGCCCTCCGCGGTGACCCCGACTATGCGCACCTCACTGACGAGATGCTCGCCACTGTCGGCGTCACCATGTTCGGCGCCGGAGTCATCTCCACCATGGGCGCCTTGACCATGGCCCTGTTCACGCTCCTCCAGAACCCTGATGTGTGGGAGCAGTTGCGAGCGGAGCCCGGCAAGATACCGGCCGCCGTGGATGAGCTGCTGCGCGTGAACCTGTCCATCGCCGACGGACTGCCCCGCCTGGCCATGGAAGACATGCAGCTCGGCGACACAGAGATCAAGAAGGGCGAACTCGTCCTCGTCCTGGTCGAGGCCGCCAACGCCGACGAGAGCGTGTTCCCCGACCCGCACACCATCGACATCGACCGGCCCAACGCGGCCGCTCACCTCTCGTTCGGCTACGGCGGGCACTACTGCCCCGCCGTGCCGCTCGGGAAGAAGCACATCGAGATAGCGATCGAGGCCCTCACCACCCGTATGCCCAGCCTGCACCTGGCCGTCCCCGTCGACCAACTCGTGTGGCGCACCCGCTTTATGAAGCGCATCCCCGAGCGCCTGCCGGTCGCCTGGTAGGAACAGCAGTGCCGGCGTGAGCCGGCGCCCAACACAACACGATGGTCCCGACCTGAGAGAGGTCGGGACCATCACTCTTGTGGGAATCGCGGGACGGCTCAGCAGTTGCGGATCGATCAGGCCGGGTCCCTGTCGTAGGAATGCTGCGGACCAACGTCACTCGGGGCGCCGGAAGTGCGGCCTCCGCCCTTGCCACGTCGTCAAACTCGTCGAGTCCGCCCAGGCCCGCCGGCGGGCCGTGAACGCACCCCACCTCGTTGCCCTCGTCCGATCCGGAGCCATCTTCGAACGCGGTCAGCTCGTCGAGCGCATCGAGGCGGTCGTGGCCTGACCGATCGTGAAGGTGGCAGCGGGGGCGGCGTAGTCGACAGGACCGTCGAACCGGGCCGAGGCACGCGCCACCGCCTGCTGCGGGGTGAGGAAGCGGCCGACATGCGTGACGATCAGCCGGCCTGCGCGGGCCGCGCGGGCGGTGTCGCCGGTGTCCTCGGGTGTGTGGTGCACCTGGTCGCCCTCGGCTGACGCCTGTGCGCTCTCGGCCTCGCACAGCAGCACGTCGCATCCCTCGGCCAGCTGTGTGAGGCTCGGGCACGGCGCGGTGTCCCCGGAGTACACCAGCGACCCGCCGGCTGCCTCGATGCGCACGGCGAACGCCGGGATGCCGTGCGCCACGGCCCGGCTGGTCAGCCGCAGCGAGCCGATGGTCGCCTGATGCCCGTCATGCAACTCGGTGATGGCGAAGGCGGATTCGATCGGACTGCGGGCCGGTGTGTTGGTGAGGAACCCGGCCAGCCGGTCGGCGATTCCCGGCGGGCCGTAGAGGGGAATCGGCGCTGCCAGGCGGATGTCCGCGTACAGGGCGCCGTAGTACGCGGTGAGCAGGTCCGCGCTGTGATCGGCGTGCAGGTGGGAGATCCAGATCGCGTCGAGCTCGTCCAACCGCACGTGCCGCTGGAGCGGGCCGAGCGTTCCGCTGCCCGCGTCCACCCAGATCCGGGTGTCGCCGCTCGACACCAGATAGCCCGAGCACGGGTTGTCCACGCTCGGGTACGGCGTCGCGCACCCCAGGACCGTAAGGCGAAGGAGCTCATCACTCATCCCGGGATCTTAGAACGCTCGATCCACAGGTTCTGACAATTTCTCGCCGCCGAGCTGACCCTCAGAACGGTGCCGAGACGCTGCGGCAGGCACCCGTCCGCAGCGTCTCGGCACGCGTCTCGACTTCCCGTACTGAAGTGAGCGAGGGCCCCAGCTCGCCCCCCCGGGATAGCGACCCGGCGGCCCAGTTCCACGCAGGACCCTGCGCGGGTGGATCCGGACCTTTCGCTGGACGCGGTGACCACGGCGGCCTTGTTGAATCCGCGGACGTGGATCTCGGCGGGCCAGCAGCAGGTCGTTCTCTCCTGTGCCGCGTCGCTGGCGATCAGCGGGTCAGGGCAGCTAGGTAGGCAACTTCATGATGTATGTACCGAGATCGTCATCCTCGACGATTCCATGGCCCACCGCTGCCATCGTGAGCGCCTTGGCCTGCCATGGGGTCAGCGCGCAGGTGCTGCGTTCATCTCGCGCCCGACCGGTGCCGTGATCTCGGAGCGACGTGCCGCCCTGGGCGGGTTTTGTATCGGGCGCGTATCAGGGAGTGCTTGGTTGTCCATCGAATCGGTGCGCCGGGCCACGGCGAACGGGGCCACGGGGAGCCGGAGTGCCATGGAACCGGCAGCGGCCCGAGTCGTGTCACCGCATCTGACCTGGATGTTCGCGGAGGGACGATGCTGTGGGGGTGTGCTGCGTGTCCGCTGGGCGACGCAGTTGCCACGACCGATGTCTGCCATATCGTTCCTTTCAGGTCGCCGTCCGCGCGTGAGCGCGCACGAGACCTCTGCCTCACGACCGTCCGAACAGGAGTCATCTGCCCGTGTCCTCGTCCACCCCGGCTCCGGCCTCTCCGCGACCCGTTCGCGTGCTGCTGGTGGAGGACGACGAACTGATGCGCCGGTCCTTCACCGTCGCCCTGGAGCGCTACGGCTATCAGATGAAGGCCGCCGCCGACGGTCTTGCGGGCCTTGAGCTCTTCCGCGACGAAGGCTTCGACCTGCTGATTCTGGATGTGATGCTGCCCGGTCTGGATGGGATCGGCCTGTGCCGCAGAGTCCGGGAGACCAGCTTGGTGCCGGTTTTGATGATGTCCGCTCGCGGCGACGGGCTCGACGTCGTCGCCGGTTTGGAGGCCGGAGCAGACGACTACGTGGTCAAACCCGTGGACACCTACGTGCTCGTGGCACGCATCCGTTCGCTGCTGCGGCGGGCGACCTACGCGCCCGCCCCAGAACCCGGGCAGACCACAGACGACGAGCCACCACCGTCCGAGGGGGAGCTGTTGGTCTTCGGGGACCTGACCATCGACACCGGTGGCCTGGAAGTGTTCGTCTCCGGAAGCCCGGTGGCGCTGACCCCGACCGAACTGAAGCTGCTGCTGGCGTTCGCCGCCCACCCGGGCATCGTGCTGGAGCGGCACACCCTGCTGCGGGACGTGTGGGAGTACGGCTGGGACGGCGACAGCCGGGTCGTGGACCTGTGTGTGCAGCGGCTGCGCAGGAAGCTGGGCCGGGACCGGATCGAGACGGTCCGCGGCTTCGGCTACAAGCTCAGGCGCTGAGGCCGGTGCACCCGTTCCACCGGCTGCGGCCGGCCCGTGTGTCCCTGCGCTGGAAGATCGCCGCGCTGGCCGCGGCCACGGCCTGCCTGGTCGTGGCCGCGGTGGGCGTGCTGGTGCACCTGTGGACCGCGCACGACATCCGCGACCGGGCCGAAGCACAGGCCTTCAACAGCGTCTACTCGGCCATGGACGTCTACCGGCGCACCGGAACGCTGGCGGACGGTGCCGAGCTCGATCCGGCCGAGCTGCCCGCGGCACTGCGCCAGCCGGCCGATGGCAACCGGCATACGGCCTACGACGGGCGCGTCGACGGGAATGTGGGGCCGAGCGTCTGGGCCGCCCAGCGCGTCGGCGGCCCGGATGGTCCGGTGCTTGCCGTCCGGGTCAACATGAGCTCGGAGCTCTACGGGCTGCACCGGCTCGATGTGAGCATGGCGGTGGCCTCGCTGGTCGCGCTCGCGGCGGCCGTGCCCCTGGCGGTCTACGGGGCCGGGCTGCTGGGCCGCAGACTGCGGCGGGTCTCCGAGACCGCGGGCCGGATCTCCGCCGGGGACCTGGATGCCCGAACCGGGCCCACCAAGGGCCGCGACGAGGTGGCCGACATCGCCGCCACCGTCGACCTCATGGCCGACAGTCTCGGCCGACGGCTGCGCACCGAGCGCCAGTTCACCGCGGATGTGGCACACGAGCTGCGCACCCCCGTCGGCGGTCTGCTGGCCGCCGTCGACCTGCTGCCGCCCGGCGAGACGGAGGATCTGCTCCGGGCCCGGGTGCGCGATCTGCGCGGTCTGGTCGAGGACCTCCTTGAGATCTCCCGCCTCGACGCCGGCGCCGAACAGCCGGTCCGCGCCCGTGTGCCGCTCGGGGCGGTCGTCTCCGAGGCCGTGGCGCGCACCGGCCTCGACGCCGAGGTCACCGTCACCGACGTGAAGGGCGGAGAGGCCGCCAAGACCGTGGAGACCGACCCGCGCCGCCTCGAACGGATCGTCAGCAATCTTGTCGTCAACGCCCACCGGCACGGGGACACCCCGGTGCGGGTCACCGTCGAGGGCCGTACCGTCGTCGTGCGCGACCATGGCCCAGGCTTCCCCCCGGACCTGCTGCTCGACGGCCCGCGCCGCTTCCACACCGGCACGACGGAGCGCGGCTCGGGCCACGGCCTGGGCCTGACCATCGCCCTGGGCCAGGCCCGGCTCCTCGGCGCCGAGCTGTCCCTGGACAACGCCCCGGACGGCGGCGCCGTCGCCACCCTGCGCCTGCCGAACTGACCGCCGGCCCCTACAGAACCGCTACGAAGCCAATACGAAGCCAAGCGGGCGCCGATACACGGCGGCTGAGGTCCTGATACGTCCCCCGGACACCTTTGGTGTGCACCCTTCCGCATCCGAAGACCGCACCCGAAGTGGAGTCCCCGTGACCGCCGACCCCCGTGACACGCTCGACACGCTCACGCCGCACCCGACTACCGGGGCCGCGGCCGCCACCACCGACCTGTCGAAGGTCTACGGCAGCGGCGATACCCGCGTCGTCGCCCTGGACCGTGTCAGCATCTCCTTCCGGGAGGGCGAGTTCACCGCGATCATGGGCCCCTCCGGCAGCGGCAAGTCCACCCTGATGCACTGCGCCGCCGGGCTCGACTCGTTCAGCTCCGGCTCCGTCCGCATCGGCACCACCGAACTGAGCACGCTCAACGACCGGCAGCTCACCGCGCTGCGCCGGGACCGGATCGGCTTCATCTTCCAGGCGTTCAACCTGCTGCCGACACTGACCGCGCTGGAGAACATCACGCTGCCGCTGGCCATCGCCGGTCGCCGGCCCGATCCGCAGTGGCTGGACCGTGTGGTCTCCATGGTCGGCCTCTCAGGGCGCCTTGACCACCGGCCCGGACAGCTGTCCGGCGGGCAGCAGCAGCGCGTCGCGGTGGCCCGGGCCCTGGTCTCCCGCCCGGCGATCATCTTCGGCGACGAGCCCACCGGCAACCTCGACTCCCGCGCCGGGGCAGAGATCCTCGGCTTCCTGCGCGACTCCGTGCGCGAACTGGGCCAGACCGTGGTCTTGGTCACCCACGACCCCGTCGCCGCCGGCTACGCCGACCGCGTGGTCTTCCTCGCCGACGGCCGCCTGGTCGACGAGATGACACAGCCCACCCCGGACCGGGTCCTGGACCGGATGCTGCGTCTTTCTGAGGGGAACCCCCAGCCCCCCGCATTCGACACGCGCTCACGCACAAGCTGACCCGCCCTCACACCAGCACCGAACCAGCCGCCCGCTCGCATCCGCCGAGCCCGCCTCCCAGGATCCGCACCCTCATGTTCCGTACCGCCCTGCGCAACGTGTTCGCGCACAAGGCCCGCCTGCTGATGACCGCATTCGCGGTCATGCTCGGCGTCACCTTCATCTCCGGCAGCCTCGTCTTCGGCGACAGCCTGAATCGTGCCGCCACCGCCCGGGCGACCGACGGCTACGAACGCATCGCCGTCAACGTCGCGTCCGACGGGCCCCCCGCCGGCGGCAGCGGCCCGGCCGGCATCGACGCCCGCACCGTGACCACCCTGGCCAAGGTCCCCGGCGTCGCCGTCGCCGCGGGTCGAGTCGACGGCTTCGCCGCCGTCGCCGACCGCGACGGCCGACTGATCGGTCACGGCTCGTCCCACCGGGGCGGCAACTTCGCCCCGGGAGCGGATGGCACGGACCCCGCCTACCGCTTCACCCAGGGTTCCGGCCCGACCGGCAACGACACGATCGCCCTCGACGAGACCACAGCCGCGAAGGGCGGCCACCGCGTAGGTGACACCGTGCGCGTCGGCACGGACAAGGGCGCCTCCTCCTACACCCTCAGCGGGGTCTTCCGCGCCGACGGGACCAAGCTCCCCTCCGGGGGCAGCCTGACGCTGTTCACCAACGCCACCGCCCAGCGGCTCTTCCTCCAGCCCGGCCGCTACCAGAACGTCGAGCTCACGGCCGCACCCGACGCTGACGTGCAGCAGCTCCTCAGCGGCGTCGAATCGGTGCTGCCCCAGGGCACCAGCGCGGCCACCGGGACCCAGCTCGCCCAGATCAAGACGAACCTCGCCACCACCGACAGCGACACCATGAGCCAGATCCTGGTGGGCTTCGCCGCGGTCGCCCTGTTCGTCGCCACCTTCCTCATCTCCAACACCTTCACCATGCTTGTCGCCCGACGCACCAGGGAGCTGGCCCTGATGCGGGCCGTCGGCGCCTCCCGGAAGCAGGTGCGCCGCATCCTGCTGACCGAGTCCCTCCTCGTCGGCGCGGTCGCCTCCGCGGCCGGCCTCGCCGTCGGCACCGGGGTCGCCGCCCTGCTTCAGACACTCTTCGCCCCCGCCGACACCCCGGCCGGCCCGCTGGTCCTCACCCCAGGCACCGTGATCACGTCCATGCTGGTCGGCACCGCCCTGCCCATGGTCGCCGCATGGCTCCCGATCCGCCGGGCCATGGCCATCCCGCCCGTCGCCGCGCTCAGCGCGGCCGAGCCCACGGCGCCCGCGCGCACCGGCTCCCTGCGCAACGGCCTCAGCGCCGCGCTGGTGCTCACCGGCACCGCCGCCGCGGTGTACGGAGCCCTCACCACGGGGAAGGACGCCCGGACCGTCATCGGCCTCGGCGCGGCCCTCACCCTGACCGGGACGATCGGCCTGATCCCGCTGCTGTCCCGGCCGTTCGTCGCCCTGCTCCAGCCGCTGCTGACCCGCCTCCACCCGGTGCACGGCAACCTCGCCGCCCTCAACACCGTGCGCGACCCGCGCCGCACCGGCGCCACCGCCGCCGCGCTCGCCATCGCCCTCACCCTCGCCTCGGGCCTGTCCGTCCTCGGGGCCTCCGCCGCCCAGTACCTCGACCGCGCGACCACCCACGACTTCACCGCCGACTACCTGGTGAAGCCCGCCGAGGGCGGCATGCGGATGACCCCCGCCACCGCGGCGCCCCTCAAGAAGCTGCCCGGCGCCGCACTCAGCCCGCTCAACCAGTCCACCGAATACCGCCTGGCCGGCACCTCCTCCGTCCTGACCGGCGTCGACCCCGCCACCATCGGCCGGCTGCTGCGGTACGACGTGGTCGACGGCTCTCTCGACTGCCTCGCCAAGGGCCAGATCGCCGTGGCCGATTTCAAGGCCAAGGAGGCCGGCTGGCATGTCGGTCAGACCCTCCCCCTGCAGCGTCATGACGACCAGCGCGGCAGCGTCACCATCGGCGCCATCTACCAGGCGGACGAGCAAAGCAACCTGCTGCCCAGCATCACCGCACCCGACTCCCTCGTCGCCCGCTACGACTCCACACCGCACACCGCCGGGTTCCTCGTCGCCACGGACGGCGGACCCAGCCGGGCCGCGCTCGGCAACGTCACCCACGCCCTCGGCGACAACCCCGCCCTGGCCGTCCTCGACCAGTCGGGCATCCGAGCCCAGGACAGCGGAGACATCGGCGACCAACTCAACGTCTTCTACGCCCTGTTGAGCATGGCCCTGGCGATCGCCGCGCTGGGTATCGCCAACACCCTTGCGATGTCCGTCCTCGAACGCCGCAAGGAGATCGGCACTCTGCGCGCCCTCGGTGTGGATCGCGCCGGTGTGACCCGGATGATCCGCCTGGAGGCCCTGCTCCTCGGCGGGCTCGGCGCGACCCTCGGCACGGCCCTGGGTGTCTTCCTGGGCTGGGCGCTCGGACGCACCCTCCAGGAAAGCGTCGTGGGCTACACGTTGGTCCTTCCCTGGGGCCGCCTCGCTCTCGGCGTGCTCATCGCCCTGGCAGGCGCGCTGGTCGCCTCGCTCTGGCCGGCCCGCAGGGCCGCCCGCGTCGACATTCCCGCCGCGACGACGGCGCAGTAACCACTCGCGCAAGGAACGCCCCGATGCCCTCCACGACTTCCTGTTGCGCAGGAAGTCGTGGAGGACATCGCGGGCCGGCTGCGACGCCGGTTCCCCGGCAACGCCTCGACCTCGTATGGCCACCCCGTTCCTGAGGACGGCAGTTACCCGGCCGGCTCTGCTCTGCTCTGCTCTGCTACGTTGACCCGCATGTTCTTCCTCTGTGCATAGGAGCCCGTGCTGACTGCGCCCATCGGGCGCGGCTCTCGACGCCCATGCACGTTTTGAGCGCCATCAACTCGGCGCCGCCTCTCCGAGGAACATGATCATGTCTTCGTCTTCCATGGCCCCGTCGTATGCGGCCGTGCTGCGCACCCGCTACGCCTGCCGCACATTCGGCGCGGCACTGTTGGGCCGACTTTCATACGGAATGGTCTCTCTATCGCTGGTGCTGGCGGTCAAGGAGGCCACCGGCTCCTATGCCGTAGCCGGCACTGTCATGGCCTTGTTCGGGCTGACGAGTGTCTTTCTCTCGCCGACCCGTGCTGGTCTGGTCGACCGATACGGGCCGCGCCGTGCTCTGCTCCCCATGGCCACGGCCTACGCACTGTTGCTGACCGGGCTGGCCTTCGCGGCCTCGTGGTCAGGTGCGTCAGGTGCGTCAGGTGCGTCAGGTGCGTCAGGTGCGTCAGGAGTCCTTCTAGGGGTCTTGGCCATGACCGCCGGCGCCAGTACACCGCCGCTCGGACCGGTGATGCGGACATTGTGGAGCGACCTGGTTCCTGACAAGCGGCTGCTGCAGCGTGCGTACAGCCTGGACGCGGTCGCCGAGGAACTCCTCTTTGTCACAGGACCACTGCTGGTGGGCCTGCTGGTAAGAGTCACCGTGCCATCGGTCGGTCTTGCGGTGAGCGCCGCACTCGTACTGACCGGCTCACTTGCGCTGATCTCCTCGCCGGCGGTCCGCCGCGTGGTTGATCATGAGAAGGCCTCCGCCGTGCCGGCTGCGTCCGAGGCACTCGTCTCCACCGTGAAACCTGCCCCGCTGCGCCGACGGCCGCGGCAAGGCGGCCCCGGGCTGCGTCAGGCAGTCGCCGTCTCAGCCGCGGTGGGCATGTGCCTGGGAGCGTTGGACCTCCTTGTGATCGCCTTCGCCGACGAACATCACGCTCCTGAGGCGGTGGCCTGGGTCCTGGCCGCGCTGTCCGCAGGCAGCGCCATCGGCGGCCTGATCTATGGCGCCGTCCCATGGCGCGCCTCAAGCAGACTGCGGCTGTCATGTCTTGCCGCAGCCCTGGGCCTGACCCTGGCTGCGACGGGGCTTTCCCCTCATCCCTACGTGCTCATCGCGTGGGCAGGGCTCGGCGGACTGTTCGTCGCCCCAGCCGTGACCACCGCCTACCTGATCGCCGACGAGGCCGCCGGCCCGGCCACCCGCACCCAAGCGGGCGCATGGGTCAACACCGCTTTCAATGCCGGTTCAGCGGGGGCAACAGCCGCTACAGGGCTACTGGTTGGCCGCCTCCCCCTGCCTGCGTGCTTCGCACTTGCAGCGGCCCCGGCGGTACTGTCCGCTGCCACAGCCCTGACCCGGTCCCGTCGCCTTGCCGCAGTCACCGCCGCCCTGCCTCAGGGGGAACGGACATCGGACGCAGTGCAGGCACCCAGCGCAACGGATGAGTGCTCCGCGAGGCAGCGCAAGGCCTCCTGAGCAGCGGATTGGAGCAGGTGCAGGGCGAGCATCGAGCTCTCGGCGTGCTCCTTGTGCGGCCCGCTCATTGTCCGGCCCGCTCCTTGTCCGGCCCCTGTGAGGACGCCGTCCTTGCCGTAGTGCGGGACGGCGTTCGCGCTGTTCCCGTTCTCGACGACCTGGAGGCCGCGGTGGATCTCGCGGCGCAGGCCGGGTCCGGGCGGGTGTCGTCGGGACGGTACAGGCGGATGCCGCCGATGTTCTTCAGCCGGGCAGCAGGCGGAAGTTGAGCGGATGGCGAACGGTCGCCCGTCACATGTCCCCGCCTGGCTGTGCGAGCTGAGAGTCCAAGGTGGAGCACAGTTGAGCCAGGACGGTCTCGAACTGTTGAAGCAGCTCGGACGGATACCGGGACAGGACGGCGTCCTGGCGTTCGTTGACGGGGCCGAAGAACTCGTCAGCGAGTTCCTTGACCTGCGGGCTGCTGTGCAGGGTGACGATCCGCCGGTCGGCGTGTTCGCGGGTGCGGCTGATGTATCCGGCCTGTTCGAGGCGGTTCAGCAGCGCGGTCATGGCACCCGAGGACAGCGAGATGCGTCTGCTGAGCAGCGCCGGCGACAGTGGGACACCTCTCTCTTCGGCGGAGGCGATCTCCAGCAGAGCGAAAGCATCGGTGGAGTGCACGCCGATCTGGGCAGCGAAGCGGCGGCCTAGTTCGGTGAAGCTCGCACCGTAGGCCCTGAGCCCTTCCGCCAGCCGCTCACGCTGCGCCGCGACGCCGCCGGGCACCGATTCCTCCACTAGGCCCTCCGCCCTCTCGTTGCGGCCGACGATTCACGTCGGCAGCACACGTTGACAACCTGCCGCCGATCAGCATACCTTCCCCGTGGAATTACTTCACCATGAAGTTTCTTCTTCATGGAGTCACCTCCTTATAGAGTCACTTCCTTATGGAGTCCTGATGCGCAACGCTCCCCACCTCGACAGCATCGATCCGTTCGCCCCAACCGTCCGCAGCATCACCGAGCCCGATCCAGTACACGCCGCCCTGCGCGCCGGCGGCCCCATCGTCCAAGTGGACGCCCCGGCCGGAGGACGGGCATGGATCGTGACCGACGGCTCGCTGGCACGCGAGGTGCTCGCCGACCCTCGGGTCGCCAAAGACCCCGCGTTCGCGCCTCCCGGCTGGGATCGGGACACTGCCGGGCTTGAGCAGACCGCAGCCGAGCAGCCATCCCTCACCACCCTCGACGGCCCCGAACACGCCGACCTGCGACGCGCCCACGCTCCGCTCCTCAACGCCAAACGGATCCGCGAGCAGTCCGATCGGGTCCACGCGATCGCCCGGAAGTTGCTCACCGAGCTCGCCGCCGACCGCACGGTGGTCGACCTGATGGCCGATTTCACCACCCGCTATCCGCTCACCGTCCTGCTCGACCTGCTCGGCATTCCTCTCGACCGCGTCGACCGAGCCGCCGATGCCTGCAGGCGAATGTTCAGCGGCGGGCCCGGCGAGCAGGGCAGGGCGATCGGCGCACTCGCCGAGCTCGCCGCTTCCGGGATCGGCGACAGCGGCCAGGGACTCGCCGCCGAGTTGCGTGACCGGGTCCCCGCGCACACCACCCGGGACCAACTGCAGTACCACCTGTTCGGGTTGATCTTCGCCGGGCAGCTCACCACCGACGCCGCGCTCGGCTTCCTGATCGCGCACGCACTCGCGGACGGCCCGCACCGGAGCTCGGTGGACGAAGGGAGAATCGGCGAACTGGTCCGCGAGACGCTGAGGCAGCACCCGCCCGCCCCGTTCACCCTCTGGCGGTTCACCACCACCGAGATCGAACTCGCCGGGACGCGGCTTCCCGCCCGAGCGCCCGTGCTCGTCGACATCCAGGGAATCAACACCGACCCAACCCGCTCACCCGGACCAGACCTGGCCTTCGGCGCCGGCCCGCACTTCTGCATCGGCGCACAACTCGCACAACTCGAACTGAGCGCGGTGGCCGCGGTGCTGCGATCCGACTTTCCCGACGCCCGCCTCGCCATCCCCTTCACCGAACTCCAGCAGACCAGCATCGGCGGCCTGCAAGGCAGCCGACTGACCACCCTCCCCGCCACACTTCACGGATGACAGCCTTCCGCCACGGGAGACCCCATGAGTTGCCCGCCAAATCGCCGATTCCGCAACGGAGTTCGCCGCCCATGCCGGAACGCTTCAGCGACAGCGTTTGTCGACGGGTTTGAGCAACACCCAGTGATCACTGGAGAGATCACTGTTCATGAGTTCTGACGGCACTCGGGCGCATGGTCGGGGTCTGGAGTCTGGGGCTGGGGCCTGGACTCTGGGGCTGGGGCCTGGACTCTGGGGCTGGGGCCTGGACTCTGGGGCTGGGGCCTGGACTCTGGGGCTGGGGCCTGGACTCTGGGTCTGGGCCTGGGGTCTGGGTTTGAGTAGCCGTGCCGCCTGACGGGGTGATTGGCTACGCCACATGGATCTCGCGCGAGTGTTACCCGGGTGTGCGTATGTGCTGCTGAGCTGTTTCAGCCGGGCTGCCGGCCGGCGTCCCGGCCTCCGACCGGGGGGTAGGCCATGAGTGTCCGTCGCGCGTCGTCGGAGTCGGACCGTGTCCCCACGCCAAAGGCGGTGCCTCCCTTCGACCCCGAACTGAGCGTCGTGCTGGCGGCCATGGGCAACGAGCCGATGGAGTCGGTTACCCCGCAGAATCTTGGGGCTCGGCAGGAGCGGGATGCCGCGGCCCGGCCCAGGCCGACGGCCGAGGACCTTCGCCTCGACGGCCGTTTCGAAGTGGCGGAGCTTTGTGTGCCGGGACCGCCGGACGGACCGGACGTCACGCTCGTGAGCGCGCGGCCCGCCGGCCTCGTCGGGCCGCTGCCGCTGCTGTACTACATCCACGGCGGCGCAATGATCACGGGCAACGCGTGGTCCGTGCTTCCGCGGATCCTTCGCGAGTGGTCCCTCCCGCTGGAAATGGCTGTCATCTCGGTCGAGTACCGGTTGGCACCGCAGACGCAGTACCCAGGACCGCTGGAGGACTGCTACGCCGGACTCGTCTGGGCGGCCGGGCACGCAGCCGAACTGGACATCGATGCGGACCGCATCATCATCGGCGGGAAGAGTGCCGGCGGCGGGCTCGCCGCGGCCCTCGCCCTGCTGACCCGTGACCGCGGCGGTCCCGGGCCACTAGGACAACTGCTGCTGTGCCCGATGCTCGACGACCGCGACAGCACCTTCTCCAGTCATCAGATGACAGGCCTCGGGATGTGGGACCTCACCTCCAACGCGACCGCGTGGCAGGCACTGCTGGGTGACCGCTACGGCGCTGCGGACCTGCCGCCCTACGCGGCCCCCTCCCGTGCCACGGACCTTTCCGGACTCCCCCCGGCCTATATCGAGGTCGGATCGGCCGAGATGTTCCGGGACGAGGACGTGGCCTACGCGAACGCGATCTGGCAGGCCGGCGGCCAGGCTGAACTGCATGTATGGCCCGGTGCCTACCACGGCTTCGACAGCTTGGCACCGCGGGCCGCTCTCAGCCAGGACGCACGCGACGCCCGTACCCGCTGGCTCCGGCGCGTCCTCGCGCAGTCCGGTACGAGGAACTGACCTGCCGGATGAGCGCGTTGCGGCGGCCGAACCGAGTCCACGCTCCGGCACCCCTCCGGCTCCGGTGCCGGCTCCGGCTCCGGCTTCTAGAGCTTGGTGATGCCCAGCTCCTTGATGGTCCGCTCGGCGACCTCTCGGCCCCGCTCCGTCAGATCCCCCTTGCCCGGGTACAACACCGTCAGTTCGTACATGTCGCCCGACTGGGTCTTGTAGTAGAAGATGCGGAACTCGCGCAGAACGGGGTTGTCACTGTCGCTGGTGTCGATGAAGGTGCCCGAGTTCATGGCGGCCTTCTTCCCCTTGTGTGCGACATCCGTCTTCGTCTGCATCTTCAGCTCGGAGTCGGAGCCGAACTCAAGGTTAGTGCTGCCGCTCTCGCGGAACGTCTCGGCGTCGTCGTACGCCTCCGCAGCCGCCGAGCCGGCGATCTCGCTCAGGTCGTCCTTCTTACGGGCCAGATCCAGCCGGATCCAGACGGCGCCGCTCGGGTCCGCGTACCGGATCCAGTCCTGGTCACTGCTGGACTCCGTCGGATTCCAGCGTTTGTAGGCCTCGGGCACCGACAGCGTCGCGCCGAGCTGCTTCTCCGCCCTCTGCTTCCACTTGTCGCCCTGCTCGTCGCCCTGCTCGGTGTCCGCGGCGAACGGGTTGGTGAGGGCGAGGGCCATGGCGACGAACGCGGCGACCACCGCTCCGCCCGCGCCGAGCAACGTCTTCCGACTCAACGTCACGCCCTGCCTGCCGCGTTCGCCTTGCGGCGGCGAGTGCACCACCGTCGGCGCGGGCGGCGGGGGCGCGGAGGCCTCCTCCAGGAGCCGGCGAACTCGGTCTGCGGGCAACCGCTGGGACGGATCCTTGAGGAGCAGGCCGTTGATGACCTGTGCGAGCGGGCCTTGGGCGGCGCCCGGCCCGGCCGGGGCGGTGTTGAGAACGGCTTGCAGGGTGGCAGGGGTGTTGCCCCGCCGGAACGGGGACACGCCCTCCGTTGCCGTGTACAGCACCACGCCGAGCGACCAGAGATCGCTGGCCGGTCCGGGGCGCTGGCCCAGCACCCGCTCCGGCGCGATGAACTCCGGTGATCCGACGAAGCCGCCGGTATCGGTCAGGCTGGTCTCGCCCTCGATCTGGGCGATGCCGAAGTCGGCGAGGACCACGCGGTCGTGATGCCCGAGCAGGACGTTGTCGGGCTTGACGTCGCGATGCAGGATGCCGGCCTGATGCGCAGCCTCCAGGGCGCCGAGCACCTGCAGGCCGATCCGAGCGGCCTCGCGCGTGCCCAGCGTGCCCTCCTGAAGGACGGCTCCGAGCGAGTGGCCCCGCAGCAGCTCCATCACGATCCAGGGCTGACCGTCCTCGACAGCCACGTCGTGCACGTTGACCACCGCGGGGTGGTCGAGTCGCGCTGCGGCCCGCGCCTCACGGCGCATCCGCTCGAAGGCGGTGGCCCGTTCCCGCTCGGGGAGGTGGTCGGGGATCCGGGGCTCCTTGACGGCCACCTCGCGGCCGACCGTCTCGTCCTCCGCCCGCCACACGGTTCCCATGCCGCCGTGGCCCAACTTGGCCAGCAACCGGTACCGACCCGCGATCAGCCGTCCTGTACCGGGGTCCGCGGCGTTCGCCTGCGGCTGCGCTGCCTGCTGCGTCGGCGCGGCGTACGGCGCGGCGTCGGGCTGAGGCGGCTGAAGTACGAAGCTGGTGGGCTCGCCGTTCCCCTGAGAGGATCCCCCGTAGTTACTCATGCTGATTGTTTATCGCGGATGGCAGGCCAATTCCACTCCGGTCACGGACTGTGACGTGACGTACCACCGCACGCGTACTCATATCAGCACCAGCCAGCACGGATACCACGATGCCGGAGTCCGAGCCGCGTGAGCCAGAAAGAATGACTTCGGTCAACATCCCCACAGGCGATGTGTGCCTGCGACGGTCTCCCTCTCACCAATTTTCACCCGGTCCGGTACCGGCCCTTTGTGCTGCCCTCGTTCCGGTAGGGCAGCACCCGATATACAGCCGCGATGGACGGTACCCGGTAGACAGCACGCTGGAGGAGCGCACCTTGAACAGGAAGAGCCGCGACTTGGACAGGAATATCCTCAACTCCGCTGACTTTCCCCGCCAGTTCGCCCGGAGTCGGCGATTCTCTCTCGGGGTGCCGCGGCATTTCACCGTCTCCCCGGACGGCCATCGGATTCTGTTCGTCCGTACGGGGGCGGGCACCGATCCCGTAGGACGGCTGTGGCAGTTCGAGAACGGCGTCGGTGAGGAACGGATGCTGGCCGATCCGGCGCTCCTGGTGGGGGCCGGTTCCGGGGCGGTCCCTGAGGAGGAGCGACTGCGGCGGGAGCGGGCCCGCGAGCGCTCCGAGGGCGTGGTCACCTACGCGGCGGACGACGCCACCCGTCTCGTGGCCTTCGCGCTGTCCGGTGCCCTGTGGGCGGTGCGTACGGACGGCGGCACGCCGTTCTCCGTCCCCGCGGCCGGCCCGGTGGTCGACCCCCGCCCCTCCCCCGACGGCCGGCATATCGCCTATGTGAGCCGCGGCTCCTTCCAGGTCGTCGATCTGGCCGGCAACGACCGGCAACTGGCCCGCGCGGAGGGACCGGAGGTCACCTACGGGCTCGCCGAATACGCCGCCGCGGAGTCGATGGGCCGGCTGCGCGGCTACTGGTGGGCGCCGGACAGCCGCCATGTCCTTGTGGCCAGAGCCGACACCACCCCTGTGGAACGGCGTTACATCAGCGATCCGGCCGACCCGGCGAAGCCGCCACGGCCGATTCGCTACCCGGCGGCGGGCACCGCCAATGCGGAGGTCACCCTGCAGCTGCTCTCCCTTGAGGGGGAGCGCGTCGATGTGGAGTGGGACCGGAAGGCGTACGAGTACCTCGTCGACGCCGGCTGGGACGCGCACGGTCCCCTCATCGCCGTACAGAGCCGCGACCAGTGCATACTGCGCACACTCGCGGTCGACCCGGCGACCGGGGCCACCGAGGTGCTGCACGAGCGGACCGATCCCGCCTGGGTGGAGATCGTGCCCGGCACCCCGGCCCGTACCGCGTCCGGCGCCCTGGTGCTGCCCGAGGACGCGGGAGACACCCGCTACCTGACCGTCGGCGGCACCCGGTTGACGCCGGATGGACTCCAGTTGCGCGCGGTCCTTGGGGTGGCGGGCGAGCAGGTTCTGTTCACGGCGAGCGAGGACCCCACGGAGACCCATGTGTGGCGCTATGAGCCCGGCCACGGTATCCGTCGGCTGAGCGACGTCCCGGGCCGGTACACGGGCGTGGGGCGCGGCGGGACGGTCGTCCTGGACGGGGTGACGGAGCACGGCAGCGAGGTGCGCGTGCTGCGGGACCCTCCCGATACGGACGGGGGTGCCGGCGCGCTCTCCGGTGTCATCGCCTCGGTCTCCGAGGAGCCGGCGGTGACCCCACGCCCCGTCCATCTGGCGCTCGGCGAACGGGAGTTGCGCGGCGCCCTCTACCTCCCGTCATGGCACAAGGAGGGCGCGGGGAAGCTTCCGGTGCTGCTCGACCCGTACGGCGGTCCCGCCATGCAGCTCGTGACACGGGCTCGCGCATGGTTCACGTGTGTGTCGCAGTGGTTCGCTGAGCAGGGGTTCGCGGTGCTCGTGGTCGACGGGCGCGGGACTCCGGGGCGGGGGCCTGCCTGGGAGAAGGCCGTGCACGGCGACCAGCTCACGCCTGCCCTGGAGGACCAGGTGGACGCGCTGCAGGCGGCCGGTGCCCGTTTCCCGGACCTGGACCTGGAGCGGGTGGCAATCCGTGGCTGGTCGTTCGGCGGCTTCCTGGCGGCGGCCGCCGTGCTGCACCGTCCCGACGTCTTCCACGCAGCCGTCGCCGGGGCCCCGCCCACCGACCAGCGGCTGTACGACACCCACTGGAAGGAACGCTTTCTGGGCCACCCGGACGAGCAGCCGGAAAACTACGCGCGCTCCTCCCTGGTCGGGGACGGCCATCTGCTGCGCCGCCCGCTGCTGCTGGTCCACGGTCTCGCGGACGACAACGTGGCGGTCGCGCACACCCTGCGCTTCTCGGCGGAGCTGCTAGCCGCGGGCAAGCCGCACAGCGTGCTGCCGCTGCCCGGCGCCACACATTCGCCGACCGACGACGGGGTCAACGAGAACCTGCTCCGTATCCAGCGGGACTTTCTGCGCGAAGCGTTGGCGCGCCCCGGGGAGTGATTGAACGCGCTCCGCCGCCCATCCGTATGGACCTTTGTGCAGCGTGCATGAGACGCGGCGTTCGTGAAACGCGGCGTGCATCAGACACGGCATGCATCAGACACGGCATGGCTGGTGTGCGGCAGAGGAGTCACTCCACGACGTGGCCATCTGCCGCACATCGCGCACCGAAGGCACCAGAACCGGAGGCACACCATGGCTCGACAGGCACCATTGGAGCGGACCGGCGAGAGTGACACAGCGGCTGGAACGGGCAGCGGTGCGGCGCGGCGCACCGTTGTTGCGGCGGTCGGCGCGGCCGGGCTGACGGCGGCGCTCGCGGCGTGCGGCGGCGGAGTGGAGGCCGCGGGCGGGGATCGGACGGCCGTCCCGGAGACCCCAGGCGGGGATCGGACAGCCGTCCCGGAGACCAGCGGGTCGGCCGACACCGGAGGGAGCGGCGACGACGGAGGCTCCACCGGGGGCGAGGCCGGCGGTGGGAGCAGTCTCGCGAAGACCTCGGAGATCCCCAAGGGCGGCGGCAAGATCTTCAAGGCCGAGAAGGTCGTGGTCACGCAACCGCAGGACGGCGAGTTCAAGGCGTTCTCCGCGATCTGCCCCCATGCGGGCTGCGTCGTCGGCGAGGTCTCCGGCGGCACCATCAACTGCATGTGCCATGGCAGCAAGTTCGACATCACCGATGGCAGCGTGAAGGAAGGGCCCGCGACCAGGGCGTTGGCGCCTGCCAAGGCGAGCGTCAAGGGAGGCTCAGTCACCCTCGGCTGACGGCGCGGCCACCCAGCCGCCCCCCGGCGCTGGAGCCCCGGCGCGACTGTCACACGCACCGCTCAGGCCGGGCCGGGCCGCTGGGGAGAACCTGCACGGGAATCTGCTGGGTGGCACGACGAACGGATGGGCGCAGCGAGTGCTGTGCCCATCCGTGACGTGAGTTGTTGAGATGCGTCTTGTACTCGGCCGCGGCGACCGCACAATGTCGGTTGAAAAGAGCGTCGATGGCTCTGCGCCCCTTGCCGCCGGCATCAGGCATGAAGTGGGCGTAGTAGTCCAGCGTGTGGTCGGGCTGAAGTGGCCGAGCCAGCGGGCCAAGGGCCCACGGACTCGCCCGCTTCGAGGATGATCGAGGCGGGCGTGTGCCGGAGGACATGGAAGCCGTCCGTCCTTGCGTGAAGCCTTCCAACGCCCCCTCCCTCAGCATGCGGATGACTCCGGTTGCGGCCAGGGCAAGGCTCTCGCTCGTGCTGCCCCCGTCGAGCAGGATGCCGGACAGGGTCACGCGGCGCGCCGCGTGCCCGTGCCGCCACAGCTCCTTAGCGAGCGGCTCAAAGCACCAACCGACGTGGCAGGCACCCGGGATGAGTGTGAAAGTGATCAGGCTCCCAACATCCGTACTGCAACGTCACGAGGTTCCGCCCTGGCGCGAGGCCGAGTTGGATTGAGCCCCGACCATTCCTCCTGGTCAGCGGCGCTCATTGGACTTTCTGCTGATGGAATTCAGCGTCCATGGTTTGGAAAGCACATTGCGTATGGGGTTGTTGACGGATTGGATCGCCAAGGTCAAGGCGGCGGGGTTGCTCCCCGGCGTTGAGAAGGGGCGATATGGGGTCGGATTGCGACATTGACCTGGATGAACACCGGCTGGCCCGACTGTCGTCGGGAGCCCGGCTCCTCCTGGAGGTCGACGTCGTGCTGGACGGCCCTTCACGCTCTATGAAGCCGCCGACATGCTGAGGCGTCGCGCGGTCGAACTGCTCGCCTGCGCCGAGGAGACGCTCACGTCCCGCACGGCTTCCGATTCAGAAGCCGGTGCAGAAGGATCAGAAGCTGGCACAGAAGGAAGCGAATGACATCCATGCTCGACGGCTGCACGCCCTGGCCCGAGGAGTTCGTCGACCGCTACTGGGCGGCCGGGCACTGGCGTGGCAATACGCTGGACAACCTGCTGCGCGGCTGGGCCCTGCAGTACGGACCGCGGACCGCGCTCGTGCACGGCGGCACCCGCATCACGTACGCGAACCTGAACCGGCGCGTGGACCGCATGGCCGCCGGATTCCGGCTGCGCGGCCTCCGGCCCGGGCAACGGGTCGTGGTCCAGCTGCCGAACGTTCCCGAGTTCGTCATCACCGTGTTCGCGCTGATGCGCGTCGGCGCGGTCCCCGTGTTCTGCCCGGTCTCGCACCGCGCGTCAGAGGTCTCCCACCTCGTGCGGGTCACCGAGGCCGTCGGCTACGTCAGTCCCTCGACGTACCAGGGCTTCGACCACACCGCGATGGCCGCGGACATCGCGGCCCGAGAGCCCTTCCTGCGGCGGGTGTTCACCCTTGAGGCGCCGGGCGCCTCGTCCCCGTACGGCGGCTTTACCATCGACCCGTCGGGCTGCCACTACTTCCCGCTGGGCTCCATCGACGACCCGCCCGGGCTGGCACGCGCGCAGAGCGCCGACCGGGTGGCGTTCTTCCTGCTCTCCGGCGGTACCACCGCGGCGCCCAAGCTCATTCCGCGCACCCACAACGACTACGCCTACCAGGCGCGGGCCGCCGCCGAACTGGTGTCGCTCACCGAGAACGACGTGTATCTCGCCGCGCTGCCCGCCGAGTTCAACTTCACGTTCGGCTGCCCCGGCATCGTCGGCACCCTCTCCGTCGGCGGCACCGTCGTCCTGGTCGAGAACCCGGAACCCGCCGAATGCTTTCCGGTCATCGAACGAGAGCGGGTCACCGTCACGTCGGTGGTGCCCGCCGTCGCCCGGCTCTGGCTCGACGTACTTCCCACGGTCCAGGCCGACTTGAGCAGTCTGCATCTCGTGCAGATCGGCGGCGCGCCCCTGCACCGGGCGACCGCCGAACGGATAGGCCCTGAATTGGGCTGTCGCCTGCAGCAGGTCTTCGGCATGGCTGAGGGGCTGTTCACCCTCACCCGGCCCGCCGATCCGGACGAGACCGTGCTCACCACGCAGGGCCGCCCGCTCTCGCCCGACGATGAGATCCGCATCGTCGACGTCGACGGCAAGGACGTGCCCGACGCGGAGCCCGGCGAACTCCTCGCCCGCGGTCCGTACACCGTGCGAGGCTACTACCGGGCGCCCGACGACAACGCACGCTCGTTCACCACCGACGGCTACTTCCGCAGCGGCGACCTCGCGCGGCGCACCCCGGACGGCAACCTGGTGGTGGCCGGCCGCCTCAAGGACGTCCCGCGGCGGGCTGACCACGAAGATCCATCTGGCCTGTGACGGGCAGGGCCGGCCGCCGGCCTTCACGATCACCGCTGGAAACGTCAACGACTGCACCCGGTTCGAGCAGGTCATGGCCCGCATCAGAGTCAGCCGGCGCAGCCCGGGCGGCCCAGGTGCCGGCCCGGGCAGGTCGTTGCCGACAGGTGACTACTCGTACAGGGGGCTACTCGTACAGGGGGCGACTCGTCCACATAGATCCGCGCCTGTCTGCGCAGGCGCGGCATCAAGATTGGCCCGTTCGGGTCACGCACGGGATCCGAACGGCAGTCCTTACCCGGGCGGTCTCACTTCCACGGGTCGGTGAACGACCGGCCGGGCACCGGCTTGGCGATGAGCGCCACGGCGACGAAGAAGTTGACCTGACCGATCGCGAACATCAGGGTGGCAAGCGCCTTGGCCTCATAGTGCTCTGCTGCCTGGGCATACAGCTCGTCGGAGACCCTCTCGCCGTGCGCGGACGGCTGAAGCACGGCTTCCACGAGTGCCAGCGCGGCACGCTCGGCACCGGTGAAGTACGGCGAGTCCTGCCAGGAGGCCACCGATGCGATGCGCTCCTCCGACTCCCCGGCCTTGCGCAGGAAGCCCGTGTGCAGAACGGTCAGATAGGTGCTGCCGACGATCTGGCCTGCACGCAGCTGGACCAGGCTGATCGTGGAGCGCGGTACCGAACCGTTGCCGGTGACCTTGAACAGCGCCGCCGACACCGCTGCCAGCTCGGGTACCAGCTCCGCAGGGTCCTCGGCCATCCGCGGAACCATCGGGACCTCCGCCGCTATCGAACGTGTTTCCATCGCCGTCTCCTTCGGGCTTTCATGTTGCCGTCACTGCCCTGACGGATCGCGACAGAGAAATGTGACCGAGGGAAGACAGCCGTTCGTGTTCGGCTTGGACATTGAGGAGCCCGGCTCTGCCCGGCCTCCGGACCATCGCCCAGCAGGGTGCACCGACCGGGCGCAGGCGGCCGACTCCGACTCACCAGAGCGCCATGTCCGCTGTGCGTGGATATCCTGCGAAGTGTGATCAAGCCTGGACGGCTGCGCCTCCGTCGTCGCCACGGCCGGAGGCCACTTACTCTGCTGTCTCCGGTGATCCTGACCGTTGTCATCGCCGGCCTGGCGTACGCCACTCCCCCAGAACTGGCTTTCAGCCGGCTACTGCCCGCGGCGCCGGCCCTCGCCGCGGCCATGTGGCCCGTGCTCCCCACCGTCCTCCTGGGGACGGTCTGCCTTCTTCTCATGATCGGTCTCGGCATCGTGTTCCCCGGCCTGGGGACGTGGTGGACGGCGGCGGGGATCGTCGGCGTCACCGTGGCGGCCGCGTACGGAAGCCATGTCCGGCTCCGGCGGGAGCAGACCCTGTTCCAGGTCCGGCTCGTCGCCGACGCGGCGCAGCAGGTGGTCCTGAGTCCGATGCCGCGCCGCTTCGGGGGCGTCGAGATCGAGGCGCTGTATATCGCGGCCGCGGCGGAGGCCAGTATCGGCGGCGACTTCTACGAGGTGGTCGACACGAAGTACGGGGTCCGGCTGCTCATCGGCGATGTGCGGGGCAAGGGTCTGCCGGCGGTGGGCTCGGCCGCGGCGATGGTGAACTCCTTCCGGGAGGCGGCCTACGACGAGGCCGACCTGGTCAATATCGCGCGTCGCCTGGAGGCAAGCAGTACCCGTTACAACGCCGCCTTTCCCCCCGAGGGCATGATGGAGCGCTTCGCCACCGCCCTTCTCGCCGAGATCCCACACGGGGGCGGCCGTATCGGAATCCTCAACTGCGGACATCCGCCGCCGCTGCTCCTGAACCGCGGGGAAGTCCACGCCCTGGAGCCCACCGCTCCCTCGCCGCTTCTCAACCTCGCCGAGCTGATCGGTGATCACTACAGCATCGACACCTTCGGCTTCGCCCCTGGCGACCTGCTGCTCCTCTATACCGACGGTGTCGCCGAGGCCCGCGACCGCGACGGCGAGTTCTTCCCGGTGGCGGCCTGGTTGCGCCGGCAGACCCCAGGGCGACCCGGCGAACTGCTCAACGCTCTTCACCATGACCTCATCCACTACAGCAGAGGACGCCTCGACGACGACATCGCCGCCCTCGCCGTGCGCTTGTGCGCCTCTCCGGAGCCGCTTGACGGTCAGAGGGATCAGCCCGCTTAGATCAATCGCACTGGAACGCGGATCGCCCGTCCAGCCAATAGCCGAAACCGTACTGTCTCGTCCGGTCTTCTTTCTTGACCCAGATGCGCCGACAACATCGTGAGACTGGCGAGGTGTCCGGTCGCATTGAGGAGGTGTCCTGTCGCATTGAAGGTGTCGAATTCCCACTCGGTCTCGTTCGTGCTGGCAGATTCTCAGTGCGTGGGTCCTGAGCGGCGGCGATGCGACCGTGTGTGGCGAAACAGGTGACCAGATCGATCAGGAATCGAGAAGCGCGGGTCACAGAGCCGCACATAGCCTGATCATCATGGACATCACCATTCACACGAGCTTCCTCCCGCATGACGACCCGGACGCGTCCCTGGCCTTCTACCGCGACGTCCTCGGCTTCGAGGTCCGCAGCGACGTCGGACAGGGCAAGATGCGCTGGATCACCGTCGGCCCCGTCGGCCAGCCCGGCACGTCCATCCTCCTGGCGCCGCCGGCCGCCGACCCTGGGGTCACCGAGGACGAGCGCCGCACCATCGCCGAGATGATGGCCAAGGGCACCTACGGCTGGATCCTGCTGGCCACCCGGGACCTCGACGGCACTTTCGAGCAGGTGCAGGCCGGCGACGCCGAGGTCGTCCAGGAGCCGACCAAGCAGCCGTACGGCATCCGCGACTGCGCCTTCCGCGATCCCGCGGGCAACCTGGTCCGCATCCAGGAGCTTCGCTGAACCGTCCGGTCATCGATTCGGCCATGATGGCCGGCGTCGCGACCACCTGCGAAGAATACGGCGGCCGGCGCTTCCAGGCCGCTGTCCTCGACCATCCCCTCGGCGGCCGCACCATCACAGAGGCGCTCGCGATGTCGGCCGCCGAGGCCGAGGCGCGCACGCCGGCCGCCCACCAGGGCCTTTCCGACCCTGACCCATCCGACAGGACAGGCCCTAGGACGGGTCCACATCCTCGCCGAGCCGACCACCGGCCCCCATCCCGCCGACGTCGAGCAGTTGCTCGACCGGCTCGTCGACTCCGGCAAGCCGGTCATCGCCATCGAGCACCTCGCCGCCTACCTCGGCATGCAACCCAGGTGCTCACGGACATCGATGAAAGGAGTTCTCCCATGTGTCACCCCCCATGGGGGCGCGCACGCACCGCGGCGCACCTGAGCGACCTCGCGCGACTGCGCCGCGACCGCGACCGGATCGACCGGGAGTACGCGCAACCTTCCCCAAGCTCTTAAGGAGCAGGGGAGACCCCCTTACGTCGAGGCGCTCGCCCGCGGCGTGAACATGTCCGCTGGGCACCTCAGCCGCCAGTTCCGGCTGGCCTACGGCGAGTCGCCGTACGCGTACCTGATGACCCGGCGCATCGAGCGCGCGACGGCACTGCTGCGCCGCGGCGACCTCTCCATCACCGAGGTCTGCTTCGCGGTCGGCTGCTCGTCGCTGGGCACCTTCAGCACCCGCTTCACCGAGCTGGTCGGCATGCCACCCAGCGCCTACCGGCGCCGCGCAAAGGGCGCTGTGGCGGGGATGCCGCCATGTGTGGCGAAACAGGTGACAAGACCGGTCAGGAATCAAGAAGCGCCGGTCGCCGAGCCGGAACTAGCGTGCTGACCATGGCATCCATCGAATCCGTCACCCTCGACGTGGCCGACCCCACGGCCGCCGACCGCTTCTACACCACCGCCTTCTGTTTGGACACGCAGATACGCCTGCGGGCCTCGCAGGCACCCACAACCGGCTTCCGTGGGTTCACGCTGGCGCTCACGGTGTCCCAGCCGGCCAACGTCAACAGCCTCATCGACGCCGCCCTGGAGGCCGGCGCCACGCCGCTGAAGCCTGCCGCCAAGTCGCTCTGGGGCTACGGCGGTGTCGTACAAGCCCCGGACGGGACGATCTGGAAGGTCGCGACCTCGGCGAAGAAGGACACCGGCCCTGCCACCCGGCAGATCGACGAGATGGTGCTCCTGCTGGGAGTCGCGGACGTGGCCGCGAGCAAGCGGTTCTACGTCGAGCGCGGCCTTGCCGTGGCGAAGAGCTTCGGCCGCATGTACGTCGAGTTCGCTGCTGGGTCGAGCCCCGTCAAGCTGGCGCTGTACAGGCGCCGCGCCCTTGCCAAGGAGGTCGGCGTCGCCACCGACGGCACCGGATCACACCGGCTCATGATCGGCGGCGATGCCGGGCCTTTCACCGACCCGGACGGCTTCGCATGGGAGGCCGCATCACTGACGCCCACGCCCTGATGCACCACCGTTGCCTGCCCTACCTGGCCGCCGGTGCGCAATACCAACGGCTCTGATCAACATTTCGGGATGAAATTCGGCTTCGTGAGCGCTCCACTCCATGGAAAAGGGCGGTCGAACTGGTAGCGGATCTCCTTCAGTTCGCGGATCAGCGGGGAGAAGACCGAGGCGACACCCAGCACGGCCGGCGACAGCCTGCACACCGCGACCGGCCCCGTTGCCGCCTAAGCGGCAAGGCGGTCGGCCATCCCCCGGACCGACAGCGCGGGCTCCGTCGAGACGCGCCAGGCCCGTTCCTCGCCCGCAACCTCGACCAGGGCCCTGGCCGCATCGGGGCGGGTCGTCGTGCACCTGCCGTCGCCGACGGGCGGGCGTCGTGTGCGTGTTGACGGCTTCAGCGACGCAGCGCTCCTTTCCCTGGCACCCAACTCATTGCACGAACGGGGGACTTGGGGCATTGAGCCACTGAGCGAGGGTACGTCTGCCAGCGACAGCAAGCACCAAGAGGGGAAAAACATGCGCTTTCGCATCCTCGCCGTCGCTGCCCTAGCCGCCTTCTCTGCCGTCTTTGTCGCGCCGGGAATCGCCACGGCCGACACTACTCACGGCGACCTGAGCCCACAGGGCTCACTGGTCACGGACTCGCTGAACAAACCGTGCCTCGGCATCCCGGTCAAGGCGAATATTCAAAACATCATCGGGCTCGTGAACATCGGCATCCAGGACATCCCCATTTTGTCCGCTCCACAGACCCAGCAATGCGTCGACAACTCGACCCAGGCGAACGGCGACGAGCCGATTTCCCACATTCTCGACGACATCCCCGTGTTGAGCAGCAACGGCGTCAGCAACGAATAGCTGTCCGGCTCGCAGCGCCCCGCGCTGCGATGTGTGGCGACGCCCCGTCGGCCAGGTGGCTGACGGGGCGTTGCGCTGCGTCGTTACGCGTCGGTGGCCGCATCGTCGAGGGCGGCGTGGATGCGGCGGACACCCTCGCGCATGCCGTCGTCATCCTCGTCGTGCCGGCCGTACAACCCTGGTTGCATACACCCCTGGTTGCTTACAACCCTGGTTGCATGGCGATCGGCTTCACCAGCTGAACGGCTTCAGGGGCTGTCCGACGGGTCGCCGCACCCGTGCGGAAGATGTGGTGCGTGCGTGCCCCTATCCGGCGGACGCGGACCTGGGAGGGACTACGCGAACCGCCGGCCCCGTCACCCCTTGGAGTTCAGTGCGAGGAAGTCGCTGATGAGGTTCAGCCACTCCTGGGGGCGTTCGGCGAACGGCAGGTGTCCGGTCGGGATTTCAGCGACCTCGGCGGTGGGGATGGCGGCGGCGAGTTGCCGCTGCAGGCCCGCAGAGATGAGCGGGTCAGCGGTGGTGACGACGACGAGCGTCGGTACCGCGATCCCGGCGAGGTCGCCGCGGACGTCGACCCTTCGGACCAGGTCCACCTGGGTACCGGTGCCGGCAGGGAGGGCGGGCGCGAGCTGCTCGGCGGCGGCCTGGACCTGGACAGGGGTCAGGGCGTTCAGGGTCGATTCGCTCAGCGCCATCAGGTTCAGGTACTTGGCGAGCACGGCGTGCTGGCCGGATTCGAACAGCTGCTGCCAGATCGAGGCAGCCAGGTCGGTGCGGGTGTCGGCATGCGCGAACGTCGCGCTCAGCACGAGTGAGGTGACGCGTTCGGGGTACCGCGCGGCAATGCGGATCGCGACGGGGCCGCCGAGTGAATAGCCGCTGACCGCAAAGGTGTCGAGCCCCTCGGCATCGGCTGCTGCAATCAGCTGTTCCGCCAACTCCTCGACTTCCAGGGGCTCCTGGGCCTTCAGGGTGTCGCCGGAGCCGGGGTAGTCGACCCCGACCACGGTGTGCCGTGCGGCCAGCCCATCCATGATCGGACCGTAGTTGGCCTCGATACCGCCGCCCGCCCCGTGGGCGAGGAGGAGGCCGGGGCCGGTGCCGCGAACGGTGCGGGCGAAGGCAGCGGAAGTCGGTGTGGTCATCAGGGTTCCCTTTCGTGGCGGTTGCCGCCCAGCCCAACCAGACAACGATAACTTTAGTGATCGCTAAAGTCAGGCGACATCGGAGACCGCATCAGAGGGCTTTAGCGATCGCTACAAACTGGCGTAGACTGCGGTCATGCCCAGCGGACACACCTCGGCCAAGGCCGCCCCCAAACGCAGCCGGCGCGCCTTCGATCGTGACCAGGCCCTGGCCGCCGCCCTGCGGGAATTCTGGACACACGGTTACGAGACGACATCCATCGCCTCGCTCACCGAGGCGATGGGGATCAACCCGCCGAGTCTGTACGCCGCCTTCGGCGACAAGCGGCAGCTGTTCGACGAGGCCGTCCAGTTGTACGTGCACACGTACGCAGCCCCGCCACTGCAAGGGCCGGATGCCCGCTCGGCCATTGCCGCGATACTGCGGCACCTCGCCGCCGACTACACCGATCCGAGCCACCCGCCGGGCTGCCTCATCATCACCAGCGCGACCAACTGTGCCCCTGGCTCGCAGGATGTGAAGGCCAAGCTGCGCGCCATGCGTGAGGAAACCAAGGCATCGATCGCCGCCCGCATCCATGCCGACATCGACGGGGGACGGCTCCCCGCCGACATGGACGCCGACGGGCTGGCAGCCTTCTATGCGGCGGTCATCCAGGGGATGAATCAGCAGGCATGCGACGGGGCGACACGACAGACACTGGAGCGTGTGGTCGACACGGCGATGGCGGCGTGGCCGGAAGCATCAGGCCGATCAACGCCAACACCGCAGCCTCCACCCTCCTGACACACACCCATCCACACCCATCCACGCCCATGCACAGCCACCAGGGGTCCAAGCAGGCGACCGCGAACGCCCGGGCCGGCATGTTCCCGGACAGGTCCTAAGCCAGCCCTAAGCCAGCCCTAAGCCGTGTCCGATGAGTCAGTGAGCCGGGTTCGTCGGGACAATGCCTGCCCGCACGTCGGCCGTGGCACCATCGGTCGCCTCTAGTCGATGGTCAGGTCTTCGTAGGTGAGGGTGACCTTCTCGATGGCCGGACCGGACTCGATGTCGCTGGCCCATGCGTTGTGCAGGGTGACGCGACGTAGCGGGTTCTTGGCACTGTCGTGCTCGACGATGGAAACGTTGGGGGTGTCCTGAGCGGGGCCTTGCCGGGCGTTGGTCATGCTGGCCCACTCAGAGAAGGCACCTTCCCCGCCTTGGATCGGCGGCACGCGCGGGTTCACCCGCACGGGTGGCTACCCGGCTCCAGGTGTCCGACTGCAAGGGCCGGCGTCTGGAGGACTTGGCCACTACGGTCCGTACGACAGGTCCCTCACTCGGCTCGTCGGACGGAACCTAGCTATAGCCCTAGCTATAGCTAGTGACCTGAGTCGGAGATTCTTCGTTGGTTTGGTGTGAATCATCGTGGCCCGAAGATCCCGCCGTTGTCGGTAACGGATGCCCAGCAGGCCG
>NZ_JBFAIP010000040.1:0-60664 GCF_040654775.1 Streptomyces sp. NPDC050636
CGTCCTCCCGTGGCGTCCTCGCCGCCCGACGGCGTACCGGCCCCGACGCCGGGCCCCGGTGTGCCTTGCCCCCTGCGGTTCGCCGAGACGACCAGCGCCGCGAGCAGCGTTGTCAGCGGCACCGAGGCGACCAGGCCGATGCTGCCCACCAGCGTGCGCACGATCTCGGTTGCGACCACCTCGCTCGACGCGACCGTACCGACGGTGCTCTGTGCGATGGAGAACAGCAAAAGCAACGGCAACGCCGCGCCCGCATAGGCCAGTACGAGAGTGTTCACGACCGATGCGATGTGATCCCGTCCGATCCGCATCGCCGCGCCGTACAGCTTGCGCCAACTCGCCGACGGATCCGCCTCCTTCAGCTCCCACACCGCGGCGGTCTGGGTCACCGTCACATCGTCGAGCACACCCAGCGATCCGATGATGATGCTCGCCAGCAGGAGACCGCGGATCTCGATGTCCGGGTACAGGCCGTGCACCAGCCCCGTCGTGTCGTCGACATTGCCGGTCAGCAACGCCCAGCCGATGAACACCGACCCGAGCAGGCCGATCAGCAGCAGTGACGCGAGCGTGCCGAGTACCGCCACCGAAGTCCGGGCCGTCAGACCGTGGCACAAATACAGCGCGATCAGCATGATCGCGCTGCCTCCGACCATCGCCACCACCAGCGGATTGGAGCCCTGCAGGATGGCCGGGAGGATGAACAGCGTCAGCACCCCGAAGCTCGCTGTCAGCGCCACCAGCGCGAGCACCCCGCGCAGCCGGCCGACGATCACGACGGCGAACGCGAAGATCGCGGCCAGCACCCACATCGGGAAGGACCGGTCCACATCGGTGACCGCGTACTGCAGATCCTTGGGGGCCTTTGGGGAGTATGCGACCACCACCTCCTGCCCGCTTGTGTAGTGCCGCGTGGCGTCGGGTGTCACCACGGTCTGGAAGGTCCGACCGGTGTCCTTCCCGGTGGTGACCTTGATCGTCGCCTGCTGGCAGTCCTTGCCCTGTGCCGCTCCCCCGGTCGGCGGTTGTCCCTGGGGCGGCGTCGGCTGTGGCTGTTGTTCGGCATGGACGTCGGCGCAGTTCACCTGCTCCACCTTGACCACGGTGGCTCGTTCGGTGGGCTGGTCGAAGCCGACGCCGGACGGCTTGTGCGAGGGCGCGCCGCCTGGCCACAGCACGACCAGACCGACCACCACCGCGGCGGCGAAGGGGATCAGTACCGCCGCGATGACCTTGCGCAGATGCCGGGAAACGGGCGCAGCGGGCCCATGGCCGTGCGCATGAGAGTGCGAGTGCGAGTGCGGATGCGTCTGGTGCTCGGGGCTGCTCACCGCCCGATCATCGCAAGAAGTCCTGGGGCCCCCTGTTCACCTCGCCACGCCGGCCGCTACCGTGGTGCCACCTTTGCAATCGCGGGAGCTCGGAGCACCGGGCTGAGAGGGCGCTGACCTCCATCCCAGCAATGTTTCACGTGGAACATCGCCGGATGGAAGCGGCTGCGTCGACCGCCGAACCTGTTACCGGGTAATGCCGGCGTAGGGAGTTGGGTCTTATGACTCTGCAGGATGCACGCACGCCCGAAAACGTGCCGACCGACCGGAAGATCGGCTGGCACAAGGGCTATGTCTCCGGTTCGCGCCCCGATCTTCGGGTCCCGGTCCGGAGGGTGCACCTCACCAACGGCAAGGACGTGACGCTCTACGACACGTCAGGGCCGTACACCGACCCCAGTATCGAAACCGACGTCCGCCGCGGTCTCGCCCCGCTGCGCGAGAACTGGATCATCGCCCGGGGCGACACCGAGGAGTACGCGGGCCGCCCGCTGCGGCCGGAGGACGACGGCGTCAAGCACACCTCGCCGCGCGGTGGCCTCAAGAACCTCGATGCGGTCTTCCCCGGCCGCCCCCGCCAGCCGCGCCGCGGCCGGGACGGCGCCGCGGTCACCCAGCTCGCCTACGCCCGGCGCGGCGAGATCACCGCGGAGATGGAGTACGTCGCGATCCGCGAGAACGTCACGCCCGAGTTCGTGCGCGACGAGATCGCGGCCGGGCGTGCGGTGCTTCCCGCCAACGTCAACCACCCGGAGATCGAGCCGATGATCATCGGCAAGAACTTCCTGGTGAAGGTGAACGCCAACATCGGTAACTCCGCGGTCACCTCCTCCATCGAGGAGGAGGTCGACAAGATGACCTGGGCGACCCAGTGGGGCGCCGACACGGTCATGGACCTCTCGACCGGCCGCAACATCCACACCACCCGCGAATGGGTGCTGCGCAACTCCCCCGTCCCCATCGGCACCGTCCCCCTCTACCAGGCGCTGGAGAAGGTCGACGGCAAGGCCGAGGAACTGACCTGGGAGATCTACAAGGACACGGTCATCGAGCAGGCCGAACAGGGCGTCGACTACATGACGGTGCATGCCGGTGTGCTGCTCCGCTACGTCCCCCTCACGGCCCGCCGCAAGACCGGCATCGTCTCGCGCGGTGGATCGATCATGGCCGCCTGGTGCCTCGCGCACCATGAGGAGTCCTTCCTCTACACGCACTTCGAGGAGCTCTGCGAGATCCTCGCCTCCTACGACGTCACCTACTCCCTCGGCGACGGCCTGCGCCCCGGCTCCATCGCGGACGCCAACGACGAGGCGCAGTTCGCGGAGCTGCGGACGCTCGGCGAGCTGAACACCATCGCCAAGCGGCATGGCGTCCAGACGATGATCGAGGGCCCGGGACACGTCCCGATGCACAAGATCAAGGAGAACATCGACCTCCAGCAGGAGATCTGCGAAGAGGCCCCGTTCTACACGCTCGGCCCGCTCACCACCGACATCGCGCCCGCCTACGACCACATCACCTCCGGCATCGGCGCCGCGATGATCGCCTGGTGGGGCACCGCGATGCTCTGCTACGTCACGCCCAAGGAGCACCTGGGCCTGCCGGACCGCGACGACGTCAAGACCGGCGTCATCACGTACAAGATCGCGGCCCATGCGGCGGACCTGGCCAAGGGGCACCCGGGCGCCCAGGAGTGGGACGACGCGCTGTCCGACGCCCGCTTCGAGTTCCGCTGGGAGGACCAGTTCAACCTGGCCCTCGACCCGGACACGGCCCGCGCCTTCCACGACGAGACGCTGCCGGCCGAACCGGCGAAGACGGCGCACTTCTGCTCCATGTGCGGCCCGAAGTTCTGCTCGATGAAGATCAGCCGCAGCATCACCGAACAGTTCGCCCCTGACCTGGCCGGCCCGGCCAGCGCCGAGGAGATCGAGGCCGGAATGCTGGAGAAGTCCAAGGAGTTCGCGGCGAGCGGGAACCGGGTGTATCTGCCGCTGGCCGACTGAGCCGAAACCGTGCGGCGCTGTCCCGGAACGGCCTTCCCGGGGCAGCGGCGCACGGGTCCGGTGGGCGATGAGGCGCGTACGCCGGCGCCCGCGCCTGGCCGGAAGGCGCACTGCCGCGGCGGCGGGGGGTGGGCCACGATGACCGCATGTCAGATCACCCGATCTCGCCTCTCTCACCTCGCCGTATAGCCGATGAGTACGTGGAACGGGTCGCCGCACTCGACCCGATGACCTCAGTGCGGCTGGGGCTGCATCCGGGGGACGACCGGCAGCCGGACCTGTCGCCCGAGGGTTTCGAGGCCCTCGCCGATCTCGGCCGCCGTACCCTCGCGGCTCTCGACACCGCGCCCACCTCCGAGACGCCGACTGAACAGGCCGGTGCCAAGCTGCTGCGGGAGCGGCTCACCGCCGAGCTCGCCGTGCACGAGGCCGGCGACAACTTCCGCCAACTGCGCAATGTCGATGCGCCCATTCACCGGCTGCGGGGGATCTTCACCCTGATGCCGACGGACACCGCCGAGGACTGGGAGGCGGTGGCCGGACGGCTGCGCAACCTGCCCGGCGCGCTGGACCGTTACCGTGCCACGCTCACCGAGGGGATCTCCCGGAGCCTGCTCTCCGCTCCCCGCCAGGCCCTCGCGGTGATCGGCCAGCTCGATGCCTGGACCGCGCGGGGCACCGGCGGCCCCGGCTGGTTCGCCGACTTCGTCTCGGACGGCCCCGAGCGCCTGCGTCCCGAACTGGACGCGGCAGCACTCCGGGCCACCGCCGCCATCGCCGAGTTCCGCGACTGGCTGCGGGACACCTACGTCCCCGCCGCGGTGGGCACCCCGGATGCCGTCGGCCGTGAGCGCTATCTGCGCGCCGCCCGCCACTCCACCGGTGCCGACCTCGACGTGGACGACGCCTACGCATGGGCCTGGGACGAGTTCCACCGGACGGCCGCCGAGATGCGGGCCGAGGCCGATCGCGTTCTGCCCGGCGCGACCGTCCTGGAAGCCATGCACCACCTCGACGCGCACGGCCACGCGATCAAGGGCGAGGAGGAGATCCGCGACTGGCTGCAGCACATCATGGACGAGGCGATCGACGCTCTCGACGGCCGGCACTTCGACATCACCGGGCCCCTCCGCAACGTCGAATCCTGTATCGCGCCGCCGGGAAGCTCCACGGCGCCGCACTACGCGAGCCCCAGCCTCGACTTCAGCCGCCCCGGCCGCACCTACCTCCCGACCCTCGGCCGGCAGATCTTCCCGACCTGGCAGATCGTCAGCACCTGGTACCACGAGGGCGTCCCCGGCCACCATCTGCAGCTCTCCCAGTGGGTCGCGGCCGCCGACCGGCTCGGCCGCTACCGGGTCACCCTGGGCAAGGTCACCGCCAACATCGAGGGCTGGGCTCTGTACGCCGAACGCCTCATGGACGAACTGGGCTTCCACGCCGACGACCCCGGCCGCCGACTCGGCTACCTGGACAAACAGATGCTGCGGATCATCCGGGTGATCATCGACATCGGTATGCACCTCCGTCTCGCCATCCCCGCCGACTCCGGTTTCCACCCCGGCGAGCGCTGGACCCCGGCGCTGGCCACCGAGTTCATGGCCGCCCACCACGGCAGCCCGGTCGAGCGGCGCAACGGCGAGATCAACCGCTACCTCGGCTGGCCAGGCCAGGCCATCAGTTACAAACTCGGCGAACGTGCCTGGCTACAGGGCCGCGAAGCGGCCCGGCGCCGACACGGCACCGCCTTCGACCTCAAGGCCTGGCACATGAAGGCACTCGCTCAGGGGTCATTCGGTCTGGACGATCTGGCGGACAACCTGGCGGGGTTGTAGGGCGGAGCGGGGCCGGGATGCCCTGAAAGGGGAGCCGCGTTCCGGCATGTGCTCGTGTATCGGTGCTCGCCGACCGATGAACCGCTACGGTTGGGCCTGGCCCGAAGCCGCAAGTTCTGGTTGCGACTTCGGGCCGGCCTGTCTTCAGTGAAGCCGCACTACACGCTCAACCGCGCGGGCGTCGGGGCACCCGCCGCGGTGACCGGTGCGGCGGCAACTCCACCTCGTACACCGGACTCCCATCCGGTGCCAGCCCGCACTGGCGGATGCACCGGTGCTTCTGCAGAAAGCGCAGGCAGGAGTGCACCTTCTGCTGCGTCAGGCCCGTCTTGGCGGCGAGTGACTCCAACGACTCCTCGGTCTGCCCGTCCTGGGCCATGGCAGGCAGGATGGAGATGGCCACGGCCCACACGTCCTCGGTGATGCTCAGCCGGGACTTCCACTGATCGAAGAGCTCTTCGGTCCTGACGCGTAACTCGCGTTTCCCGGGCCCGGGTTCATCGTCTGCCGGGCTCCGCAAGGCGTCGGCGATCTGTGACCATGCGTGCTCCGAGCGCCGCAGCGTGGCCAGCAGCTCGGTCTGGAAGCGCTCGTTCTGCACCTCCAAGCGCGTGATCGCGTTCACGATCTCGCCGGGAGACTCGGCCGGCCGGGGGACCGGTGGAGCCGGGGGCTGCGGGGCGGCGATTTCGGAGGGCTCCAGGGCGTAGGCGCCGTCGCGTTGGACGGTGGCGATCACCCTCGACACCCACTGCTTGAAGGGAAGACATGATGGTTTTGTGCAGCCGTTGACGAGCAGGATGAGCCCTTGCAGATCGACCATCTGTAAGTCTCGGCGCCACTCGCGACCTGCGGGAATGGTGAGACTGTGACTTCCAGTCACAGTCTCGAGAAACTCTCGGCGCCCCTCCGGAACATGATCGAGAAGAGCCTTGCGGGTCGTGGTGTAGCCGAGTTCGCGGCAGACGTCCGAGGCCGGGAACCAGTGTTCTCCGTTTGGCAGGGTGACTCTTCGGACACGGGCCCCCGTAGCCGCATAAACGAAATCATTGACGTCCATCGCATCCCGCCGGGCCGGATGTTCCGGCGGCACACTGTGTTCGCGCATATGCGCATCACCTCCGCCATGGAACGTATGCACCCCAGAGTGCGAAGTGCCGTGCAAAGAGCGGAAGTTCACCAGTTCGGGTCGGGCTCGGGCATTCCGCTACAACTCGGCACGTACGCCGCCGGTGCCCCTACTCCGCCCCATGATCCGGGCCCCCGTAATCCGGGCTGGTGAAGTCCGGGCTGGAGTAGCGGGGGCGGGACGCCGAGCGGCCGGTGTCGGGGCTGGTGAAGTCGGGGCGGGTGTAGCCGAGGGTGGGGATGCGGCTTTCGGGGGTGGAGGTGCGGCGGGGGACGTAGCGGGCCGGGTCCTCGTCCGGGGCGGGGGCGGGGTTGGTGAGGGCCTCGCGGAAGAACGGGAGCAGGCCGCGTTCCAGGAGGGCGTGCCGCCAGGCGTCGTGGGCGCGGTCGAGGTCCTCGGCCAGTTCGCCCGCTCTGGTGGACCGGGAGGACGAGCCGTTGCGCAGGGCGGTGATGACGAGGCAGGCCATGGCGACGAGGGTGCCCGCCGCGGCCAGGGCGGCGAAGATCCAGCCGACGCTGATCATCGGCCGCGCGACGGTCTGTTCGGGGCTGATGGTGCGCAGGACGTAGCCGATGAGGAGGAAGAGGACGGCGGCGATACCGGCGAGGACCGGTGCGAGGACGGTGATCATGGCGGCCAGTCCGGCGCCGGCCGCTTCCGTCGCCTCGCCCTCGGCCATGGCCGGTCCTGGGCTTTCGCCGGACGCAGCGTCCTGCTCCCCGCCACCCGCGTCGGCGCCGTACGAGGCGGACGACGGCGTACGCAGTTCGGCACGGAGCTGTACATAGCGCTCGTATTCGGCCGTGGCGCAGGCGGCGATCGCGGTGGTGGCGCTGAGGGCCATCGTGCGCAGTTGCTCGGTGCTGAGGTGGTTTCCTTCGCCGGAGTCGAGATCGTCCGGACGGTGTGCGGCGGTACGCAGCGCCTCATCAAGGATCCGCGCGAATTCCTCGCGGTCCTCGTTCAGCAGGTGCGGAGCGCTGTTCATGTGCATCCCCCGATGCTCCGTAGGGCCGTACGGCCGGCTGTGGCCGGGCGGTGGGCGGAAACGGAGGAGAGCCTGCTACGGATAGCCCGATGGTAGAGCGCCTCCGGCAGGGGGTGACAGGGAGTTTGCGGAAATTGAGTCCTGCCATGACCGGAATCCGCCCGGCCGCCGGCCCGCCGCCCCGCCCTCCGGCCTGGCGTACACCTGCCCGGAGAACGCTCAGCCAGTCAGCGGAAGTTGAACGACCAGCAACTTTCCGGCCATCGTGATCCCGCCGTCCATCGCGATGGCGAGGCCGTCGGCGTAGACATGCGGTCCTTCGACGGCGATACCGTCGCCCTCGCCGTCCTCCGTGCCGACCTCGCCCAGCAGATACGGGATCGGGCTGTGGCCGTGCACGACGCGCTCGCCGCCGTAGGCACCCAGGAGCTCGCGCGCGGCGTCCGAGCCGGACTCGTCCCGGAAGGCGAAGCGCTTGGTGAACTTGCGGAAGAGATCCCAGACTTCGTCGGCGTCGCTGCGCGTCAGTACGTCGTGGACGGTGTCGTTGACGGCCTCGATGGAGTCGCCGTATTCGAGGTAGGCGGTGGTGTCGGAGTGCACGAGCAGATGCCCGTCCTCCTCCATCACGGCGTCCAGGCGGGCCATCCACTGGAGATGGTGGTCCTCCAGACGGTCCATGTCGGTCTTCTGGCCGCCGTTGAGCAACCAGGCGGCCTGGAAGGAGGCGGTGCCGGCGCCGGACTGGACCGGGGTGTCGCCGAACCGTTTGGCACCCAGCAGCAGCAGTTCGTGGTTGCCCATCAGGGCCTTGCAGTAGCCGCCGGCCGCCGCGGCCTGTGCGGAGAGCTGCATGACGAGGTCGATGACGCCGATGCCGTCCGGGCCACGGTCGGTGAAGTCGCCGAGGAACCACAGCCGGGCGTTGCCGGCCGCCCAGTTGCCGTCGCCGTCGATCAGTCCTTCGACGGCGAGTGCCTCGCGCAGCTCGTCGTAGTAGCCGTGCACATCGCCGACGACGTACAACGGGCCCATGCCTTCGGGCGCGTCGGAGTCGGGCTCGGGCGCCGGCACGAAGCCGGCGGCCGGGCGGTCGATGAGGGTGTCCGTACGGCCGGCGCCGATGACCGGGAGGTCACGCGCGGTCGGGGTGTACTCCTCGGGCAGCTCGACCGGAGGGGCGGGCGGCGGCACCACAGGGGGCGCGGCGGGCGGCGCTGCCGGGGGCCCCGCGGGCAGGTGGATCGGCGGACCCATCGGCGGCATCGGGGGCGGCCCCGCGGGCGCGCCCGAGGGCGGTCCGGGCGGAGGAGGAGACGCCGGAGTTGGTCCTGCCATGGTCCACACCATGGATCCCTGACTGGCCCCCTGAGTCATCGACCCCTCCACCGTCGCGCCGCCGTGCACCTCTCGGACCTTTGCCTGGTCGACGGCGGTCCGCGGTGTCGTGCGCCCATCATAGGAATGCCGCTCGCGGGTTGTGACGCACCCGGGGGTGGTCAATCACACGGAGCCCGGCGTTCGCGGCTGATTTCTCCCGGGATCACCCTGTATTTTCCTGACGGAAGGGGGCGCCCGGCCGCCGCCGGTACGGCCGGTCCTTCGCTCACAGGGCACGCTCACTCCCCGGCAGGTCCCCGCGGCGGGCTGATGGTGGTCCGCGGGGACCGTCGCTGGGACGAGGTCCGGACGATCAGATCGGTCGGTATCACCTGTTCGACGGGCCGGCCGTTGTCGAGTCCCTCGATGGCATCGATGAGGATCTGGACGACGGCGGTGCCGATGCGGCGCGGCTTGAGGGACAGGGTGGTGATGGGCGGTTCGGTGGTGGCGTAGCCGGTGGACTCGCTGCAGCAGACCAGCAGCAGATCCTCGGGAACGCGCAGGCCGTAGCGCCGGGCGGCGGCGAGCAGGTCGGTGCCGTTGGGGTCGAAGAGCCCGTAGACGGCGTCCGGCCGGTCCGGGCGGGCCAGTAGCCGGTCGGCGGCGATGGCGCCCGCGCACGGGTCGTGTGCCGGGTAGGACTCGTACACCGGATCCTGGCCCACTCGGTCGCACCACCGCAGATAGGCGGTGGTCGACAGCCGGGTGTAGGTGTCGGTGGTGGTGCCGGTGAGCAGGCCGATACGGCGGGCGCCGGCGTCGGCGAGATGGTCGAGCAGGCCGAGGACGGCCGCTTCGTGATCGTTGTCGACCCAGCCGGTGACCGGGAGGGTGCCGCCGGGGCGGCCGTCGGAGACGACGGGGATGCCGTGCCGGACGAGTTCGGTCACCACGGGGTCGCCGTCGGCGGGGTCGATGACGACGGTGCCGTCCAGGGCGACGTTGGACCACACGTCGTGGCGGGAGGTCGCGGGGAGGATGACCAGCGCATAGCCGCGGGCCAGCGCCGCGGAGGTGGCGGCTCTGGCCATCTCCGCGAAGTACGCGAATTCGGTGAAGGTGAAAGGTTCATCCCCGTACGTGGTCACGGTCAGACCGATGAGTCCTGACTTGCCGGTACGGAGCGTGCGGGCGGCTGCGGACGGGCGGTAGCCCAGCCGGTCGGCCACCTCGCGGACATGGCTACGGGTGGCATCCGGAAGCCGGCCCTTGCCGTTGAGCGCGTCGGAGACAGTCGTGATCGATACACCGGCTGCGGCGGCCACGTCCCGGATGCCCGCGCGCCCCAGCCGGCGACCCGTCGACCGGCTCACCTGGTGCTTCCTTGCTGCTGTCATGGCGAGCCGATAGTAGGGCTCGGCAGAGCCATTCGCGGGGGCCCTCAGGCGCCTGTTGAGAGTCACGTTTCTGCATGGTGATATCCCGTCAATTTCCTTGGGATTGAAGGGAGTTACGGTGTGAAGCGTTCGTTTGATGGGTGGTTGATCGCCTTCGCCTGTCGATGGGTCCAGGTCTCGAA
Source organism: Streptomyces sp. NPDC050636 (assembly GCF_040654775.1). Taxonomy (NCBI): domain Bacteria; kingdom Bacillati; phylum Actinomycetota; class Actinomycetes; order Kitasatosporales; family Streptomycetaceae; genus Streptomyces; species Streptomyces sp. NPDC050636. The sequence goes on from NZ_JBFAIP010000040.1 coordinate 10,195, forward strand.
GCGGTCTCAAGTCACCTTCACGAGGGATGCGCGCCACGGCGCCCGCCACCGGCGCACGCCATGGTGAGGGGCGCCCCGTCGTTCCCACGCGCGGGGTTCCGGGAGCGGTCGGCGCCCGAGTGCGCCGGGGGCCGGTGCGTCCAGGACCGGTTGCCGGGCAGGGGCTGACACCCGGCGGGGGAATCCTCATAAGGTGTGCAGTATTGGAGTCGAGCGGGACGGTCGAGGAGGACCTGCGGTGAGCGAGAAGACCCCGAAGCTGCGTGCTGCGCTGGACGGCATTCCCACCTATAAGCCGGGGAAGCCGGCGGCCGACGGCCCCGCCGCGTACAAGCTGTCCTCCAACGAGAACCCCTATCCGCCCCTGCCGGGCGTCCTGGAGAGCGCGGTGACCGCCGCCGGGTCCTTCAATCGTTACCCCGACATGGCCTGCACGGGCCTGATGGCGGAGCTGTCCGAGCACTTCTCGGTGCCGGTGGAGCATCTGGCGACGGGCACCGGATCGGTGGGGGTGGCCCAGCAGCTGATCCAGTCGACGGCCGGGCCCGGCGATGAAGTGATCTACGCCTGGCGGTCGTTCGAGGCGTACCCGATCATCGCCCAGGTCTCCGGGGCCACCTCCATAAAGGTGCCGCTGACCTCCGGTGAGGTGCACGACCTGGATGCAATGCTCGCCGCGATCACCGACCGGACGCGGCTGATCTTCGTCTGCAACCCCAACAACCCCACCGGCACCGTCGTACGCCGTGCCGAGCTGGAGGCCTTCCTGGACCGGGTGCCGAGCGATGTGCTCGTCGTCCTGGACGAGGCGTACCGCGAGTTCATCCGCGACGCCGAGGTGCCGGACGGCATCGACATCTACCGTGACCGCCCCAATGTGTGCGTGCTGCGGACCTTCTCCAAGGCGTACGGCCTGGCGGGGCTACGGGTCGGCTTCGCAGTGGCGCATGAGCCGGTGGCGGCCGCGCTGCGCAAGACGGCGGTGCCGTTCGGGGTGAGCCAGCTGGCGCAGGAGGCGGCGGTGGCCTCGCTGCGCAGTGAGGCGGCGCTGATGGAGCGGGTCGACGCGCTGGTCGCCGAGCGGGCCCGGGTGTACGAGGGCCTGGTCGGGCAGGGCTGGACGGTCCCCGAGTCGCAGGCCAACTTCGTGTGGCTGCGGCTGGGGGACCGTACGTCGGACTTCGCGGCGGCGTGCGAGCGTGCCGGGGTCGTCGTGCGGCCGTTCCCCGGTGAGGGCGTGCGGGTGACGATCGGCGAGAGCGCGGCGATGGATCTGTTCCTGGAGGCCGCGGAGGAGTTCCGCAAGGCGCTCTGAGGCTCGTTCCTTCCTGAGGCCGTGGGTCTGCTGACCTGCGGCCTCAGGCTTTTTCGACGCGGATCGGGTCGCCGCTGCTGATGGTGGCGAGCGTGCGGGCGTCGCCGTCGATCCGGCCCAGCACATTGCAGGGGGAGGCGAGGCGGCACTCGTCTCCCCGGGATATCGGGGTGGGGCCGTACGGGAGCGCGAGGGCACTGCCCTCGGTCCAGAAGGCGACCGTGCCGGGTTCGACGACCTGGCGGGCGCCGGCCTCCAGAGCGGGCGTCAGCCCGGTGTCGAAGTAGACCTCCTCGCCCCAGGTGTGGGCGGTGCTGCCGAGCGGCAGTGCGGCGGTGAGCGCCGCGGCGGTCGGGGTGTCGTCGAGCGTGGCGGTCAGCTGCCCCGCGGGCCATGAGATCCGTATCTTCATGGCGCCGAATTCAACAATATGTTGAAGCGCGGGGGAAGGGGGTGCGTGCCATGGATTCCGGCGTGACCGCAGTCACGTACCCCCCGTAGGGAAGGCGGAACAGCCATAGGAGATAATTGCTTGTGAATGTGAACGCGTTCACAAGCGCGTCCCGGTATGTGCCGTTCTGTGCGGTGCAAAGGGGACAACTGCCGTAGTGCAACGGCGACGTAAGGAGAGCTCGACGTGGAACTGGCGTTGGCGCCAGAGACTCTGGCGCGATGGCAATTCGGCATCACGACCGTCTACCACTACCTGTTCGTTCCCCTGACGATCTCCCTCGCCGCTCTGGTGGCCGGACTTGAGACCGCATGGGTGCGAACGGCCAAGCAGAAGTACCTCAAGGCCACCAAGTTCTGGGGCAAGCTGTTTCTGATCAATATCGCGATGGGTGTCGTCACCGGCATCGTCCAGGAGTTCCAGTTCGGCATGAACTGGTCCGACTACTCGCGGTTCGTCGGTGACGTCTTCGGTGCCCCGCTCGCCTTCGAGGCGCTCATCGCGTTCTTCTTCGAGTCCACCTTCATCGGCCTCTGGATCTTCGGCTGGGACAAGCTGCCCAAGAAGATCCACTGCTTCTGCATGTGGATGGTCTCGATCGGCACGATCCTGTCCGCCTACTTCATCCTCGCGGCCAACTCCTGGATGCAGCACCCGGTCGGCTACAAGTACAACGCCGCCAACGGCCGCGCCGAGCTCACCGACTTCTGGAAGGTGCTGACCCAGGACACCACCCTGGTCGTCGTCTTCCACACGCTGACCGCCGCCTTCCTGACCGGCGCCGCGTTCATGGTCGGCATCTCCGCGTACCACCTGATGCGCAAGAAGCACGTCAAGGTCATGCGGACATCGCTGCGGCTCGGGCTGATCACTCTCGTCATCGCCGGCATCATGACCGCGATCAGCGGCGATGAGCTCGGCAAGGTCATGTTCAAGCAGCAGCCGATGAAGATGGCCGCTGCCGAGGCGCTGTGGGAGACGGAACAGCCGGCGCCGTTCTCCGTCTTCGCGTACGGCGATGTCGACAGGGGCCACAACAAGGTCGCCATCGAGATCCCCGGACTGCTCTCCTTCCTCGCCCACAACGACTTCAGCTCGCCGGTGCCCGGCATCAACGACGTCAACAAGGCCGAGCAGCAGCAGTTCGGGCCCGGCGACTACCGGCCCAATATCCCCGTCGCCTACTGGGGCTTCCGCTGGATGATCGGCTTCGGCATGACGTCCTTCGCCATCGGACTGGCCGGGCTCTGGCTCACCCGCAGGAAGTTCTGGCTCGCGCCGGAGCTGCGGACGGGCGACGAGGAACCACCCCGTCTCGCGCTCACCAAGAACAAGCAGCTCGGTGCCCGGCTCACCAAGTGGTACTGGTCGCTGGCCTTCGTCACCCTCGGATTCCCGCTCATCGCGAACTCCTGGGGCTGGATCTTCACCGAGATGGGCCGCCAGCCCTGGGTCGTCTACGGCGTGCTGCGCACCTCCGACGCGGTGTCGCCGGGCGTCTCGCAGGGTGAGGTGCTCACCTCGATGATCGTCTTCACCACGCTCTATGCGGTGCTCGCCGTGGTCGAGGTCAGGCTGCTGGTGAAGTACATCAAGGCCGGACCCCAGGAGCTCTCCGAGTCCGACCTCAACCCGCCCACCAAGATCGGCGGCGACCCCAAGGACGCCGACCGGCCGATGGCCTTCTCGTACTAGGAGGCGACCGTGCAACTCCACGACGTCTGGTTCGTCCTTATCGCCGTCCTCTGGGTCGGGTACTTCTTCCTCGAAGGCTTCGACTTCGGAATCGGCGTCCTCACCAAGCTGCTCGCCCGGGACCGGCGAGAGAAGCGCGTACTGATCAACACCATCGGCCCGGTCTGGGACGGCAACGAGGTCTGGCTGCTCAGCGCGGTCGGAGGGACCTTCGCCGCCTTCCCCGAGTGGTACGCCACCCTCCTCTCCGGCTTCTATCTGCCTCTGCTGCTCATCCTCGTCTGTCTGATCCTGCGCGGCGTCGCCTTCGAGTACCGGGCCAAGCGGAGCGAAGAGCGCTGGCAGCGGAACTGGGAAACGGCGATCTTCTGGACCTCGCTGATCCCCGCGGTGCTGTGGGGTGTCGCATTCGGCAACATCGTGCGCGGAGTGAAGATCGACGCGCACAAGGAGTACGTCGGGAGCCTTCTCGACCTGCTGAATCCGTACGCGATCCTCGGCGGCCTGGTCACGCTGACGCTGTTCACCTTCCACGGTGCGGTGTTCGCCTCGCTCAAGACGCTGGGCGACATCCGGGACCGGGCACGCAGGATGGCGACCGTCCTCGGGCTGATCACGGCCGTGCTCGTGCTCGGCTTTCTGAGCTGGACCCAGGCCGACAAGGGTGACGGCAGCAGCCTGGTCGCCATGATCGTCGCGGTGGTCGCGCTGCTCGCGGCGATCGGGGCCAATCAGCTCGGGCGTGAGGGATGGGCGTTCGCGTTCTCCGGGATCACCGTCGCCGCCGCGGTCGCGATGCTGTTCCTGACGCTCTTCCCGAACGTCATGCCCTCCTCGCTGAACGAGAGCTGGAACCTCACGGTCACCAATGCCTCCTCCAGCGCCTACACCCTGAAGATCATGACCTGGGGTGCCGGTATCGCCACGCCGATCGTGCTGCTCTACCAGGGGTGGACGTACTGGGTGTTCCGCAAGCGGATCGGCACCCAGCACATCGCCGATGCCCACTGACCGCGCCCGCTCCATCGGGTTCATCAGGACGGAATGTTTCACGTGAAACCGGTCGACCCGCGCCTGCTCCGATACGCCCGCGCCACCCGCGTCTTCCTTGTCGCGGTGGTGGTGCTCGGGCTTGCCGGAGCGGGCCTGGTCGTCGGCCAGGCCATGCTGATCGCCGAGATCGTGGTCGGTGCCTTCCAGCACGATCGAGGCCTGGGCGACCTGAGCACGCCGGTGCTGCTGCTCGCACTGGTCTCCGTCGGCCGCGGACTGATCTCCTGGCTCACGGAGCTGGCCGCGCACCGGGCGAGTGCGGCGGTCAAGTCCGAACTCCGTACGAGGCTGCTGGAGCGCGCGACCGCGCTGGGACCCTCCTGGCTCGGTACCCAGCGCACCGGCGAACTCACCACCATGGCCACCCGCGGTATCGACGCTCTGGACGACTACTTCGCGCGCTATCTGCCGCAGCTGGGCCTGGCGGTCGTCGTGCCCGTCGCCGTCCTGGCCCGGATTGTCACCGGTGACTGGATCTCGGCCGCGACGATCGTCATCACGCTGCCCCTCATCCCGCTGTTCATGGTCCTCATCGGCTGGGCCACCCAGGCCCGTATGGACCGTCAGTGGAAGCTGCTGGCGCGGTTGTCCGGGCACTTCCTGGACGTCGTGGCCGGGCTGCCCACGCTGAAGGTCTTCGGCCGGGCCAAGGCGCAGGCCGCGTCCATCCGTTCCATCACCGGCGAGTACCGCCGGGCGACGCTGCGCACCCTGCGGATCGCCTTCCTCTCCTCCTTCGCGCTCGAACTTCTTGCCACGATCTCCGTCGCCCTGGTCGCGGTCGGCATCGGCATGCGCCTGGTGCACGGCGAACTCGATCTCTACACCGGGCTGATGGTGCTGGTCCTGGCGCCCGAGGCGTATCTGCCGCTGCGGCAGGTGGGCGCGCAGTACCACGCCGCGGCCGAAGGGCTCTCGGCCGCGGAGGAGATCTTCGCGGTGCTGGAAACGCCGCTGCGGACGCCCGGCACGGCGCCCGCGCCGGTGGGCAGTGCGCTCGCCGTCGAGGGACTGGTGGTCCGCCACCCCGGACGGACCGCAGACTCGCTGCCTGCGACGTCTTTCGAGGTCAGGTCCGGCGAGACGGTCGCGCTGGTCGGCCCGTCCGGCGCCGGCAAGTCCACGCTGCTGAATGTGGTGCTCGGCTTCACCGAGCCGTCCGAGGGGCGCATCCTCGTCGATGGCCAGGACCTCGCGTCCCTCTCCCCCGACAGCTGGCGGCAGCGGATCGCCTGGGTGCCGCAGCACCCGTACCTCTTCGCGGGCACCATCGCTGAGAACGTACGGCTGGCGCGGCCGGACGCGGATGACGCGGCCGTGCGTACGGCCCTGGAGGACGCCGGGGCGCTGGACTTCGTCGACGCGCTCCCCGACGGCACGGCGACCCACCTCGGCGAGTCCGGCGCCGGGCTCTCCGCGGGGCAGCGTCAGCGCATCGCGCTGGCCCGCGCGTTCCTCGCCGACCGCCCGGTCCTGCTCCTGGACGAGCCGACCGCGAATCTGGACGGCGAGACCGAGGAGGCGATCGTGGCGGCCGTCCGGCGGCTCGCGGTGGGCCGTACGGTCCTGCTGGTCGTCCACCGGCCGGCGCTGCTGGCGGTGGCCGATCGCACGGTGCGGCTGGCCGGGGCGGGGGAGGCGGCCGGCTCGGGGGCCGATGCCGGGAATGACGAAGCGGTGCCGGGCGACGGCGCTGCCGAGGTCGTCGCGGCTGATGAAGGCTCGCGCGCAGCCTCGGGTGAGGCGCGTCCGGACTCCGGTGAGGGCGAGGGCACCATCCCCTCCCGTGGTCCGGCGCTCGCCCGGCTGCGCCGGATGGCCCGCGCCCATCGTGCCCGCTTCATGCTGGCGCTGCTGCTCGGGAGTCTCGCGCTGGGCAGCGCGGTGGGCCTGATGGCGACGTCCGGCTGGTTGATCTCGCGGGCCGCGCAACAGCCGCCGGTGCTGTATTTGATGGTGGCGGTCACCGCGACCAGGGCGTTCGGCATCGGGCGCGCGGTCTTCCGGTACGCCGAGCGGCTCGTTGCGCACGATGCGGTGTTCCGGATGCTCGCCGACGTACGTGTGGCCGTCTTCCGGCGGCTGGAGCGGCTCGCGCCGGCCGGACTCAAGGAGCGCAGCCGCGGCGATCTGCTGTCGCGGCTGGTGGCGGATGTCGACGCGGTGCAGGACCACTTCCTGCGCTGGCTGCTGCCCGTCGGGGCGGCGGTGCTGGTCGGCGCGGGCGCCGTCGGCTTCACCGGATGGCTGCTGCCGGAGGCCGGCGCGATCCTCGCGGCCGGTCTGCTGCTGGCGGGCGCGGGTGTGCCGGTGCTCTCCGGCGCGCTGGCCCGCCGAGCGGAGCGGCAGCTGGCACCGGCCCGCGGTGTGCTCTCCACCCGGGTCGTCGATCTGCTCACCGGTACGGCCGAGTTGACGGTCGCCGGTGCCCTCGCGGCCCGTACGGACGCGGCGCGGCGCGCGGACCGTGAGCTGACCCGGATCGCGTCCCGCTCGGCCGCCGCGGCCGGGATCGGCGCCGGACTCTCGGCGCTGCTGTGCGGCCTGACCGTCGCCGCGGCGGCAGTGGCCGGCGTACAGGCGGTGCACGCCGGACGGCTGGACGGCGTGACGCTGGCCGTCGTGGTCCTCACGCCACTCGCCGCGTTCGAGGCGGTGACGGGGCTGCCGCTCGCCGTGCAGTACCGCCACCGCACCCGGCGCGCCGCCGAGCGGATCTTCGAGGTGCTGGACTCCCCGGCGCCGGTCCGCGAACCGGCCGCTCCGGCCGCCGCTCCGGCCACGCCGTTCCCGCTGGTCGTACGGGATCTGACGGCACGCCACCCGGGCCAGGCCGAGCCGGCGCTGGACGGCGTCGGCTTCACCCTGACGGCCGGCCGGCGGCTGGCCGTCGTCGGCCCGTCCGGCTCCGGCAAGACCACGCTCGGGCAGGTGCTGCTGCGCTTCCTGGACCGGGAGGCGGGGGCGTACACGCTGGACGGGACGGATGCCCAGTCGGTGGACGGCGACGCGGTCCGGCGGCTGGTGGGGCTGTGCGCGCAGGATGCGCACATCTTCGACAGCTCGCTGCGGGAGAACCTCAAGCTCGCGCGCCGGGACCATCGGGATGCGGCGGACGGCGCTGACCCGGACCCGGCGGGCTCCCGCGATCAGGACCTGTGGGACGCGCTCGGCCGGGCGCGGCTGGCGGACTGGGTGCGCGGGCTGCCCGACGGGCTGGACACCATGGTCGGGGAGCACGGTGCGCGGCTGTCCGGCGGACAGCGCCAGCGGCTCGCCCTGGCCAGGGCGCTGCTCGCGGACTTCCCGGTGCTCGTCCTGGACGAGCCCGCCGAGCACCTCGATCTGGCCACCGCGGACGCGCTGACCGCCGATCTGCTGGCCGCGACCGAGGGCCGTACGACGGTCCTGATCACCCATCGGCTCACCGGTCTCGACGCGGTCGACGAGGTACTGGTCCTGGACCGTGGCCGGGCCGTGCAGCACGGCGGATACACGGAGCTGGCGGCGGCCGACGGCCCGTTCCGGCGGATGCTGGAGCGCGAGCGGGCGGTGGACACGGCGTACGGCGGTCCGGGCGTGCTGCACGGTATTCCGGAGCAGGCCCCGACCCCGGTGCAGGCCCCGGCTCGCGCTCCAGCCCTCCCCGCATAACCGAACTTTCCTCGGAAATGAGCCCTTATTAGGCTCATGGCATGGCAGCCACGGCAGGACCCTCAGACCCCATGGACGCGGGAAGCACCGGCGTCGGTGCCGATCCCGCGGACGTGGGGGGCGACGGCACCCGACGCGACCCGATGGCCGCCGCCACCGAAGCCACCCGCAGCCTTCAGGGCCTGTCCGCCGAGCTGACCGCCCGGGTGCCGCAGTTGCTGGAGGCGATGCGTACGGTCGGCGCGGGGCTGGATCTGCACATCACCCTCGACCGGATCGCGGAGACCGCCGCCGAACTCGCCGACGCCCGCTATGCGGCCATCGGGATCATCGACGACGCCCGTGAGGGACTGGCGGACTTCGTGACGTACGGCGTCACCGGGCAGGACCACAGGCGGATCGGCGCACTGCCGGACGGCCACAAGGGCCTGCTCGGCGCGCTCATCCACGACCCGAAGGCGCTGCGGCTCGCCGACCTCGCCCAGGATCCGCGCTCGGCCGGATTCCCACCGGGGCATCCGCCGATGCGGACGTTCCTGGGTGTGCCGATCCGGGTTCAGGGCGAGATCTTCGGCAATCTCTATCTGACGGAGAAGCACGGCGGCGGGGAGTTCAGCGAGGAGGATCTGCACATGGTGCGGGTGCTCGCCACCGAGGCCGGTATCGCCATCGGCAACGCCCGCCTGTACGCGGCGACCCGGCAGCGGGAGCGCTGGATCGACGGCTCGGTCGCGGTGACCACCGAACTCCTCGCGGGCAGCGATGTCGACGATGCGCTCGCGGTCGTCGCCGAACAGGCGCGGAAGTTGGCGGAATCGGCGGCCGGCATCGTGCTGCTGCCCGACGACGAAGGCGGCCTGGAAATCGTCGCGGTGTCGGCGGACGACCCCACCGGGATCATGGGCACCAGGATTCCGCCCGACAGCCCGGTGGCGGAGCAACTCCTGGCCGGGGAGCCGGTGTTCGTGGACGATTCGGCCACCGATCCGCGGATGGTCACGGCCATCGCACCGCGCTTCGGCCCGAGCATGATGCTGCCGCTCAAGAGCGGCGGCCGGGTGCTGGGCACCCTCGCGACCCCACGGGTCCGTGGCGCGCGCCCGTTCACCGGCGCCGAGCGGACGATGGCCACGCAGTTCGCGACACAGGCGGCGCTGGCCCTGGTGCTGGCCGACGCCCAGCGCGACCGGGAGCGGCTCGCGGTGTTCGAGGACCGCGACCGGATCGCCCGGGACCTGCACGATCTCGTCATCCAGCGGCTGTTCGCGACCGGGATGATGCTGGAGAGCGCACAACGCAGGGCCGTCGTACCGGAGGTGACCCACGGCGTCGGCAAGGCCGTCGACGAACTGGACATCACCATCCAGGAGATCCGGACCGCGATCTTCGCACTCCAGCAGGGGCCGGCCGAGGCGCCGTCCGGGCTGCGGACCCGGGTGCTGCGCGAGATCGGCACGGCCGCCGTACCGCTCGGCTTCCAGCCGTCGGCCAACTTCATCGGCCCGGTCGACTCCCGCGTCGGCGAGCTGACCGGGAAGAACCTGATCGCCGCGCTGCGTGAGGCGCTGTCGAACGCCTTCCGGCACGCCCGGGCCACCCGGATCGAGGTCGTCGTCGACTCGACGATCACTTTGCCGGACGGCACCGAAGGCGTCCGGCTGACCGTCGCGGACGACGGCACCGGCATCCCCGAGGGCGGCCGCCGCAGTGGCCTGAAGAACCTCGCGAAGCGGGCGGAGTCCCTGGGCGGTTCGAGCTCGTACGGACCCGGGCTGGGCGAGGACGGCGCCGGGACGATGGTGACGTGGGAGGCGCCGTTGTGAGGGGGGCTCAGGGACGCCTGGGCCGTCGCCCGGGGCGGGTGCCGCGTTGGGCCGTTCGGGGCGTTGGGTGGCCGGCAGAGACCTGAGATCCGGCGATCCCGGACCTGTTTAGGTGATTATCGGGCCATGTGTCCATCTGTGTGCCGGCGGGGATGGGGGTGGCGAAGGGGGCGGCTCCGGTGCGCCGGTGCGCGCGTGGTGCGTGTGGTCTCCGTGGTGTGCGCGATTGGCCTGATTGTTTCGGTGGCATCGGGGGCGGGTGCGCCCCTCCCTGGGACCGATGCGCCCCTCCCGGGGGCGGCTGGGCAGCCCGCTTACGCCGCTCATCCCGGCGCGCGCCTCGCCCGTCACGCTGCCGCGCCCCGGCAGCCTGTAGGCGCCCGGCACCGACAGTTCGGCGCTCCCCGCCGTGTCCAGCGCAGCGCCGCTCAGCAGCTCGCCGATGTGAGCTTTGCCGTGATCAGGCTGGGCGAGGCGGCGCGCCGCGCGGGCCGGTTGTACGCGCAGGAGCGCCGCGCCGTGCGGGCGCTGCGCATCGAGCGCGACCGGTTGCGTACGGTGCTGCGCCGCGAGCGCCGCACGGCCGCCGCGCTGCGCCGTGCGGCCGGTTCGATCGCCGGCGCGCAGTACCGCGCCGGCAGCATCGTGGCGTACACCCTGCGCATGGCGGGCCCCGGCACGGGAAAGCCGCTGGGCAGAGCGTATGAGGAGGCGGACCGGAGGGAGCGCGCGCTGGTGGCGCGGGCGCGTTCCGCAGACCGGGAGAGCCGCGTGCTGGCGGGCGAGAGCGCGACGGTGACCGCTCGTGCGGTCGTACGTGCCGAACGCCGCGACCGTCTCAAGGCGGCACGCGCGCGGGTCAAGCGCGGGCTGCGAGCGGCCCGTGGCGAGCTGCGGAAGCTGGCGGTCACGGCGTCCCGGAGCGGTTCCTGCGGTGGGCTGCCGCGCGCGGTGTCCACGGCCGCCGGGGCCGTCGCCCCGGTGCCCGCCCCGGGCAGGAGATGGACCCGCCCGGTGGAGCGCTACGAACTCTCCGCACCCTTCGGGGGGCCGGGCGGCCACTGGGCCGACAGCCACACGGGCCAGGACTTCGCGGTGCCGGTCGGCACCCCCGTACGGTCCGTCGGATCGGGCCGCATCATCAGCCTGACCTGCGGTGACGGCTTCGGTATCAGCATGCTCGTACAGCATCGGCGCGGCGTGTACTCGCAGTACGCGCATCTGTCCGCGGTGCTGGCGGTCCCCGGCGAGCGGGTGGGGCCCGGAGAGCGGATCGCGCTCTCCGGCGACACCGGCAACTCCACCGGCCCGCATCTGCACTTCGAGGTGCGACGGACGCCCGCGCTGGCGTCGGCCGTCGACCCCGTGTCATGGCTGCGGAAGCGGGGCGTACGGCTGTAGGCACGGCTGGTCGGCGGCAGGAGGGGAGACGCTGCCGAAGGATGCGTCAGGCCCTGTCCGATGGGCCAGGGTCGGAAAGGCCCTAACGCCCCTCAAGAATGCGCTCGATGACCGCCGCGACGCCGTCTTCGTTGTTGGATCCGGTACGGCGCGAGGTGGCGGCAAGCACCTCCGGATGGGCGTTGGCCATGGCATACGAGGTGCCGGCCCAGCTGAGCATCTCTATGTCGTTGGGCATGTCCCCGAAGGCCACGACCTCCTCCGGCGCGATACCGCGCTCCGCGCAGCAGCGGGCGAGGGTGCCGGCCTTGCTGACGCCGGGCCCGCTGATCTCCAGGAGGGCGGTGGGGCTGGACCGGGTGAAGGAGGCGAGACCGCCCGCCGCCTTACGGGCCAGCGCGAGGAAGGCGTCCGGGTCCAGGTCGGGGTGGTGCGCGAGCAGCTTGAGTACGGGCTGGTCGAGGCCGGTGGGGCGGACGGGGTCTGAGGCGGCGCCGGCGCCCGTACCGGCGGCCGCATCCGGACCGGCCACCACCGGCGGTGCGAAGCCTTCGGCGAGCAGCTTCTCCGCCGGGGCGATGACCGCCATCGGGTCGGCGTGGAAGGGCGGGTACTGCGGCTCGTAATGGAAGCCGCCGGTGCGCTCGACCGCGAACGAGGTGCCGGGTGCGGCACTGCGCAGCGTGTCGACGACGGCGAGAGCGGCCGCGGTCTCCAGGGGGCTGACCTCCACGATGCGCCCGCCGCGGTGCAGGTCGACGACGGCCGCGCCGTTCGCGCAGATGGCCAGGCCGTGGCCGTGCACATGGTCGCTGACCACATCCATCCAGCGGGCCGGGCGCCCGGTGACGAAGAAGACCACGATGCCGGCCTGCTCCGCGGCGGCGAGCGCTGCGATCGTCCGGTCGGAAACCGTCTTGTCGTCGTGCAGCAGGGTGCCGTCGAGATCGGTGGCGATCAGCCGGGGCGCAACGGCCGGCTCGGGCGCCTGGGGCGGTGTGGCGGGGGCATCAGTCACGGGGCCATCTTCGCGTACCGCTGTGCACAGTCGTGCGCTGGGTCGCGCGTATGAGCCGGGGCGCACACAGGCGATGTGGGGAGTTTGCGGCGATGTGGGATGTGATGTGCCTGTAGAGCCGGACCGTACGGGGGCCTGGGCTCGGAGAGCGGCGTCACGGCCGCCGTAGGCTCGGGGGTATGCGACTGAGTACCTTGATCCTTCCCGTCCGCCGTTGGTCCGAAGGCGGACGGGAGGTGTGGCAGCGCGCCGAGGAGCTGGGCTTCCACGCCGCGTACACCTACGACCACCTCTCCTGGCGGAGCTTTCGCGACACGACCTGGTTCGGCGCCGTCCCGACGCTGACCGCGGCCGCGACCGCGACCTCCCGGCTGCGTCTGGGCACCCTCGTCACCTCGCCGAACTTCCGGCACCCGGTCACCCTCGCCAAGGAACTGCTCACGCTCGACGACATCAGCGGCGGCCGGATGACCCTCGGCATCGGCGCCGGCTCCCCCGGCTTCGACGCCACCGCGCTCGGCCAGGAGCTGTGGTCGCCGCGGGAACGGGCCGCGCGCTTCGGCGAGTTCGTGCCGCTGCTGGACAAGCTGCTCACCCAGGACGTCGTCACGTACGAGGGCGAGTACTACTCCGCACACGAGGTGCGCAATATCCCCGGCTGTGTGCAGCGGCCGCGACTGCCCTTCGCGGTGGCGGCAACCGGGCCGCGCGGCCTGAAGCTGGCGGCCCAGTACGGCCAGGCGTGGGTGACGACCGGCGACCCCAAGGTCTCGAACGGGGGCGGTACGTCGGCCGATTCGCTGGCGGCGGTCCGCGGGCAGACGGAGCGGCTCGGGAAGGCCTGCGCCGACATCGGCCGGGACCCCGGCGAACTGCGGAAGATCATGCTGAGCGGATTCACCCCGGACCGCCCGCTGGACTCCTTCGACGCCTTTGTGGACTTCGCGGGCGCCCACGCCGAGCTGGGCATCGACGAGCTCGTCATCCACTGGCCGGTCGCCGATTCGGTCTTCGAGGCCGATGTCGCGGTCTTCGAGCGGATCGCCACGGAGGGGCTGGCGCAGCTGGGCGACTAGGTCTGCCCGACCCCGCTGGCCTGGGCTTTATCCCGCAGATAGGCGATTAGAGGGACAATCGGGGTAGCGGCGCAGTGTGCAGGGTGCGGCGCGCGCGGTCGAGAGACGGCGTGCGAGGCGGTCCGGCGCACTGCGCGAAGCGAAGCGGTGCGTTGTGGAGGTGCCATGGCACGGACCCGATTCGCCCCCGACCGCGGGCTGACCTCGCGCATGGTCACGACGATGTTCTTCATCGGTCTGCTGTACGTCGTGGTCGTCGGCGTCCTTGTGGTGCTGCTCAAGGGCGCCTGGGTTGTGATCATGCTCCTGGCGGGCGGCCTGTTCATCGCGCAGTTCTGGTTCAGTGACCGGATCGCGGCATTCAGCATGGGCGCGCGTGAAGTGACGCCGGAGCAGGCGCCCGAGCTGCACGGTGCCGTCGACCGGCTGTGCGCGCTGGCGGACATGCCCAAGCCGCGGGTGGCGATCGCCGAGTCGGATGTGCCGAACGCCTTCGCGACCGGCCGCAACCAGAAGAACTCGATGGTGTGCGCCACGACAGGGCTGCTGCGCCGGCTGGAGCCGGAGGAGCTGGAGGGGGTGCTCGCCCACGAGCTCTCGCATGTCGCGCACCGCGATGTCGTGGTGATGACCATCGCGTCGTTCCTCGGCGTACTGGCCGGAATCATCACCCGGGCCGCCCTGTGGAGCGGCGTCGGACGCGACAGCCGGGACCAGAACGCGGCCATTGCCGTGCTGATCGTCACCGCCGTCAGCGTCGTCGTCTACGCGATCAGCTTCCTGCTGACCCGGTTGCTGTCCCGTTACCGGGAGCTGTCCGCCGACCGTGCCGCCGCGATACTGACCGGCCGCCCGTCGGCGCTCGCGTCCGCGCTGACCAAGGTCACCGGGCAGATGGCGCGGATCCCGACCCGCGATCTGCGCAAGGCGGAGCCGTTCAACGCCTTCTACTTCGCCCCGGCGTTCAACAAGGAGAGCTTCAGCCGGCTGCTGTCCTCGCACCCGACGCTGGAGCAGCGGCTGGACCAGCTGGGCCGGATCGCCGCGCAGTTGGGGCGGTCGTGAGGAGTTGGGGCGGTCGTGAGGAATTCGCAGGCAACGGCTCGGCGGCTCGTCGGCTCGACGGCTCAATGGATCAATGGCTCAACGGGCCGGCTGATCGAATCGATCATGGAGTAACGATCAAGGAGTAAGTCGCGCATGGGTTTTCTGGACGCCATCCTCGGCCGCAGCAAGCCGGTACGCCCCGATCTCGACCAGCTCTTCGCGCTGCCGTCCGCCGCCGTCACCCTGCAGGCCGCGGCCGGGTTCGTACCCACCGGCTGGGGATCGGTGTGCTTCGCGAGCGTCGAGGGCGGCGCGTTCTCGCGGATCCAGGAGGAGGCGCGGGCACTGCTGGACGGCCCGGTGGAGTTCAGCCAGGACGCGTACGGCTATACGTGGCTGCTCGTGCGGCATGCCCCGGAGGACGTGGCGGGCCTGGTCAACGACCTGCACGCGGTCAATACGTCCTTGGAGGAGGCGGGTTTCGGGCCGCAGCTGCTGTGCTCGCTGATCGGTTTCCGCGATGCGCGGGAGCGGCCGCTGGCGCTGGTCTACCTCTACAAGCGCGGCACGTTCTACCCCTTCGCGCCGCAGCCGGACGGTGGCGAGAAGCGCGACAACCCGATCGAACTCCAGGTACGGGCGATGCTCGGGGACGATCTGACGATCGAGAACGATCTGGCGCGATGGTTCCCGGTGTGGGGGGCTCCGGGGTTCTGATGGGCCTGATCTGCCTGATCTGCCTGATCTGCCCGGTGGGCCTGATAGGGCTGATGGGGCACGGTCGGCCGCCGGCCGGAAAGCCGCTAGCCGGGGAAGCGGAGGAACTCCGGCGGTACGTGGCCGGTGAGCCAGACCCCGTTGGCGCTGACCCGGAACACATGGCCGCCCCGGTGCATCGCCCCTGCGTCGACCGTCAGGACGACGGCCTTGCCGCGCCGTGAGCCCACCCGGGTCGCGGTTTCGCGGTCGGGAGAGAGGTGGACGGCGTGCCGGGACATCGGCCGCAGCCCCTCGTCCCGGATGGCGGGGATGCTGCGGGCGACCGTGCCGTGGAAGAGCTGCGCGGGCGGTTCGGTGGGCGGCAGATCGAGCTCAACGCGTACGGAGTGGCCCTGGTTGGCGCGAATCCGGCCGTCCTCGATGGCGTAACGCTGCTTGTCGTTGTCGGCGACCACCGACTCCAACTCGGCCCGGGAGAAGCGGAACCCATGCCGCGAAGCCGCTTCGATCAGCTCCGTCACCGGCACCCAGCCCTGGGCGTCGAGGGTGATGCCGATCCGCTCCGGTTCATGGCGCAGATGTTTCGCCAGATACTTCGAGATGCGCACCGAGCGCTGGTCGTTCATGCATCCAGGGTGCCGCGGCCGGGAGCCGGGGGCACCTGAATTCCCGTCCGGACGTGCTCCCTCCGGGCGGCCCGGTCTTCACTCCTCCTCCGCGGTCGTCCCGGGCTTCGCCCCACGTCCTCCCGCATGCTGCTTCCTGGCGAGCTCGCTCGCCTTCCTGGCTTTCGCGCCGGAGACCTCCTCGGCTGCCCAGCGGGCCCATTCCTCCTGAGCCGCGGTCATGCGCAGGCCGTACTCCAGCGCGATCCGTCCGTAGACAGAGATCATTTCCTCATCCCACCGGTTGGTCTCGTCGATCTGCTCGTACGCGGCATGGGACCGGGCCGCGGCCTCGGCCTGATGCAGGAGGAAAGTGCGGGCTTCGAGCGGGGTGACTATGCCGAGGAAGAAGACGCGCAGCAGGCCGTCATGGCGCTGGGGGCCGCTGGGTTCGACCTCGGTGAGCCAGTGGCGCAGCTCGGCCAGGCCGTCGTCGGTGATCGCGTATTCCTTGCGGCCGCGGGGGCCTTGGGCGGCGACCTCGACCAGGCCCGCGGTCGTCAGCTTGCTGAGCTCGCCGTAGACCTGGCTCTGTGTGGCGGGCCAAGCGTTGGCGAGCGAGGCGTTGAACAGCTTCATCAGGTCGTAGCCGCTCGCGGGGGCTTCCGCCAGCAGGCCCAATACGGCATGTCTCAGGCTCATGGTCAGTACTTTACCTTCCACTCTTGACA
Organism: Streptomyces sp. NPDC050636; assembly: GCF_040654775.1. Classification (NCBI taxonomy): domain Bacteria; kingdom Bacillati; phylum Actinomycetota; class Actinomycetes; order Kitasatosporales; family Streptomycetaceae; genus Streptomyces; species Streptomyces sp. NPDC050636. The sequence continues at coordinate 26,784 of NZ_JBFAIP010000040.1, forward strand.
CGTCAAAGATGTACCTTCTATCTTCGACATGTCTAAGTTGGAATGTGCGGAGCCGGCTCGGCGCATGAAGAGGGGGAATCATGAACTACCTGCGGAGCTTCATTCCGTGGCTGGCCTTCGCGGGGGTGTCCACGGCCGGCTGGCAGTGGGGAGCGCTGGCCGGTCTGGCGCTCTCGGTGGTGTTGCTCATAGCGGACCGCGCCGCGGGTCTTTCGCTGGATTGCCGCGTGCTGGAGTACGGCACGATCGTGTTCTTCGCGGCCCTCCTGGTCCTGGCCTTCGCCCGGCCGGAAAGCGGTCTCCGGATGTACGGCGGTGCGCTCGCGACGGGCTGGCTGGCGGTCGTCGCCTGGGTGTCGATCGCCGTCCGGCGGCCCTTCACGATGGCGATCGCGCGCCGGGTGGCGCCGCCAGAGGTCTGGCACACCCCGCTGTTCCGCCGGATCAACGTCGTGCTCACCGCGGCGTGGGCGCTGTCCTTCACCCTTGCCGCGACCGCCCAGGCGCTCGTCACCGCCTATGAGCTGAACCCACTCTTCTCGATCCTCATTCAGATCGCCGGATTCATCCTTCCCGCGCGCTTCACCGCCTCCTACCCCGAGCGGGCCAAGGCCAGCTTCCTGCAGGAGTCCGGTGTGCGCCCCGACGTCCTCCAGGGAGGCCTGGCCTCATGACCACGACGTCAGCCACCACCGCATCCGAATCCTCAGCCCCCGCACCGCACATGGCAGGCAACTTCGCCCCGGTGACGGACGAGCTGACCGCCTACGATCTGCCGGTCACCGGCAGCATCCCGGCCGAGCTCAGCGGCTGGTATCTGCGCAACGGCCCCAACCCTCGGGACGCCGCCTCGCGGCACTGGTTCTTCGGCGACGGCATGGTCCACGGCCTGCGGCTGGAAGGCGGCCGGGCGGTTTCCTACCGCAACCGCTGGGTCCGTACCTCTACTCTCACCGACGGCGCGCGTGCCGTCGATGAGCAAGGGCGCCGCGATCTGTCGGCGGGTGTGGCCAACACCCATATCGTCCGGCACGCCGGCCGCACCCTTGCTCTGGTCGAGTCGTCGTTCCCGTACGAAATCGACTGCCGCTCCGGCCATGAGCTGGAGACCATCGGCACCCATGACTTCGGCGGCCGGCTCACCACCGCCATGACCGCCCACCCCAAGACCTGTCCCACGACCGGCGAACTGCACTTCTTCGGTTACGGCAGCAGCACCGCGCCCTACCTCACCTACCACCGTGCTGACGCGGCAGGGGAGTTGGTCATCAGCCGCCCCATCGACATTCCGGCGCCAACGATGATGCACGACTTCCATCTGACCGCCGGCCACGTCATCTTCATGGACCTCCCGGTCGTCTTCGACCGCAGCCACCCGGGCATGCCGTACGGCTGGCAGCCCGAGCGCGGCGCCCGGCTGGGCGTGCTGCGCCGCGACGACCCGTACGGCGAGGTGCGCTGGCTGCCCATCGACCCCTGCTACGTCTTCCACTCTCTCAACGCCCACGACGACGGCGACCAGCGGATCGTCCTCTACGTATGCCGCTACGCCGAGTACGGCGACAGGGCCCCGGCCCACCTCTGGCGCTGGACGATCGATCTCGCCTCCGGCACGGTCGCCGAGGAACAACTCGACGACCAGATGAGCGAGTTCCCCCGGGTGGACGATCGCCTCGCCGGGCAGCCGGCCCGCTTCGGCCACGCCACCATCGGCGAGCTTCCCGGTTCCGGCCCGATCCCCGGCGCCCTGCTCCGCTACGACCTGGAGACCGGCGCGGTCGTCCGGCATGACTTCGGGCCGGGGCGCACCCCGGGCGAGGCGGCCTTCGCGCCCGCCGACGACCGTCCGGGCGGCCCCGGCTGGCTGATCACCTACGTCTATGACGCGGCCACCGACACCAGCGATCTCGTCGTGCTCGACGCGGAGGACATATCCGCCGACCCGGTGGCCACGGTCCATCTCCCGCAGCGGGTGCCATACGGATTCCACGGCAACTGGCTCCCGGATACGGGCAGCTGATGTACCTCAGGGCGCGCGTGTGCGTGTTGCCGCGCTCAGCCTGAACCTTGACAACTGAAGAGAGGGCAGGACGGCGGGGGGGCGGAGGCTGCGTCCGGTGGTCAGCGATGGGTGGTGCCGGGCGCTTTGTGGCCGGTGGGCGCGCCGTGGCTGGGCGCTTCGTGGCCGGCGTGCGCGTCGTCCGTCGCTGACATCTCGCGGAAGGTCATGGTCAAGGTGTCCATGGTGCGTGCGTGGACCTCGCGTTGTGCGGCGGCGGCAACAAAGGCGGCCGTGTTCTCCGGGCCCACCAGGGCCCGCACGGCCTGCACGGTTTCGGCGGGGAGAACCAGCGGCTCCGTGCCGGCCGCGGGACGGGGGTCTGCGACGGGCACGCTGGCCGGGGCCGAGGCGGAGGCCGGGGCGGCCCCGGCCCGCTCCCCATCGCCTGCGCCCGCCCGCTCGTAACCGTCCGCCGTTGCCACCACCCCGGCCCTCCCCCGGGACGCCGGAGGCAGTGCTTCGGTGAGGTGGTGGCGGAGGTAGCGGGTGGCCAGGGTGCGCATGGCGCGGGCGAGTTCGGCGTCGACCGTCTGCTGAGCCAGGGGGCGCAGCCGTCGTACGAGGACGGCGGCCTCCTCCGCTTCGGCTTCCGTCGGCGAGTGGTCAAGGAACTGCCGGAAGATGTGTTCGGTGGTGAAGTCCAGGAAACGGGCGGCTATGTGCTCGACCTGGCCACGCAGCTCGCGCAGATGCCCGGAGATCGCCGACAACGGGACGCCCGCGGAGTGCAGTTCGGCGGCGACCGCGAGCTCCTGGGGGCTGGGGACATGGAACTCGTCGTCCCGGCCCGGGACGCGTTCCAGGACACCCAGGTCGACGGCCTCGGCCACCGCCGCCTCGTCGGAAGTGCCGCCGAAGGCGGTGTCCAGGTCGGCGCGGCTGATCCGGGACGCCTTCTCGTCGGTCCACGGCCCGTCGATCTCGGCGACCAGGCCGAGGACGCCGCCGAGATCGAGTCCCGCGTCCCAGGCCTCCAGGAGTTCCTTGATGCTGGCGAGGGTGTAGCCGCGGTCGAGCAGATCGGCGATCTGGCGCAGCCGGGCCAGATGGGCGTCGCCGTAGACGTTGGCCCGGCCGCGGCGTTCCGGGCGGGGCAGCAGCCCGCGGTCCTGGTAGGCGCGGATCGTGCGGACGGTGGCGCTGCTGATGTGGGCCAGGTCCTCGATGCGGTATTCGGCCGTCGGCGGCTGCTCGGTCACTGCGGTGCTCCTTACGAGATGGCCGCGCGCTACGAGATGGCCGCGCGGCCCAGCGCGCCCGCCGCGGCCCGCGCGGCCGGGGAGGAGGCCAGATAGGCGACGGCCGCGCGCAGCGACCCTTCCTGCGAGGGATGGTACGACCGCCGCAGATAGCGCGGGACCGCCGCTCCCAGCTCGCGCCAGGTGGGCAGCAGTCCCCTGCGGACGGCGCGGTTGTGCTCGCGCAGCGTGTAGCGGGAGCGGGTGGCGAGCTGCGGGTCGTGCCGGAGGAGGTAGGCCGCGCCCCAGGCCCACAGGTAGAGGAGGACCGGGGCCGTCACGGACATGCCCAGGATGCGGCGGAGATAGCGGGCGGGCTCTTCGCCGCCGGTGTGCTGGTACATGTCGAAGGCGACCGCGCGGTGCTCGACCTCTTCCGCGCCGTGCCAGCGCAGCAGATCGAGCATGACCGGGTCGGGGCCGGAGCGGTCCAGGCCGTCGGCGTCCAGGACCCAGTTGCCGAGCACGGCGGTGAACTGCTCGATGGCGGCGATGAGGGAGAGCCGGAAGCGCAGCCACTCCTGCCCGGGGACGGGCATGCCGAACGGCGGTTTCTCGCCCAGCAGGTATTCGAAGAGGAAGTCGACGTGCCGGGTGTAGGGGCCGGTGTCCAGGCCCTGGTGGGCAAGGTGCTCCAGGACGTAGGAGTGCTGGACGCTGTGGGTGGCCTCCTGGCCCATGAAGCCCTTGACGTCCTTGAGGAGCTCCTCGTCGCGGACCAGGGGGAGGGCCTCCTTGAAGACCTTGACGAACCATCGCTCGCCCGCCGGCAGCAGCAGGTGCAGCACGTTGATGACGTGGGTTGCGGTGGGCTCGTCCGGTATCCAGTGCAGGGGCGTCTCGCGCCAGTCGAACGAGACCCGGCGCGGTGCGATCGGGTGATGCTCCTGGGGGCGTGGCGTGCTCATGCCGATACCTCCTCCGGGGCTCGGTGGGGGCGCGCCTGGGCCGGGTGGCTCTCCGGCCCGGGGCGCCATGCGGTGGGTGTGGGAAGGACGTTCGGCGCTACTGGGGCGGCTGGATGCGGGCGATGGCGCGCAGCGCTCGCGGGGTGAAGCGGGACATCAGGTGCGCGCCGCGTGCCTCGGGGGTGACGGGCACCACCGCCTGGTTGCGGACCACCGCACGCAGGATGGCGTCCGCGACCTTCTCCGGCGGGTAGTTGCGCCTCCCGTACAAGCGTGCGGCCTCGGTCTGGCGGCGCTTCTCCTCGTCGGCTGAGGCACCGGCGAACCGCGCGGTGCTGGTGATGTTGGTGTTGACGAAGCCGGGGCAGATGGCCGAGACGCCGATGCCCTGGCCCGCCAGCTCGGCCCGCAGGCACTCGCTGAGCATCAGGACCGCCGCCTTGGAGGTGCTGTAGGCGGGCAGGGCCCTGGACGGCGAAAAAGCCGCGGCCGAGGCGGTGTTGACGATATGGCCGCCCTGTCCGCGGTCGGCCATCCGCTTGCCGAAGGCCCGGCAGCCGTGGATGACCCCCCACAGATTGACGTCCAGGACCTTCTTCCATTCCTCGGTGCTGGTCTCCATGAAGGAGCCGGACAGCCCGATGCCGGCGTTGTTCACCAGCACGTCGACGGTGCCGTACTCGGCGTCGACCTTGTCGGCGAGCTTCTCCATCGCCGCCTCGTCCGAGACGTCGACGACCTCGCCCCAGGCCTGCGGGGCCCCGATCAGCCGCGCCATGTCGGCCGTTCGCGCGGCTCCCTCCGCGTCGCGGTCGACGGCGATGATCCGTGCGCCGGCCTCCGCGAAGGCGAACGCCGTCGCCCGGCCGATGCCGCTGGCCGCGCCGGTCACCAGCACCAGCTGTCCGCCGAAGCGGTCGGCATACGGGCCGGAGGCCACGATCTCCTTTGCCGGATCGCCCTCCTCCTTCGCGGTGACGAACTCGGTGATCCAGGAGACCAGTTGGTCGGGTCGGGTACGCGGCACCCAGTGCTTGGCCGGCAGGGTGCGGCGCACCAGCTGGGGCGCCCACTGCTCCAGGTCGTCGTAGAGCCGCTGGGAGAGGAACATATCGCCGGTCGGGGTGATGAGCTGGACCGGGCAGTGCGCGTAGGCGTCCGCGCGGGGGCGGCGCAGCCGGGCGCGGACGTTGTCGCGGTAGAGCCAGGCGCCATGCGCTGCGTCGGTCGGCAGTGACGGGGTCGGATAGCCATCGCCCGGCACCTTCTCCACCCGCTGCAGGATGGCCGGCCAGCGCTTGCCGAGCGGGCCCTTCCAGGCCAGCTCGGGCAGCACGGGGGTGTGCAGCATGTAGACGTACCAGGACTTGGCGCCCTGGTTGAGGAGCTGGGCGGTGCGCCGGGGGGTGGGGCGCGCCAGCCGCTGCTTGATCCAGTGACCGAAGTGGTCCAGGGACGGACCGGACATGGAGGTGAAGGAGGCGATCCGGCCCTCCGTACGCCGGACCGTGGCGAACTCCCAGGCCTGCACGGACCCCCAGTCATGGCCCACCACATGGACCGGTCGGCCGGGGCTGACGGCGTCCGCGACGGCCAGGAAGTCGTCCGTCAGCTTCTCCAGCGTGAAGCCGCCGCGCAGCGGCTTCGGGGCGGTGGAGCGGCCGCAGCCCCGGACGTCGTAGAGCACCACATGGAAGCGGCCGGCCAGGCCGCGGGCGACCTCGGACCACACTTCCTTGCTGTCCGGATAGCCGTGTACCAGGATCACCGTCGGCTGCGCCGGGTCCCCCAGCTCGGCGACGCACAGCTCGACGCCGCCGGTGTGCACCCAGCGCTCCCGCGCCCCTTGGAGCCCGGCACCGGGCGCGGGGCCGGCCCCTGATCCCCGCCCGGAGCCCGGCCCCTGCCCCTTGTCCCGTCCACGTCCCTGTCCACGTCCCGTCTTCACGCGGCCTTCTCCTCCTGCCAGCGCCGCACATGCGGCAGATCGTCGTCCAGCCAAAAGGCGCTTTCCTGCGGGTCCTTGGAGTCCGTGACGACCAGGATCTCCTCGAACTTCGCGCCCGTGCCCCGGAATCCGAGGTGGGGTTCGACCGCCCACAGCCCCGGCTGCGGCGGGTGGTCGGAGAAGGTGTACGGGCTCCACAGCGGGGACCAGCCGTCACGGTGACCGTGCAAGGCGTCGGAGGCGAGCCCCTTGAGGGACTGGGTGCCGAACCCGAAGAGGGTGGGGGACCAGCGGCGCTCCCTGACCCGGTCGATCTTGTGGGCGATGACGCCGAAGGGATAGGCACGGTGGCGGTTGGCGTACCCCTGCCGCACCATCAGCCGGTCGACGTCCTCGTAGATCTCCCGCAGCGGCCGGCGCTCGCGCACCTCGCGCAGGATCAGCTCGCGGTGCGCTTCGAGATCGGCGAGCAGCCGGTCGTGCACAGGGTTCAGGCCGAGGCAGCCCGAGTAGCCGATATCGGCCGTGAACCCCTTGTAGACCGGCGCCATGTCGAGGATGAAGGCCATCCCCGGTTCCAGCTCGCGGTTGGTGGGGAAGAACTGCAGCGGAATGCGGAAATTGACGAAGGCCGTGCGGTCGCCGAACCAGGCGAACGGCAGATGGAACCAGTCCCGCACGCCGCGCTCACGCAGCCACTCGCGCTGCATCCGCGCCGCCGCGCGCTCGGTGACCCCGGGCTTGAGCTGGGCGGCCACTGCCTCCGCGCAGGCATAGGCGAGCCGCTGGACCTCCCTGAATCCGGAGAGCTCGGCGGTGCGTTCTCCGGCTCCTGCTGAGGTCGCTGAGGTGACTGAGGCCATCGCCAACCGTCCGTCCGTGAGCAGTTCATCGCGGTACGCGCCCGTAACTTGACACTGATGAATGTGACAATGACCGACGGCTGCGTCAAGGGGTGTGCACGGGGCGGGCGTACCTCACTGTGATCCGACGCCGATCCGGCCCGACCCTGACTCCAGGGCCACCGTGAGCAGGACATCCCCTACGGGCTTGTACTCCCGGAGAGGTAGGGAGCATCCAGCCTCAGGGTTGACGACCGGTGTGGCGGCCGCCACTACCGTCGAAGGCGTGACAGTGATCGTGACCGAAAGCCTGAGCAAGCGGTTCCCGCGGGTGACCGCCTTGGACCGGCTCTCCGTTGACATCGCCCCCGGCGTGACCGGCCTGGTGGGTGCCAACGGCGCCGGCAAGTCCACCCTGATCAAGATCCTCCTCGGCCTGGCCCCCGCCACCGAAGGGACCGCGCATGTCCTCGGCCTGGACGTGACCAAGGACGGTGGCACCATCCGTGAGCGGGTCGGCTATATGCCCGAGCACGACTGCCTGCCGCCGGACGTCTCGGCCACCGAGTTCGTCGTGCACATGGCCCGGATGTCCGGCCTGCCGCCGACCGCCGCCCGCGAGCGCACCGCCGACACCCTGCGCCACGTCGGCCTGTACGAGGAGCGCTACCGCCCCATCGGCGGCTACTCGACGGGTATGAAGCAGCGCGTCAAGCTGGCCCAGGCGCTGGTCCACGACCCGCAGCTGGTGTTCCTGGACGAGCCGACCAACGGCCTGGACCCGGTCGGGCGGGACGAGATGCTCGGCCTGATCCGCCGAGTCCACACCGACTTCGGGATCTCCGTCCTGGTGACCTCCCACCTCCTCGGCGAGCTGGAGCGCACCTGCGACCATGTCGTCGTCATCGACGGCGGCAAGCTGCTGCGCTCCTCCTCCACGGACGAGTTCACGCAGGTCACGGCCTCGCTGGCGGTGGAGGTCACGGACTCCGACGCACACCCGGACGGCACCGCCGCGCTGCGTGCGGCGCTGGTCGGCGCCGGTGCCGCGGTGACCACCGGCGCCGGCGGCACCACCGGCTCCGGGAGTCTCGCCACCCCCGGTCACGTCCTGTACGTCGAGGCGGTCGGCGAGGAGACCTACGACCTGGTGCGGGACACCGTCGCCGGCCTCGGCCTCGGCCTGGTCCGGATGGAACAGCGCCGCCACCACATCGCCGAGGTCTTCCGCGACACGGACGCCAACCCGGGAGCCACCCCCGCCCAGACCGCCGCCCAAGGCGCTCCGAGCGCCCCGCACGCCATCCAGGACGGAGGCGCCCCCGATGTCGCCTGAGCCCACGACGTCCGTATCCGCGACGGCACCCGGACCAGCAGCATCCGCAGCGACGCCCGCCGCGGCGCAGAACGCCCCGTCGGGTGGGGCCTACATTCACAACATCGGCTACCGGCATTACGACGGCCCTCGCCTGGGCCGCGCCTACGCCCGCCGGTCGCTCTTCTCGCAGAGCCTGCGCGGCGCCTACGGACTCGGCCGTTCGGCCAAGACCAAGGTGCTGCCGATGCTGCTGTTCGGGGTGATGTGCCTGCCCGCCGGGATCGTGGTCGCGGTGGCCGTGTTCACCAAGGCCAGCAGCCTCCCGGTCGACTACACCCGCTACGCCATCTATCTCCAGGCCGTCATCGGCCTCTACCTCGCCGCACAGGCCCCGCAGTCCGTCTCCCGCGATCTGCGCTTCAAGTCCGTCCCGCTGTATTTCTCCCGCCCCATCGAGCGGGGCGACTACGTCGCGGCGAAATTCGCGGCCATGGCGAGCGCCCTGTTCATCCTCACCGCAGCTCCCCTGCTGATCCTCTACGTCGGGGCGCTGCTGGCGAAGCTGGACTTCGTCGACCAGACCAAGGGGCTGGGCCAGGGGCTGGTGGCCGTCACGCTGCTCTCGCTGCTGTTCGCCGGAATCGGCCTGGTCATAGCCGCACTCACGCCGCGCCGCGGGTTCGGCGTCGCCGCCGTTATCGCCGTCCTCACCATTCCGTACACCGCCGTGAGCGCCATCCAGGGCATCGCCTCCGTCCAGGGCAGCGAAGCCGCCGTCGGCTGGCTCGGGCTGTTCTCCCCCATCACGCTCATCGACGGGGTGCAGACGAAGTTCCTCGGCGCAAGCAGTTCCTTCCCCAACGGCCTGGAGCCGTCGACCGCCGCCGGATTCGTCTATCTCCTCGTCACGCTGATCGTCATCGCCGGCTGCTACGCCCTGCTGATGCGCCGCTACAGGAAGGCCGGGCTGTGACCTCCATCCACATCGACCATGTCTCGCGCTGGTTCGGGAATGTCGTCGCCGTCAACGACATCACGATGACCATCGCCCCAGGGGTCACCGGCCTGCTCGGCCCCAATGGCGCCGGTAAATCCACCCTCATCAACATGATGGGCGGCTTCCTCGCGCCCTCCAACGGCACCGTCACCCTCGACGGCACCACCATCTGGCGCAACGCCGGCATCTACCGCCACATCGGCATCGTCCCGGAGCGCGAGGCGATGTACGACTTCCTCACCGGCCGCGAATTCGTCCTCGCCAACGCCGAGTTGCACGGTCTCGGCCGGGCCGAGGTGGCCAGGGCGCTGGCCACCGTCGAGATGGAGTACGCCCAGGACCGCAAGATCTCGACATACAGCAAGGGGATGCGGCAGCGCGTGAAGATGGCCTCCGCGCTGGTCCATGATCCGTCCGTGCTGCTGCTGGACGAGCCGTTCAACGGCATGGACCCGCGCCAGCGGATGCAGCTGATGGAGTTGCTGCGGCAGATGGGCGACGAGGGCCGTACGGTTCTGTTCTCCTCGCACATCCTCGAAGAGGTCGAGCAACTGGCGTCGCACATCGAGGTGGTGGTGGCCGGCCGGCATGCCGCGTCCGGTGACTTCCGCAAGATCCGCCGACTGATGACCGACCGACCGCACCGTTATCTCGTGCGGTCGGACAACGACCGGGCGCTGGCCGGAGCGCTGATCGCCGACCCCTCGACGGCCGGCATCGAGGTGGACCTCGCCGAGGGCGTCCTGCACATCCAGGCCATCGACTTCACCCGCTTCACCGAACTCCTGCCGAGGGTCGCCCGCGACCACGGCATCCGCCTTCTGACGGTCTCGCCCTCCGACGAGTCGCTGGAATCCGTCTTCTCCTACCTGGTAGCGGCCTGAGGCCTGAAAGGAGCCCTGACGCATGTCCACGACCTCTCCGACGACCTCGCCGAAGGCCATGACCCCGCCGAAGCCCTCGTTGTTCAACCCCACCGTCGCCCGGCTCACGTACCGCGCCCTGCTCGGCCGGCGCCGTGCCATGATCCTCTTCGCGCTGCCCGCCCTCCTGGTGGTCATCGCCGCTGCCGTCCGCTACCTGGCCGGCGCCGACGACACCACCGCCAACGGCATCCTGGGCGGCTTCGCACTCGGCACGATGGTGCCGCTGATCGGTGTCATCGCTGGAACGGGTGCGATCGGCCCGGAGATAGACGACGGCTCGGTGGTCTATCTGCTGGCCAAGCCGGTGCCGCGGCCGACGATCATCTTCACCAAACTCCTGGTCGCGATCGGTGTGACAGTGGTCTTCTCCGCCGTCCCCGTCCTGATCGCCGGCTTCGTCCTGAACGGCAACAGCCAGCAGATAGCGGTGGCTTACGCCCTGGCGGCGGCCATCGCGTCGATCGCCTACAGCGCGCTGTTCCTCTTCTTCGGCACGGTCACCCGGCACGCCGTCGTCTTCGGCCTGGTCTACGCCCTGGTCTGGGAAGCCCTCTTCGGGAACCTCGTCCCTGGTGCGAAGACTCTCAGCGTCCAGCAGTGGGCGCTGGCGGTGGGCCAGAAGATAGGCGCGGAGGGCGCGATCACCTCCGAGGTCCAACTGCCCGTCGCGCTATGCCTGTTGGCGGCCGTTACGGCCGCCGCGACCTGGTACGCCGGGCGCCGGCTGAAGTCCCTGACCCTGGCGGGCGAGGAGTAAAGGAGGGGCAGGAGACCAGCGGGGCCCGCCCGGCCCCGCCGGCTCCGGGCGAGGAGGCGGTTCGCCTACGCGCCCGAGTCGCCCTCGCCGGCGCTCTTCTGCTGGTCGTTGAACTCGCGGACGTTCTCCAGGTGCTCCTGGTAGTCGGCGGTGAAGCGGGTGTCGCCCGGCTTGATGGTGACGAAGTAGAGCCAGTCGCCCTTGGGCGGCGCGCCCGCCGCCTTCAGGGCGTCCGCCCCGGGGTTGTCGATCGGGGTGGGCGGCAGGCCCTGGTGCTTGTAGGTGTTGTACGGGCTGTCGGTCTTGGTGTCGGAGTGGCTGGTGTTGAGGGTGTTGCGGCCCAGCGCGTAGTTGATCGTCGAGTCCATCTGCAGCGGCATGTTCTCGGCGAGCCGGTTGTCGATGACCCGGGCGACCTTGCCCATATCGTCCGGCCGGTCGGCCTCGGCCTGGACGATGCTGGCGATCACGACGGTCCGGTAGGAGATGCCGTCCCCGGCGAGCCGCTGGTTGGCGGTGCGGACCATGTAGGAGAGCAGGGATGCCGGGGTGACGTCGTCGCTGATCGGATATGTCGCCGGGAAGAGGTACCCCTCCGGATTGCCCTTTGCCTCTTTCGGCAACGCGAGCCGCGCGGTCTTGGCGGCCTTGGCGGTGGTCCCGGCGGTCACATGCAGGGCCTTGTCGGCGGCGGCGTAGACCTGGGCGGCCCGCAGCCCTTCCGGGACCGTCAGCCTCTCCTCGCGCTCCGGCCCGCCGCGCAGCAGCCGCGGCAGGACCAGCACGGCGACAACGGCGAGGACACACAGAACGGCCGCAAGAATGAGCCAGCCGGTGCGGGAGAACCGCGGGCCCGGCCGGCGAACGGTGCGCTGAACATCGCTCATGAGGGCACGGTAGGCCAGTCCCCGCGGATACGGCGCGGCCACCCCCGGATCCGGACCGCCGTCGGCGGCCTCCCCTGGGCCCGGATCGCTGCCGCGGACCCGCCGGCCACCGCGCCCCGCCCGCGGCCTGCCCATGCACCCGTACGCGCTACGCCCAGTGCCCCGTGCCCGTGCCCTACGCCCCGTCCCCGATCCGTCGGTCGCGGCCCGCGCCCAGGGCCAGGAGCGCCAGGCCGGAGCAGACGGCGAGCAGAAGGGCGATCGGGACGGTCCAGCCGCCGGTGGTCTGGTGGACCGCGCCGAGGGCCAGCGGGCCGGCCGCGGCCAGGAGGTAGCCGCCGGTCTGGGCCATGCCGGAGAGGCGGGCGGCGGTGTGTGCGTCGCCGGAGCGGAGCACCATCATCGTCAGGGCCAGGCCCAGCGCACCGCCCTGCCCGGTACCGAGGAGCGCGGCCCACAGCCAGGCGCCGGCCACCGGCGCCACCAGCAGTCCGGTGACACCGCAGGCCATCAGCCCGGAGACGGCCACGCCCAGCAGCCGCTGACGGCGCATCCGTCCCGCGAGAATCGGCACCACGAACGACCCCACCATCTGCACCAGCGTGCTGAAGGCGAAGACCAGGCCCGCCTCGCTCTTGCCCATGCCGTGATCGGTGAAGACCGTCGGCATCCAGGCGATGATCACGTACGCGATCAGCGACTGCGAGCCCATGAAGAGCGTGACCTGCCAGGCCAGCGGGGAACGGCTCAGCCGTGGGCCGCGCTCCTCGGTGGCGTGCACGGGCGTGGCCGCGGCTTCGCCCAGATGGGTGCCGCGCCGGGCGATGACCGCCTGCGGGATCCAGACGACCGCGGCGACGGCGGCCAGCAGCGACCAGGAGACCAGCGAGCCCTGCCAGCCGCCGAGGGCGTTCTCCAGCGGTACGGCGGAGGCGGCGGAGACGGTCGCGCCGAGGATCATCGCCGTGGAGTACAGCGCCGTCATGCCGGCGGCCCGCTCCGGGAAGTCCCGCTTGATCAGGCCCGGCATCAGCACGTTCAGCAGGGCTATGGCTGTACCGACCACCGCACAGCCGACGAACAGCGCGACGACGGGCGGGGCGATCCGCAGCACGATGCCGCCGCACAGCAGCACCAGCGCGGCGCACAGCACCGTCTCGGTGCCCCAACGGCGGGCCAGCTTGGGCGCGACGATCGAGCCCAGACCCATGAAGATCAGCGGGATGGTCGTCACCAGGCTGCTGGCGGTCGCGGCCAGGTGGAAGTGCCCGCCGATCTCGCTGAGCAGCGGCGAGACACCGGCCAGCGCCGCCCGCATGTTGAGCGCGGCGAGGACGATACCGGCCAGCACGAGGACCGGGTGGGCCCGCAGCCGGCGGCGGGCCGCGACGACCTGTGGTGCCGCGGCCAGATCCTCCTCGGCGTCGATCAAGGGGGCTTCGGACCTGGTCCCTGGCATGCGTGTGTACCTCGCCAATCGTGCGGTGCTTAGGGGGAGTTGGGGCGCTGAGGGGTGCGCGGCGGGAATGGAAGGGGAAACGAGAGGTGGGCCGGGGCTTGTCTCAGCGGGCGGCGAGCAGCGCCTCTACGGCCCGTTTCGGCTTTTCGAGGAGCTCACGGGTGGCCCGCTCCGCGCCCTCCGGGTCGCCCGACGCGATCGCGTCCATGACGCGGCGGTGATCGCCGTGCACGACCCTCGGCATCGCCTGGTCGTCGAGCGCGCTGACCAGCGCCTCCCGCACCGAGCTGCTGAACCAGCCGTACGTCGCCGTCAGCGCCGTGTTGTGCGCGGCCTCGACGACGGCCTTGTGGAAGGCGATGTCGTGATCGGCGTAGAGCTCAATGTTGCCGGAGTCGGGTTGCCCGTCGGCGTCCGCCAGCCCGGCCTGGGCGTCCAGGGCCGCCCGCATCCGCTCCAGGTCGGCGGGCTCATGCCGCAGCGCGGCGAGCCGGGCGGCCTCCGCCTCCAGCGCGATCCGCAGCTCCAGGACGTCCCGGATGCCGGCCCGCTGGATGCCGCGCATGATGTCGCCCGGGTCGGCGGTGGACACCACGAACGTGCCCTCACCCTGCCGTGAGCGCAGCATCCCGGCGTGTACGAGCACCCGGACCGCCTCGCGGACGGTGTTACGGCCGACCTGGAGTTGCTCCGCGAGGGCGTGCTCGGTCGGGATGCGGGCGCCGACCTTCCACTCCCCCGCGGCCAGTTGGGATCGCAGGGACTCGACGACGGTGTCCACGAGGGAGTGCCGTCCCGCTGCCTGCAGTGCCATGACCGTCCGTCCTTCGTGTCCGCGCGTCTCGCCCGCCTGTCCGGTTGCCCAGTCATCCTACAACTTGGCTTCAGCGTACACGTATAACGGAAGCGGGGGTGTGCGGGGCGGGGTGCGGGCTCCGCACACCCGCACCCCGCCCCGCACCCTCCTCACAACCCGATATCCCGCTCCTGAATGTCGGCGAAGGATTCGCGGCGTACCAGGAGCCGGGCCTGGCCGCCGGCCACCGCGACGACCGGAGGGCGGCCGACGAGGTTGTAGCCGGAGGCCATCGAGAGGTGGTACGCGCCCGCCACGGGGACACCGAGCAGGTCGCCGGGCCGGATGTCGCCGGGGAGTCGGACGTCGGAAGCGAGGACATCGCCCGCCTCACAGTGTCGGCCGACGACGGTGACCGCTTCCGGCGTGGCGGCCGAGCGGCGGCCGACCAGGCGGGGCGCGTAGCGCACCCCGTACAGCGCCGGCCGGGGGTTGTCGCTCATCCCGCCGTCCACCGCCACGAAGGTGTGCGTCCCGGTCCGCTTGACGGCCAGCACCCGGTAGAGGGCGACACCGGCCGGGCCGGCGATGGCGCGGCCGGGCTCGACGGCGAGTCGCGGCACCGGCAGTCCGGCCGCCGCGCAGCCGCGGGCCAGTTCGGCGCGGACCTTGGCGGCGAGGCAGGCGATGTCGAGGGTGGGCTCGCCGGGCCGGTAGGCGATGCCGTGGCCGCCGCCGAGGTCCAGCTCGGGCAGCGTGATGCCGTGCTGCTCATGGACCCGGGCCAGCAGCCCCACCAGCCGCCGTACGGCCGACAGATACGGCTTGACGGTGGTGATCTGCGAGCCCAAGTGGCAGTGCAGGCCCACCAGTTCGAGGTGCGGCTGGCCCAGTACCCGGGCGATGGCGTGCTGCGCGGAGCCGTCCGCGACCGACAGCCCGAACTTCTGGTCGTCGGTCCCGGTACGGATCTTGGCGTGGCCGCCCGCGGCGATCCCCGGCACGACCCGGATCAGCACCTTCTGGCGGCTGCCCGCCGGGACCGCGGCGGCCAGCCGGGCGATCTCCGAGGTGCTGTCGATCACGATCCGCCCGACGCCGAGCCGCAGCGCGGTGCCCAGGTCGTCCGGGCTCTTGGCGTTGCCGTGCAGCACGATCCGCTCGGGCGGGAAGCCGGTGGTCACGGCCAGCTCCAGCTCACCGGCGGAGCAGACGTCGAGGCCGAGGCCCTCCTCGCGGACCCAGTGCGCCATGGCGCGGCACAGGAACGCCTTGGCCGCGTAGAGGACATCGGCGTCTGGGAAGGCGCGCAGATAGGCGCGGCAGCGGCGCCGCACCTCGTCCTCGTCCAGGACGTAGGTGGGTGTGCCGAAGCGGTCGGCCAGCTCGGTGAGGGGGACTCCGCCCACGGCAAGGTCGTCGTGCGGGAGGGGGACCGCGGACCCGGGCCAGATGGCGAGCGGCTCATCCCCCAGAGGCACGCTCGGGGCGTCGGGCTGCGTGGCGGGGGCGCTGGACCGGGCCCTCTGTGGCGGTGGCGCCACCGGCGCGGTGGCGCCATGCGACGTAGCAGGCGCAGCGGCCGCCACGGCCGCCCCGGCCTGGGGCAGCGTGCCGTGGCTCATGCCATGGCTCATGGAGTGACTCATGGTGCGTGCCCCTTCCTCAAGCGGCCCGTACGTGACGAACCTGGGAGAAGTCAGGGGCGAACCGTGGGTCGACGGTTACGACTGTCGTCCCTAGGGGCTCGGTCAGCGCGCGCAGCGCGGGCTCGGAGAGCGTGACCCAGGACTGGCCGCCGCCGAGCGCCGCGGTCAGTCGCTGCTTCGAGGTGAAGCCGACAGCGGTACGGCTGCCGAGGGGAGTGCGGAACAGGCGGGCCGTGCAGCCCGCTGGACCCGACCGGACGGGGACGAAGAGAGGCCCGGCCGGGACGCGATCGGCGGGTTCGGGATCTTCCGCGTACAAGGTGTTGTGGGACACGGCATTGCTCCTTGGGCAGGACGTCGGCCCCGGACCGGTGGAAGACGCGTGCGCCGGGGCTCGTCTCTGACGCTATTCCCGGAAAACCGGAGAGCTCCGTCCCCTCTGACGCATCATTGACGATTCGTGGACAGGACTTGACGCGATACTGCCGCCCAGTGGCCGAGGAGCAACGCTCTGTGACGCGCCATCGACGACTGGTGAACGAAGTGCAACGATTCGTGTCCGATGCCCACCACAGAAATTCACGTTCCGTAGGTGAATCTCCACCCTCAGTGAATCCTCACCCATGCTCCAGGAATCGCCATCCACCGTCCGTGGACCGCCGCACTTGACCTTGACGTCGCGGCAAGCACTCCACCGGAAGGCGTCCACAGGGCGCGCGTGACCGCTTACGTGCACACCCACCGGCCTCTCTCACCCCCAACGGGAGGGGCCGGACCGCAGGACGAAGTCCGGAGGCCCGGAACCGCACCCGACAGCCCCGCGCAGCGGCAACAGCCCGCCGCAACCATCACGGCGGGACAGCCAAAAACGGCCCCGGCAAAGCGCAGCGAATCGGCAGCGGACCGCCGGCGCCCCCTCAAGCAAGCGGCGCACGCAAAGCGCAGCGAACCGTCTCCGCGAACTCCACGGCCGCCGGGCTCAGCGCCTCCCATTGGCGTACCGCCCAGCCCGTCGCCAGCGGGGGCAGTGAGGGGATCGGCACCAGCCGCAGCGCCGGGGTGTTGGCGGCCCGGCGACCCGGCAGTTCCGGTACCACCGCGTGGCCGACGCCCAGTTCGGCCAGCAGCAGGGCGGTGTCCCAGTCGGCGACGCTGGTGGTGCTAGGCGGCGGGACGGGGCCGGTTTCCCGGCGGTTCAGGTGGCCGTCGAGCCGCATTCGGGACGTGGAGTTCTCCGGCAGCCGTATGTGCCGGATGCCGGCCAGTTCCTCGGGCTCGATCCGCTCCCGTGCGGCGAGCGGATCGTCGGCGCGTACGGCCAGCACCCACGGCAGATCGATCACCGGATGCTGCTCGATGCCGCGCACCGGCGGGCCGATGGTGATCCAGGCCAGCTCGGAGGTACCGTCCGCGACCGCTCCGAAGCAGCGGCGGCTGGAACTCTCGGTCTGGAACTCCAGGTTGACCTGCGGATGCCGGGAGCGGAAGTCGACGACCGCGTCGGACATGAAGTGCCGTACGGTCGTGGCGCCCGTGGTCACCCGGACCGTGCCGCCGTCGCCCTCCCGCATATCGGCCAACGTGCGCAGTGCCAGATCCAGCCCGCCGAGGCCGTCGGCCGCCGCGCGATGCAGGATCCGGCCGGCCTGGGTCGGCGCGACACCGCGCGCCCGGCGCTCCAACAGGCCGATGCCCGCCTCGCGTTCGAGCCGCTTGACGCGCTGGCTGACGGCCGACTGTGTGCAGCCCAGGTCCCGGGCGACGGCGCTGAGATTGCCCGCCTCGCAGACGGCCACGAAGGCGCGGAGGTCGTCGAGAGTCATGGGCTCACGCTAACCTCTCAACCCAAGCTATCCCTAAGAGATCTGAAAGGAAATCAGAGGATTGACTTGGGTATGGATGCGGCGCGAAGATCGTCACAGGGCCCAGGGCGGCAACCCGGAACCCCGTACGGCCGTACGGATCCGGGTGCCGACCCGCCCCACCCCCGTCGTGCACTCCCACCCGCGCTAGCCTCTAACGGTGAGAACCGACGGTGAAGCCGACGGGAAGGCCCACTCCACCCGCGCCCCCCTCCGCCGGGCGTCCGCCTGGGCACTGGCCTGGATCCGTTCCACTCCCGGCACACACATCTGGCTGCTGATCATCGGCATCACCAGCCTCGTCATCGCCTCGGCCTCCGAGGGACTGGGGCAGTTCCTCCTCCACCGCACCAGCAGCAACATCCACGAGCTGAACGAGCATCCGCTGCCCTCGCTGCTGATCAGCGGATTCTGGATCGAGCGACCCGAGTCGTTTCTGCTCTACGTGGTGATGTTCGAGCTGCTGCACGCCAACGTCGAGCGCTGGATGGGAACTTGGCGCTGGCTGCTGACCGTCGGCGCGGCGCATGTCGCCGCCACCCTCGCCAGCCAGGAACTCGTCCTGCTGGCCATCGAGGGACACCAGTTGCCGCGTTCGATGACCCATGTCGTGGACATCGGCGTCTCCTACGGGCTGGCGGCCGCTGCCGGTGTGCTGACGTACCGTCTGCGGCCGCCCTGGCGCTACGGATACCTCGCCGGAGTGCTGGTGTTCTTCGGTGTACCCCTGCTGACCGGCGCGACCTTCACCGACATCGGCCACGCTCTCGCACTGGTCCTCGGCTTCGCCGCCTGGCCGCTCACTCCGGCGGCCCGGGACGAGCCGGACCCCCGGGAACCGTCTCCGGAAGCCCCTCAGATCGAGTAGAGCCGCTCCAGTACCCGCGCGATGCCGTCCTCCTCATTGGAGGCGGTGATCTCGTCCGCGACGGCCGTCAGCTCGTCATGGGCGTTGGCCATCGCCACGCCGTGCGCGGACCAGGCGAACATCGGGATGTCGTTGGGCATATCACCGAAGGCGAGCGTCTCCTTGGCCTTGAGGCCCAGGCGGCGGGCGGCCAGCGACAGCCCGGTGGCCTTCGACAGGCCCAGCGGCAGCAGTTCGACTATGCCCTCGCCGGCCACCGTCACCCCCACCAGATCGCCGGCGACCTCGCGCGCGGCCTGCGCCAGGGCGTCGTCGTCGAGGGTGGGGTGCTGGAGGTAGACCTTGTTGAGCGGGGCCGCCCACAGCTCGGCGGGGTCGTCGATCACGACGGTCGGCAGCGGGCCTTCCTGGACCCGGTAGCCGGGGCCGACCAGCACCTCGCCCTCCAGGCCGTCCCGGCTCGCCGCCAGATACAGCGGGCCGGTCTCCGCCTCGATCTTGGACAGTGCGAGGCCGGCCAGCTGCCGGTCCAGCGTCACCGACGTCAGCAGCCGGTGCTCTCCCGCGTGGTAGACCTGCGCGCCCTGCCCGCACACCGCCAGGCCCTGGTAGTCCAGGGCATCGAGGATGTGCCGGGTCCAGGGCACCGACCGGCCGGTGACGACGATATGCGCCGCGCCCGCCGCGGTGGCCGCGGCGAGCGCCGCACGGGTGCGCTCGGAGACGCTCTCGTCCTGACGCAGCAGCGTCCCGTCGAGATCCGTCGCGATGAGCTTGTAGGGGAGTGAGGCTGCGGCGGCGGTCACTTGGAGACGGGCTCCAGGACCTCGCGGCCGCCCAGGAAGGGACGGAGCATCTCGGGGACGCGCACCGAACCGTCCGCCTGCTGATGGTTCTCGAAGATCGCCACGATCGTGCGCGGTACGGCGCAGAGCGTGCCGTTCAGCGTCGCCAGCGGCTGGACCTTCTGCTTGCCGTTGACGGTCTCGCGCATCCGGACCGAGAGCCGGCGCGCCTGGAACTCGTCGCAGTTCGACGCCGAGGTCAGCTCGCGGTACTTGCCCTGGGTGGGGATCCAGGCCTCGCAGTCGAACTTGCGGGAGGCCGAGGCGCCGAGGTCACCGGTGGCGACATCGATCACCTGGAAGGGCAGCTCCAGGCCGGTCAGCCACTGCTTCTCCCAGTCCAGCAGCCGCTGGTGCTCGGCCTGCGCGTCGTCCGGCGCGACGTAGGAGAACATCTCCACCTTGTCGAACTGGTGGACCCGGAAGATGCCGCGGGTGTCCTTGCCGTACGTACCGGCCTCGCGGCGGAAGCACGGCGAGAAACCGGCGTAGCGCAGCGGCAGCTTGGCCGCGTCGACGATCTCGTCCATGTGGTACGCGGCGAGCGGGACCTCGGAGGTGCCGACCAGGTAGTAGTCGTCCTTCTCCAGGTGGTAGACGTTCTCGGCCGCCTGGCCGAGGAAGCCGGTGCCTTCCATGGCGCGCGGGCGCACCAGGGCGGGCGTCAGCATCGGCGTGAAACCGGCCGCCGTGGCCTGCGCGATGGCGGCGTTGACGAGGGCGAGCTCCAGGAGCGCGCCGATGCCGGTGAGGTAGTAGAAGCGCGAGCCGGAGACCTTGGCGCCGCGTTCGACGTCGATCGCGCCGAGCAGCTCGCCGATCTCCAGGTGGTCCTTGGGCTCGAAGCCCTCGGCGGCGAAGTCGCGCGGGGTACCGAGGGTTTCGAGGACGGTGAAGTCCTCCTCGCCGCCGATCGGCACGTCCGGGTGGACGATGTTGCCGAGCTTCAGCAGCAGCGCCTGGGTCTCGTCCTTGGCCTCGTCCTGCGCGGCGTCGGCGGCCTTGACGGCGGCGGACAGCTCACCGGCCTTCTTCAGCAGCGCGGCCTTCTCGTCGCCGGCGGCCTTGGGGATGAGCTTGCCGAGCGCCTTCTGCTCGGCGCGCAGCTCGTCGAAGCGGACGCTGGACGACCTGCGCCGCTCGTCGGCGGAGAGA
Source organism: Streptomyces sp. NPDC050636 (assembly GCF_040654775.1). Taxonomy (NCBI): domain Bacteria; kingdom Bacillati; phylum Actinomycetota; class Actinomycetes; order Kitasatosporales; family Streptomycetaceae; genus Streptomyces; species Streptomyces sp. NPDC050636. Next base: position 47,301 of record NZ_JBFAIP010000040.1, read on the forward strand.
AGGGCGTCGACGAGCTCGACGTCCTCTCCACGGGCGCGCTGGGAGGCGCGCACACGGTCGGGGTCCTCACGGAGCAGGCGAAGGTCAATCACCCCACCAGGCTACCGGGGCCGTGCACCGGCGCTCGACGTGATATTGCCCCGTGCCGACCTTTGTCCGTTTTGGGTTATTTATTCCATGAACGGGAATGGCGGTCTTGCGGGATTTCGGGATTGCGGGATCGAGGGAATGCCGGGGCCGCACGGGAAGGGGTCGGGTCCGCGGTCGCCGCGTCGGTCGTTGTGGAATTCCTTGTTCATTTCCCGGGACGGTCGTGGTGTTCGGTATCCGGTATGCGGCATTCGCGCTGTGGATCCACGGAGCCACCCTGGGTCACCGTCCGGACCCCGTTCCGGGGCCATCCCCCGGGTTGTCCACAGGGGTTGGGGGTTCCGGGAGTCTTATCCACAGGCTGTGTGCGAGATCTGTGGAAGTCGGAGGTGATCATTCCGTTCCCGGAATGTTCCACTATGGATTCCTTGTTCAAACCACCTTCCCGCACTCTTTCGTGTGGGATTGCCTCGCCCTAAAGGATTGATCGCGTAAATTATGCTGACGCGGCCCAGGGTGGGGCTCTGTGGAGAGGTGTGAGGTCGGTAGAGGTATTTGTCGACTCTGTCCGGCTCTTGTGTCGACTTACCCACAGGTCGAGAACCAGCCCTGTGGATAACTTTGTGGAAAACTCCCGGCCGCCAAAGACGCAGGTCACAGGATGTGCCCCGATCTGGACCGGGCAGCGGCCCCGGCCGTCCGTCGTCAGCTCCGCCCGTCCTGGCAGCGCGTCAGCCAGTCCGACGCCTCCACGAACGCCGCGTCGGTCATCTCCGGCCGTACGGTCGCCGTCACCTCGTCCGCCCGCGGATACGAACCGAGGAACCGCACCTCGCGGCAGATCCGCTTGAGGCCCATCAGCACCTCGCTGACGCGGCGGTCGGTGATGTGCCCCTCGCAGTCCACCGAGAAGCAGTAGCGGCCGATGCCCTCACCGGTCGGCCGGGACTCGATCCGCATCATGTTGACGCCGCGGATCGTGTACTCCTGCAGCAGCTCCAGCAGGGCGCCGGGGTGGTCCTCGCGCAGCCACAGCACGACCGAGGTCTTGTCCGCGCCGGTGGGCGCCGCGGGCCGGGCCGGCCGGCCCACCAGCACAAAGCGGGTGGCCGCGTTCTGCGCGTCATGGATGTCGGTGACCAGCGGCTCCAGGCCGTACGTCGCCGCCGCGAACTCACCCGCGAACGCACCGTCGTAGCGCCCCTCCTGCACCAGCCGCGCACCGTCGGCATTCGAGGCCGCCGACTCCCATACGGCCTCCGGGAGTTGGGCTGCCAGCCACTTGCGCACCTGCGGCTGGGCGACCGGGTGGCCGGTCACCGTCTTCACGTCGTGCAGGGCCGTACCGGGCCGTACGAGCAGCGCGAAGGCGATCGGCAGCAGCACCTCGCGGTAGATCATCAGCGGCTCGCCGGAGGCCAGTTCGTCGAGGGTGGTGGTCACTCCGCCCTCGACGGAGTTCTCGATCGGCACCAGCGCGGCGGCGGCCTCTCCGCCCCGCACCGCATCCAGGGCGGCCGGTACCGACACCATCGGCGCCAGCTCCCGGGTGGCCGCCTCGGGAAGCGTGCGCAGCGCGGCCTCCGTGAACGTGCCCTCGGGGCCGAGATAGGTGTAGCGGCTGGCCGACATGCAGGTGACTCCTCGCGTGACTGCGGGGGCGCCCCGCCGATCTTCTCCCTGTCCTGTCACGATACCGAGCCCGCACGGGCCCGGACCGGGCTGCGCTCTCACCCCTCCAGCAGCGGCTGCCCCACGTAGTCGCCGGACGCTGCGGCGGGCGGCACCGCGTACAGTCCGCTCGCCTCGTGCCGCAGGAACGGGGAGAGCGCATCGCCGCGGTCCAGCTTCCGCTGGACCTGGGTGAAGGCGCGGAGCGGATCGGCCTGCCAGCAGATGAAGAGCAGGCCCGCGTCCGGTGCGCCGTCGTCGCGGAAGCCGTCGTGGAAGGAGAACGGGCGGCGCAGCATCGCCGCGCCCTGGTTGGACTCCGGCGCCGCGATCCGCGCATGCGCGTTCGCGGGGATCACCGGCAGCCCGTCGGGGTCGTTCTCGTCCAGCCGCATCGGGGTGGTCTCCGAACCGCCGGTCAGCGGCGCCCCGTTGCTCTTCCGCCGCCCGATGACCTTCTCCTGTTCGCCCCGTGAACGCTTCTCCCAGTCGTCCAGCAGCATCCGGATCCGGCGGACGACGGCGTACGAACCGCCGCGCATCCACTCCTGGTCGGCGTCCCGCCCCACGAAGATCCGCTCGTCGAAGTCCTCGTCGGAGGGCTTGGGGTTGTTGGTGCCGTCGATCTGGCCCATGAGGTTGCGGGTGGTCATCGGGTGCGCGGTGGCACCCGGTGTGCGGTGGAAACCGTTCATCTGCCAGCGCAGACGCGCGCTGCCGGCCGCGTCCTTCTGGAGTGCGCGCAGCGCGTGGAAGGCGACCAGTGCGTCATCGGCGCCGATCTGGATCCACAGATCGCCGTTGCTGCGCTTGCCGTCCAGCGCGTCGGCGGAGAAGTCGGGCAGCGGGTCGAGCTGTACCGGGCGCCGCTTCCGGAGGCCCGTACGGTCGAAGAAGCTGTGGCCGAGGCCGAAGGTGACGGTCAGCGAGGACGGTCCGGCGTCGAGCGCGACCCCGGTGTCGGCGTCCGGCGTCCGCCCGGCCATCAGCTCCTCCGCCGTCCGCGACCAGCGGCGCAGCAGCGCGGCGGCAGCCTTGCGGTCCGCTCCCGGGGCCAGGTCGAAGGCGACGAGATGCCCGTTGGCCTGCAACGGAGTGGTGATGCCCGCCTGGTGCTTGGTGCGTTCCTCGCGGAACGGGACCTCGGTCGAGCCGACGGTGGTGAGCGCGGTGGGTGCGTCGGACTGCTCGGCGGAGGCCGCGATGGTGCCCCCGGCCCCGCCGACGACCAGCCCGGCCGCACCCGCCGCACCGACCGTGCCGAGCAGCCGGCGGCGGGAGAGCTCCAGGGAGGTCTGCGGATCCGGGGCCTGCTTGGGTTGCTTGCTCATCAGCCGATCTTCACGTTCTTGGTCTCGGTGACCTGGTCGATGTCGGAGGTCCGTACGAGCAGCGAGAGCTGCCACTGCCCGGGGACCGGCAGCTGCACGCCGTGCGCGCTCCAGCGGCCCGTACCGCTGTGCTTGGGGACGACCGGCAGCGGCCCGAGTTTCTTGGCCTTGAGGGTGAAGGAGACCTTCACCTCCGGGACGTCCATGGCCTTGCCCGACGGGTCGGAGATCCGCAGCCGCAGCTCGTTGGCGCTGCCGCTGCGTCCGGGGTCGAGGTCGAGCCGGGCGGTGCCCTTGCCGCGCGGGCCGCCGGTGTCGAAGGGGATGGACAGCACCTGAGGCTGGTTGGCGTCGGCGGACTGCCCGGCCGCGGCCTTGACCGCCGCTTCCGTACGGGCCGGTTCGGTGGCGGTCAGCACGGTGGTGACCGCGAGCAGTACGACGGCGACCGACGCCTCGGCGAGCACGGACCGCCGCAGCCCCAGCCGCTCCGGGTCGGCGTCGCGGATCCGCTTGGTCCGGGCAGTACTCAACGCGGCCTGCTGGCGGGCCAGTTGAGCGGCGCGGGCGGGGTCGGGGGTGGGTTCGGGGTCGGGGGCGGTGTCGGCGCCGGTGTCGGCGTCGGCGCCGGATGTGGAGTGGGCGTCGGATGTGGAGTGGGCGTCGGTGGTGGCTACGCGTTCGAGCTCCCGCTCCGGTTCCCGCTCCGGTTCCCGCTCCGACTCCCGCTCCGGCTCCGATTCGGTGTCCGCTTCGGTGTCCGCTTCGGTGTCCGAGGACCCCGCCCCCGCCGTACGGACCTCCGCGAGCCGGGCCGTCCACCGCCGCGACGTCCAGCCGATGCCCACGAGCACCACGACCAGACCCGCCTTGACCAGCAGCAGCTGGCCGTACGAGGTGTCGGTCAGCGCGCGCCAGCTGCCGACCTGCCGCCAGGACTGGTAGATCCCGGTGGCCACCAGCACCAGCACCGAGCCGAACGCGATCCGCGAGAAGCGGCGTACCGCGCTCCGCTCCACGGACGGGCCCCAGTACAGGGACACCAGCAGGGCCGTCAGCCCGCCGAGCCAGGCGGCGACGGCGAGCAGATGCAGGACGTCGACCGGCATGGCGATGGCGGTCTGCAGCCCGGTCGAGGCGTGTTCGGCCATCGCCCAGGTCGCGGCGAGACCGGCGGCGACGATCACCCCGCCGAAGGAGAGGCCGAAGGTGAGATCCCGGCGCCGCTTGGCGCCCTCGTCGGCGGTGGCGGTGCTCGTATCTCCCGTGGCGCCCGCCTTGTCGGAAGCCGAATCCGACGCCGAAGCCGATTCGGATTCAGAATCGGACTTCGAATCCGAGCCGTCCGCCGCCTCCCGCCCCCTCTCGTGCGCCTGCGCATACGCCCCGAAAAGCACCGCCACAAACACCGCCGAGGCGGCGAGCAGCAGCAGCCGGGAGACCAGCGCCGCCCCCGGCTTGGTGTTCAGGACGTCCTTGAGGCCGCCGAGGTCGAAGACGTCGGCGAGTTCCCCGGACCCGGTATACGGGGCGCGCAGCAGCAGCATCGCAATGGTGGCGGCGGTCAGCACCGCCCAGCCCTGGACGACCAGTCGCTGGACGGACCGTACGCAGGATGCGGCCGGGCGGCAGGCGACCACGAAGGCGGCGCCACCCGCCAGCAGCACAAAACCGGCGTACGCCAGATAGCGGGCGATGCCGTAGAGCGCGCCCACCAACCCGCCGCCGGCCTCCTGCTGCGGCACTGCGGCGGCGGTCTTGGAGGGCGCGCCGATGGAGAAGGTGAAGGCGCCGGAGACCGGGTGGCTGTCGGCGGAGACTGCCTGCCAGGCGACGGTGTAGGTGCCGTCGGCGAGTCCCGGCGGCAGCCCCACGCCGTATTTGACGGTGCTGCCGCTGCACAGATTGCGCAGCTTTCCGCGGTCCACCCGCTTGCCCCGCGGATCCAGCACGCGGATCGAGTCATCGCCCATGGCCACGCCCTCGGAGAAGGTCAGTGTGACCTCCTCGGGGGCGCGGTCCACCACCGAGCCCTGTGCCGGCGTGCTGCCGGTCAGTGCGGCATGCGCGGACGCCGGGGTGGCGCCGCCGAACAGCGCGCCGGCCAGCGCCACCATGACGACCAGCAGCCGCAGTCCGGCGGACCGTCGCGGCCGTAGCCCGGTGGTGACCATAGTGATCGCTCCCCTAACTGCCGTCGCTGTGACGGTTTGACTGCTGTACCTGTGCCGCCCGTTACTTCTTCGGCTCGTAGTTGATGGCCTTGACCGGGAGGTTCACATTGACGGGCTCGGCGTGGGCGAAGTGCAGCTGGATGCCGATGATGTCGCCCTTGGCCGGCTTGTCCTTGAGGCCCATGATCATCAGGTGGTTGCCGCCGCGTTCGAGCCGGAGTTCGCCGCCCGCCGGTATGGGCAGGGAGGTGACCTGCTCCATCTTGTTGCCGACCGTCTTGTGGATCGTGACGTCCTTGGCCAGGTTGGTGGTGACCGAGGTGAGCTTGTCGGCGGCGCCGCTGTTCTTGATCGTGAGGAATCCGCCGGCCATGTCCTGGGTGACCGGCTGCGGCATGTACGCGCCGTCGACCTTGAGCTGCGGGGCGGCCTCCCCGGTGTCGCAGCCCGCCAGGGCGAGACCGGCGGTGAGGGCGAAGGCGGCGGTGAGGGTGGTGCGGCGGTTCACGGGTTCTGCCCCTTGATGATCTTCGGAATTGCTTTGGTGTAGTCGTCGGAGGTCGCCTCCTGCATGCCCAGCCAGTGGATCCGGTCGTCCTTGGGGGACGACATCAGAACCTGGGCACCATGCGTCGACACGACATCGCCGTTCTTCTTCTTGACGGGCTTCTCGATGCCGATGTTCACGCTGCGCGCGCCGGCCTGAATCGTGTCGAAGTCGCCGGTCAGGCCGGTGAAGTCGGTGTTGATTCCGCCGAGCCACTTCTTGAGAGCCGCCGGGGTGTCGCGCTCGGGGTCGGAGGTGACGAACACGACCCGGAGATCCTTCTGTTCGGCCTTCGGCAGCTGCTTGACCGCCACCGCGATGTTGGCCATCGACAGCGGGCAGACGTCCGGGCAGTTGGTGTAGCCGAAGTAGATCAGGGTCGGATGGCCCTTGGTCTTCTCCAGCAGGTCGTACTTCTTGCCGTTGGTGTCCGTCAGGACGAGGTCCGGCTTCTCCATGGGGTTGTCGAGCTTGACGATCGGCTTGGGGGCCGTGGCGCCGGAGACATCTGCGACGGGCTTGCCGTCGTCGGCGCCGCAGGCGGTGAGGGTGAGGGCCGCGGCCGCCGCGACGGCGGAGGCGAGCACGGTCCTTCGGCGCAGTGCGCCAGGCAGTGCGCTGGGCATGGCACTACGCCTTACAGAGCTACGCATTACAGAAATTCCCGTTGGTCCAGAGATCCCGGTGGTCCGGGAAATGAGGTGCCGGGCCGGCGCCGGTCGGGCGTCGGCCCGGTCGGTGATCAGGCGCTGCGGCGCCGGCCGGCCAGCACACCGAAGCCGACACCGGCGATGCCGACGACGATGCCGACGACGGCCAGGATGCGCGCGGTGGTGTCACTGCCGGACGCCTCGGCACCCCCCGCGTTTGCGATCGCGTCGCGCGTGGCCTTGGCGTCGCTCTTGGCGTCCTTGTTGCCGGTGCCGCCGTGGTGGCCGTCACCGCTCGGCTCGCTGAGTTCGAGCACCGGCGCGGGGTTCTCCGGCTCCGGGCCGCCCTCCTTCGTCGGCTCGATCCAGCGCACGACCTCCTTGTTGGAGTACGTCTGGAGGGCCTTGAAGACGACGTGGTCGGCGTCCTCGGGAAGCTGTCCGACGGAGACCGGGAACTGCTGGAACTGGCCGGGCTCGACGCCCTTGCCGTCGGCGGTCCAAGTGATCTTCGAGGGCGCCTCGTTGATCTTCTCGCCGTGCATTTCGAGGGGCTTGTCGAGCTTGGCCTTGGTGACCTTGACCTTCCAGCCCGGCACCGGCTCCGGCATCACGGACGCCAGCGGGTGGTCGGCCGGCAGGGTGACCTCGAGCTTCACCGTCGAGGCGTCGTCGCGCTCGTTGGGCACCTTGAAGTTGACGGTCGCATAGCCGCCCTTCTCGGCCTGACCGGCGGGCTGCACGCTGACGTGCGCGAAGGCCGGGACGGCGAGCAGCAGCACGCTGCCGGCGGCGATCCCGCCGACGACGGGCAGCCGGCGGACGAGCCGACGCGCGGCGTTCTTCGAGTGGGTCTTGTTGGTCATATCCGACATGGCGGAAACGCTCCACAGGGAAGAGGTAACGGTGATCTGGCGCGCGTGCGGCGACGGCGCGAGAGCCCGTACCCGTCCTGTGGGGGCGTGCTTCGCGTGACGTCAGGCCGCGAGGGCCAGGGCGGGCGGCCCTCGCCTGACGACACTGTGGTGGAGCGCGAGGTCGTTCGGGCCGGGTTTGTCATCTCCGTACGAAACGAGGGGGCGCGGAGCGTCATCGTGCACCGAGCCGAGCCCCGTGAGCAGGGCACGTACGAGCGAGAGCGCCCCGCGCAGGGCGCCGACGAGCGCCTCGGCAGCGACCTCACGCGCCGCCGGAGCGGACAGCCTGACCAGCCGCCACAGCGCCGCCTCGCCGCGCCGCAGCAGCCACCCGACGGCGAGCGCCGCGAGCAGGTGGCACAACAGCATCGGCAGTGACGGCGCGAGACAGTTCGCCATCGTCGGGTCGCCGACCGCACCGCCGGCCATGTGGTGGGTCGTTTGGAAGCCGCCGGAACCGAGGATCCGGCGCGCCGCGTCACCGTCCAGCCGCCCGGCGCCGAGCCCGCAGGTCACCTGCCGGGCCATCGCGATCGCTGCCTGGTCGGAGAGCCCGTTGACGCCGCCGCTGCCGGCGGCGAGGGGCTGCTGCCCCATGGCGAACAGCGAGTGCAGTGCGAGCTGCCCCACAGCGAGTCCGGCCGCGATCCCCGGCAGCGAGCGTTCCCGCCCGGCCAGTGGGGCTGCGACCGCGAACACCACGGCGCAGGCGACGCCCAGCGTCCACAGCGGGACCGTGGCGTAGGAGGCCGCCATGTGCCCGGCCGCGGATAGCGCGACACAGACCGCGGTGAACACCGCGGCCCTCAGCAACCGGAGATCGGCGGCTGCGCGCGCGGTGGTGGCGGGCGGGGCATTCATGGCGGCGCCATCATGCCACTGCCCCGAAATGCCGCCTACGGCAGGGCGCCGCTCAGAGCCGCGTCCCGGGGCCGCACGGTGGGCGGCAGGGGCGCATGGGGGCGCGCAAGAGGGCGCTGCCTACACCCATGCGCTCTGTGCCCGCATCCGCCGAATGAGCGGTGTCACGTCCCGGACATGCTTACGGACCTTGGCGCGCGGCAATAGGTATCGGTATGTCGAGCCGTGGCCAGGAGGCTGGAGCGATGAGCATCTGGTGGTCCCTCCATCTGCGGCGCGAGGCCGCGAGCGTGCCGCTCGCCCGGCGTCTGCTGCTGGGCACGATGGAGACGGCGGGCGTCGACCCGGACATCTGTTACGACCTGTCGGTCGCCCTCTCCGAAGCCTGCGCGAACGCCGTCGAGCACGGCGGCGACGCCGCCACCGAGGACTACCGCGTCACGGCCTTCATCGACGGTGACACCTGCCGCATCGAAGTCACCGACTCGGGCCCCGGCTTCCGCCGCCCCCAGACATCCGCCCCGCCCCATCCTCCGACGGACCGCGCCCCCGTGCCGGCCGCCGTCCCCACCCCCACGCAAGCCCCCGCATACGCCGAGGACGGCCGGGGGCTCTTTCTGATCGAGGCCCTCACCGACCACGTCCGCTACCGCAACCGCACGGGCCGCCGGGGCGCGGTGGTCAGCTTCGACAAGATCCTCAAGTGGCGCGAGGGGGCGGCGCTGCCGATGGCGTCGTGAGGTGTACCGCCGGTCGCCGGTGATGAACTCGTCGCCCGCCCAAGGTCCTTGCCGACCTGGGATCCAGGGAAGACCATACGGCGGCCGTTCTGTCGACCCACGGCGAACATCGGCAGCCGGAAGCTGGCCGGAAATCGCCCTTGAAGGGTGGTGTGCAGCGCGGTCTCGGGGCGAGAGAACCTCCCCCGCGGCGTCCCCTGTCCCGCGAGACCGGCGCGCACCGAATTAACGCGAAGTTGCTCGTGTTAATCAGTCTTGGACAATACTTGGCGTGAACCCGCCACGCAATACGGAGTCGCCGTGATGACAGGGCATCATCCTCCGGGAGAGACCCGCCCGGGAGGGCGTACGGCCAGGACCCGGCAGGCCGTATTGGCCGCCGTCTTCGAGGAGTTGGGCGATGGCGGATTCGCCGCGATCACCATGGAGAAGATCGCCCAGCGCTCGGGAATTCACCTTGCGACGCTCTACCGTCGCTGGCGCTGCATCGAGGGGATGGTCTGTGAGCTGCTGTCGGACCTGAGCGCCGATGTGCTGCTGCCCGACACCGGCTCACTGCCCGGGGATCTGCGTGCGCTGGCCCGTGCGATAGGCGCCTTCTACGGGGATGCGCGCAGGCGCAGCCTGATCGAGGCGGGGGTCTCCGCCGCGGCCCGCGATCCGGAAGCGGCGGCGGTACTGCGGGAGTTCTTCGACGCGCGGCTGGCACTGGCCGGCCAGATGGTGGAGCGCGCCATCGAGCGCGGCGAACTGTCCGCCGACACGGATCCGAAGGAAGTGATGTCCGCGCTGGGCGCGCCTTTCTACTACCGGATCCTGATCGCCCGCCGCCCCGTCGACATGGCGCTCGCCGAGTCCGCGGCCACCGCGGTCTGGGCGGCGGCCCGCGCGGGCGCGTATGCGAGGCCGGACAGCGCGCCTCCCGGGGCGGAGTGAGACGACGCGGGGCCGGACGGCAGCGTCCGGCCCCGCGTTTGCCCTCGGCGCTACTTGGCGAGCAGGCCCGCCATCCACTCCTCGACCGCGGTGGACGTACGCGGCAGCGCGGCCGACAGATTCCGGTTGCCGTCCTCCGTGACCAGGATGTCGTCCTCGATGCGGACGCCGATGCCGCGGTACTCCTCGGGCACCGTCAGATCGTCGGCCTGGAAGTACAGGCCGGGCTCGACGGTGAGGACCATGCCGGGCTCCAAGGTGCCCGCCACATACGCCTCGGTGCGGGCCGCCGCGCAGTCGTGGACGTCGAGGCCGAGCATGTGGCCGGTGCCGTGCAGGGTCCAGCGGCGCTGCAGCCCGAGCTCCAGCACCCGCTCGACCGGGCCCTCGACCAGGCCCCATTCGACGAGCTTCTCGGTGAGCACCCGCTGGGCGGCGTCGTGGAAGTCGCGGAACTTCGCGCCCGGCTTCACCGCCGCGATGCCGGCCTCCTGGGCCTCGTACACCGCGTCGTAGATCTTGCGCTGGAGGTCTGTGTAGCGCCCGTCGATAGGCAGGGTGCGGGTGACGTCCGCGGTGTAGAGGCTGGTGGTCTCCACGCCGGCGTCCAGGAGCAGCAGATCGCCGGAGCGGACTCGGCCGTCGTTGCGGACCCAGTGGAGGGTGGTGGCGTGCGGGCCGGCGGCGCAGATGGAGCCGTAGCCGACGTCATTGCCCTCGACGCGGGCGCGCAGGAAGAACGTGCCCTCGATGTAGCGCTCGGACGTCGCCTCCGCCTTGTCGAGGACCTTCACGACGTCCTCGAAGCCGCGCACCGTCGAGTCGACGGCCTTCTGCAGCTCGCCGATCTCGAACTCGTCCTTGATCAGGCGCGCTTCGGAGAGAAACACCCGCAGCTCTTCGTCGCGCTCGGCGGTGACCTTGTCGGCCAGCGCGGTCTCGATCCCGGCGTCATGGCCGCGGACGACGCGGACCGGCCCGGTGGCCTGGGTCAGCGCTTCGGCGAGGTCGCGTACGTCCCGGCAGGGGACGCCGAGCAGTGTCGCGGACTCGGCGAGGCTGTTGCGGCGGCCTACCCACAGCTCGCCCATGCCGTTGAGCCAGAACTCACCGTTCTCGCGGTTGGAGCGGGGCAGCCGGTAGACCGTCGCGTCATGGCCCTCGGATCCGTCGGTGCGCGGCTCCAGGACGAGGACGCTGTCATCGGTCTGGTCGCCGGTGAGGTAGACGTACTCCGTCGACGCGCGGAACGAGTACTCGGTGTCGTTGGAGCGGGTCTTGAGGTTGCCCGCCGGGATCACCAGGCGCTCACCCGGGAATCGCCGGGACAGCGCGGTACGGCGCAGGGCGGCGTTCGGCGCCTGCTCGATCGGCTGGAGATCACGCAGCTCGGTGTCGGCCCAGCCGCTCTTCATGTTCTCCGCGAGCTCGTCCGATACGCCCGGGTAAAGGCCGTTCTTGCGCTGCTTGATCGGCTGCTCGTCCTCGCCCGGGGTCTCCGGTGTGGGCGCGTCGGTCACCATGCCTCCTTTTAAGAGTGAACCGCTATGAACCGTTTCACGTGAAACGGTGCCAAGCGGGAACCGCATTCCATCGTAAGTGCGAATCCACGGCGGTCCAGGGTGCGCGGCTATGACCTGGCAGGCGGGGAACCCCGCACGGCGCCGCCGCGCGGGGTTTCCCGGCGCTCGCTACTCGTCGAAGTGGGCCGCGAGCAGTACCACGTCCTCCTCCGAGGCGGGATCGTCGAGGCCCTGCGGCAGAACGGTGCGCAGGATGTGATCGACGATCGCCTCCGGGTCGTGCCGGCTCGCCTTGGGCACGCCCGCGGCAGCGGCGTGCAGCCGGGCGAAGGCGCGGTCCATCGGTTCGCCGGTGCGGTGCAGCAGCCCGTCGCTGTAGAGCAGCAAGGTCTCGCCGGGAGCCGGCGAGACCTCCACGCTCGGTGCTTCCCAGCACGCGAGCATGCCCAGTGGCGCGGACAGCGAGGTCTCCACGAACTCGGTACGCAGATCGCCGAGGATCAGCGGCGGGCAGTGCCCCGCCCCGGCGAGCACCAGCTTGCGCGGGAAGGGGTCGGTGATGCCGGCCGGCATCTCGGGCGCGGGCGGCCCGCCCGGTGCGCCGGGCGGCGGCTCGGTGAAGGCGAACAGCGCGGTCGCGCTGCGGGCGGGCTCGGTCAGCCGCAGCAGCAGCTCCAGATCGGAGAGGACCGCGACCGGATCTTCGCCCTCCATGACGGCGTACGCGCGCAACGAGGCGCGCAGCCGCCCCATGGCCGCCACCGCGCTCGGCCCTGACCCGGTGACCGACCCGACGGCGAGCCCCAGCGCGCCGTCGGGCAGCGGCAGCGCGTCGTACCAGTCGCCACCGCCGCGCGGCCCGGTGCTGTGCGCCACCGCGAGCCGTACGCCGGGGACCCGCGGCAGCCGGCTGGGCAGCAGCTCCTCACGGAGTGTCGCCGCGGCCTGCCGGCTGCGGTGGAGTTCGACGAGGCGGGCGAGGTGCTCCGCGGAGTGCGCACGGTAGAGGCCGACGAGGTGCCGCTGGCGTTCGGTGGGCTCCGCGGGTTCGTCATAGAGCCAGACCACGGCGCCGATCCTGCCGATCGGGTCGGCGGTCAGGGGGACGGCGTAGCTGGCGGCGTAGCCGAGGCGGGCGGCGACCTCGCGCAGGCGGGGGTCGAGGCCCTTCTGGCCAGGGATGTCCGGCTCGGCGATCTCGGTACGGGTGTCGGCCCTGGCCGCCGGGACGCCGTTCCTGCGGGCGTCGTCGGCGGCACCCGGCTCGGGGAGGCCGTCCAGTATCCGCGCGTACGACAGCGCGCGTCGGGGGATGGTCTCGATGTGACCGATGTCGGACCGGCCGAGGCCGAGGCCGATGCTGGTGTCCGGGCCCAGCCCGTCGGCCGGTTCGAGGACGACGAGGCCGCGTTGCGCGCCGACCAGGTACGCGCCGGCCCGCAGCATCTCCTGGAGGGCTTCCTCCAAAGTGCGGGTGCGCGCGAGTTGTTCGGTGAGGTCGTGCAGCGTGCTGAGATCGGAGATCCAGCCGGCGAGCCGGTCCTGGACGGCGATGAGCTGATCGACGGGGGAGACGTCCGGGGGGACGACGTCACGAGCCGTGCCGGGAGAGGCGTCCGGAGCGCTCGGAGGGGAGTCGGACGAGGCGTCCGAGGGGGTGTCCGCGCGGGCTTCGGCCGCGAGCGGATCGGCAGTGTGCGCGGGGGCGGGAAGTGTAGGTTCGATTCCAGCCACTTTCGGCACGTGGGGCGCAGTCATGGCCGACGGCTAACGTCATGCCCGGCATAGCCCCAGGTCAGGCCGCATTTTGGTAGGGAGTGCGGCATTTTGTTGAGTGGTTTTGTGCGGTATGTGTGGCCGCGCAAGTTCCTCAATAGCATCGCAAACCCCCATGTCATGCTGCTCCGCTATCAATGCCTCCACA